>JANXWY010000456.1 GCA_025350905.1 Verrucomicrobiota bacterium
GTTCAGTTTCAATGTCAAGGGGGGCCGCTGTGAGAAGTGTCAAGGGGACGGGCTGCTCAAAATCGAAATGCATTTCCTCCCGCCGGTTTACGTGACGTGCGAGGCGTGCCAGGGCCGGCGCTACAATCGCGAGACGCTCGAAATCGCCTACAAAGGCATGAACATCGCCGACGCCCTGAACATGACCGTGGACGAGGCGGTGAACTTCTTCCGCGCAGTACCAAAAATTTTCGACCCGCTCCTGACCCTGGCGGAGGTCGGGTTGGGCTACCTGCGCCTGGGTCAATCCGGTACCACCTTAAGCGGCGGCGAGGCGCAACGGGTGAAGCTCGCCGCCGAATTATGTCGCAAACAAACCGGGCGCACCCTCTACATCCTCGACGAGCCGACCACGGGTCTGCATTTCCACGACGTGGCCAAGTTGCTCGAGGTGCTCTTCAAGCTCCGCGCTTCGGGCAACACCCTGCTGGTCATCGAGCACAATCTTGACGTGATCAAGACGGCGGACTGGATTATCGACCTTGGCCCGGAAGGCGGGGATGGCGGCGGGCGCGTGGTGGTGCAGGGAACCCCGGAGCAGGTCGCGGCCTGTTCGACGAGTCACACGGGACGATACTTAGGCAAGGTCCTGAACCGCCAGGGTGCGAATTTGTCGGCGGCGAAAGCTTAAACGCCAGCGGGTGCTTGAGCTTTAGCGCCTCGGGACGGAAGGTGAACGCGGGGGCCAGAGCCAACGAAAGCTGCAATCAAGTTTAAGCGCCGGGGTTGAGTCCGTCACTCCGTTCCCTGGGTGAGGCTTCGCGGCAATTGATTTCATTCTTTTCCGCCGCCCGCTTTCCGGGCTAACCTTTCCGGGATGACGAGGCTGCGACGATTCCTGCTTTGCCTGCTGCTGCTGGCCTTGGCCGGCGGGCGGGGCCAGGCGGCCTTGTTTGGGGGGGAAGACAAGGCCTTTGAGGCGGCGGAAAAGTCCTTCAGCGTCGGGGTGTGGGACCGAGCGGAAAGAGAGTTCGCCCAGTTTGTTGAGAAGTATCCCAAGTCCGAGGGCCGAGCAGCCGCGATCTCGTTTCAGGCTCAGGCGCTGTTCCAGCAGCAGAAATTTGCCGCGGTGGTGACCCTGCTCAATGCGCATCAGGCTGAGGCCGGGAAGCTGGCGGACGAGTTTCTTTATTGGATCGGCACGGCGGAATTTCAAAACACAAATTATCCCGGGGCGGCGGCCGCGTTCGGAAAACTCGCGCAGGAATTTCGCGAGTCCCCCCGGCGGCTGGCGGGGGCGGTCGGCGAGGCAGCGGCCCGCGCAAAACTGAGCGAATGGGTGACCGTGGTGACGTTGCTGCAAACCCCGGATAGCGCTTTTCGGCAGACGTCACCGAGCTTGGGCAACAGCGAACTGTATACCCGGGGACTGCTGTTGCTGGCGGAGGCGCAACTGGCGCAAAATCATTTCGCCGAGACGGAGGCGGCACTGCAAGAGATCCGGGCGGAATTGACGCCGGAACTGGACTGGCGCCGGCGGCAGTTGCTGTGCCGGGCTAAACTCGGCGCGGGCCAGACGGAAGCGGCGGAGCTTGAAAGCGCGGGGCTCCTGACGGCCGCGGCGGGCACGGCCCGGGCCGATTGGCTGGCCGAAAGCGTGGCCTTTCGGGCGGACCTGCAGGAGCGCTTGGGCCGGCGGGACCAGGCCATGGCGACGCTCCGCAGCAACTTGAACGCAACCGCGCCGGTCACGCACCAGCGGGACGCGCTGGCCCGGATCACGGCGCTGGCTCTGGCGTCAGGTCAACTCGCGGTGGCGACGGCGACGCTGGAGACCTTTGTCCGGCAATTCTCGAATTCCCCGGCGGCGGACCTCGCCCTGCTGACGCTGGGCGAAGTGTATCTGAAGCAAGCGGTCGCGACGCCGGACACCAACCGACTCGCCGCCGCGCTGGCGGGTTTTGAACGGCTGATCACGGTGTTTTCCAACAGCCCGTACGTGGGCAAAGCCCAATTAAATCGCGGCTGGTGTTATTGGATCGCGGGCCGGTATGGGGAAAGCGGGGTGGCGTTCCAAGCGGCGGCGGCGGGGTTGCCGCCCTCGGCCGACCAGGCGGTGGCCCGTTTTAAACTGGCCGATGCGTTGTTCGCGCAAAAAGATTTCGGTCGGGCGCTGGAGAACTATCGCGCCGTGTTGCCGCTGGTGTCGAACTGGCCGCCCGTGAGTGCGGCTTTGAAAACGCCCGTGCTCTATCAATCCCTGCGGGCGAGTCTCGAACTCACGAACCTGGTGGCCGCGGAGACGGCGATGCGCGGGATCCTGGAATCCGATCCTTCGAGCGCGGAAGCGAGCGGCGGCGTCTTGCTGGTGGCGCAGGGTTGGGCGGACGCCCGCCAGCCGGCGAAGGCCCAAGAATTATTCCGCGAATTCGGCCAGGTGTTTCCGGATTCGGCCCTGCGGGCGGAAGTGGAGCTGCTGGCGGCCCAGTTGGCGGAACAGCAGGCGGCGGGGACGAATGCGGTGGTGGCGTACGACGATTGGTTGGCGCGTTTTCCCACGAACAGTCCGTTACGGGCGCAGGCGGAGTTTGCGCGGGCGATGGCCGAGGCGCGGGTGGGCGACGAAACGAATGCGCTGGCCCATCTCACCAATTTCGTGGCGCAGTTCCCGACCCACGAACCCCTGGTGGCTCGGGCGCAATACTGGGTGGCGACTTATTATTTCAACCAACGCCAGTACCAGCCCGCCGAGACCAGCTACAAATTATTGTTCCAGAAATGGCCCCAATCGGAACTGGCGCTCGAAGCGCTCATGATGGCCGGGCGCGCGGCAATGGCCTGGTCGGCTTACGGAAACGCCTGTGAATATTTTACAAACCTGAGCAGCAACCCCAATTGTCCGGACGAACTGAAGGCGAAGGCGCTGTTCGGCTATGGCGGCGCGTTGCTGCGGTGGCCGGCGGCGGACACGAACAAGCTCGCCAACGTGGAAGAGGCCCGCCGGGTGTTTAACCACATTGTGCAGAAGTATCCGACGAATCAGCAGACGGCGCTGGCGTGGGGTGAAATCGGGAATTGCTCGTTCCAACTGGCAACGGAGGATGGGAGTTACTATGCGACCGCTTCCAATGCTTATCAGCAGGCGATCGCGTCCCCGTTGGCGAGCGCGGCGGTGCGCGGCCAGGCGAAAGTAGGGCTGGGCCTGACGCTGGAAAAGTTGGCCGAGCTAAAACCGGCCGGAGAGAAGACCGCGTTCCTGGTTCTGGCGCGCGATAATTATCTGGACGTAGCCCTGGAAAACGGGACGGCGGCTGATTTGTTCTGGCAAAAGAGGGCGGGATTGGAGGCGCTGCGGGTAATGGAGGCGCTGGGGGATTGGTGCGCCATGGAAAAGCTGTGCGGACTATTGCGGGACTGGCTGCCGTTGTCCCGCGTCAGCTTTGAAGCCACCCGGGAGCGAGCCCGGAAACTTTGCGGCAACCAAGCCAATCCTGGTATTTGACTCCGCCCGGCGGCACGGTAAGCTGTCACCGGCAAATCAAATGAGCGACCTCAGCACCAGCGAATCACCCATCACCCTCACCGCGTCCGCCGTGGAGCAGGTTGCGCTGTTGCAAGGCCAACCCGACCATGCCGGCAAATTCCTGCGCGTCTATGTGGAGCAGGGCGGTTGTTCCGGGATGCAATACGGCATGACTTTCGACGAAGAGCGGGCGGGCGATCTGATCAGCGGCTCCGGGTCCGTGAAGGTATTGGTGGACGCCATTAGCGCAAAATATCTGGGCGGCACGCAGGTGGATTTCAGCGAGGAGCTGACCGGCGGCGGCTTCAAGATCAAAAATCCCAACGCGAAACAAAGTTGCGGTTGCGGCAAATCCTTTCAGACCTGAGCCGGTTTCCTGAGCCGGCCCTAGCTCAAACCAACCACCTTTGGCAATGCGGGGTGAATTTCTCCCCGAGCCGATGGTTACCATTGGGAGGCACCGTGGATCCCAACCCAAACCAGTGCTGGTGTCAGCGCGTTTGGCTGCCACGGTGCGGAATGGACATCGACCACGAATCCAGATAGGAATAGGTCCGGCATTGAGTTTTCTCCGGCGCGGATTTTTTTGTCACTGCGATTCCGAGGTTTTAGATCATGTTAAGTTATCTCTGGGTGGCGTTGGGCGGGGCGCTCGGTAGCGTCGGCCGATTCTGGCTTTCGGGCCTGGTGGCCACACGTTGCGGCGAGTCGTTTCCCATGGGTACGCTCGTCGTGAATGTGAGCGGCTCTCTGGTCATCGGCTTCCTCGCCGCGCTCTCAGCGCCGGAAGGGCGATTGCTTCCGTCACCGGGTTTCCGACAATTCCTCATGATCGGCATTTGCGGTGGCTACACCACGTTCTCCTCGTTCAGTTTGCAAACCTTGAATCTGCTGCGCGACCGCGAATGGCTATACGCGGGTGGCAACGTGCTGTTATCCGTCGGGCTGTGCATGCTCGCCGTGTGGGTGGGTTATGTGCTCGGCGCGGTGCTGAATTCTGCGAAAGGCAATTGATATGCAAATCCCTCAGGAAGCCGGGTTGTTGCGAATTTTCATCGGCGAAAGCGACCGCTGGGAACACCAACCGCTCTACGAAGCCATCGTGCTCAAAGCGCGTGAATGCCACCTGGCGGGCGCGACCGTGCTGCGCGGACCGATGGGGTTCGGCCAGGCGAGCCGCCTGCACACGGCGAAAATACTACGACTCTCCCTGGACTTGCCCATGGTCATTGAAATCGTGGACGCGGAAGAGAAAATCAACGCCTTCCTGCCGCTGCTCCAGCCGATGATGGGCGGTGGCCTCGTAACATTGGAAAAGGTCAAAGTCATCCTCTACGCCGCTCCGGGAAATCCCGCGTGATGAAAGCGCCGGATATTTTAAGCCGACTTGAAAAACGGGCCGCCGCGTAAGTTTCGCCGGCCCACTGGCAGGATAGTCCGAACCAGGCTGGCTTGGCCGTTCAACTCCGGGCTGCCCTTTTTAACCGCCGTTGCCACCGCCGCAAACTGAACTGGTGAAAATAATCCAGCCGTGGAAATGAAACTTTCGCGTTCAACCAAACGATGTTTGCTCGGGCTGCTGCTGGCGGTCGGCCCGATCGCGGCCTATGCGCTCTATCTCCTGGCCGTGGACAATTTTCATGTGGTTTCGCCCGGCCAGGTCTATCGATCCCGACAGATGAGTGGGCGCACGCTGACTCGCGTTCTTCCCAAGTATGGCATCCAGAGCCTGCTGAATCTGCGTGGCGCAAACAGCGATAAGAGTTGGTATCGCGTCGAAACGAATACGGCGCACCAGTTCGGGGTGAAGCATTTTGACTTCGCACTCTCCGCCGGCCGTGAGGTTACGGACGCGGAGATCGAAAACATCCTGGCGATTATCCGGGCCGCCCCGAAACCGGTGCTGATTCATTGCCAGGCCGGCGCGGACCGCACCGGCCTGGTTTCCGCGCTTTACTGCCTGGTCATCCAGGGCCAACCCCCGGCGCAAGCGGACCAGCAGTTGACCATCTGGTATGGTCACATTCCCTGGCTGCAAACGATCGCGATGGATCATTCCTTCTGGCGCTATGTCAGCAATCACGCGGCCCCGGCGGAATTGAATTTTCAACCCCGGCCCGTGGTGCCATGAACCTCGAACCGGCCCCCGGCGAACCACGCCCGCGCTGGCTCAACCGCACCGTGCTTGGCATCGGGCTGGCCTCGCTCTTCAGTGACTGGTCGCATGAAATCGCGACGACCGTCATGCCTGCGTTCCTCGCTACGATGGGCGTGGCTGCGTTTTGGGTGGGACTCATCGAAGGCGTTTCCGATGGTTTGGCGAGCTTCGCCAAAATGGCCTCCGGCTATTACACCGACAAGCTGCGCCGCCGCAAACCGGTGTTGGTGATCGGGTATCTCGTCACGGCGCTGGGCACGGCCGCCTTCGGTCTGGCCACCGCTGCGTGGCACGTCCTCGTGGCGCGGTCAGTTGCCTGGCTGGGTCGCGGGGTGCGAACCCCCGTGCGCAAAGCTTTATTGGCCGGGGCGGTGACGAAGGAAACCTACGGGCGGGCGTTCGGCTTCGAGCGGATGATGGACACCCTGGGCGCGATTGTCGGACCGGCCACCGCGTTCTTTCTGCTCGGGGCGTTTCATCATCACTACCCGTCGCTCTTCGCGGTGACGCTCGTCCCGAGTCTCATCGCCGTGGGTTTGATTGCGTTTGTCGTGCGCGAAAAGGAACGCCAGCCGGTGCCACATGTTTCGTTTGGCGAACGGCTGCGGCGGCTGCCGCCGTCATTCCGGAAATTCCTCGTCGCCGTCGGGCTGTTCGGCGCGGGCGACTTTGCGCACACGTTGCTGATTCTGCTGGCCACGCAGAAACTTATGCCGGAGTTGGGCGCAACCAAGGCGGCGAGTATTGCGGTCGGCCTTTATGTGTTGCACAACGTGTTCTACGCGGGCTTCGCGTTCCTCGCCGGCTGGCTGGCGGATCGTTTCCCCAAGCACCTCGTGCTGGCGAGCGGCTACGCACTGGCGGCGGTGATGGCCTTGGCGATCGTCTTCCTCCCCATCACGGTCGGGACGCTGGCCGCAATCTTCATCCTCGGCGGCGTGTATGTGGCGATCGAAGAGACGCTGGAGGATGCATTCTGCGCGGAGCTCGTCGGCCCGGAACAGCACGGCATGGCGTTCGGCACGTTGGCGACGGTCAACGGCGTGGGCGATTTTCTGTCCAGCATCATCGTCGGCGCGTTGTGGACGGCGTTCGGCACGGAGGTCGCGTTCGCCTACAGCGCGGTGCTGTTCGCCGCCGGAGCGCTGTTGGTATTGCGAACCTCAACCCGCTGGGGCGCAGCTTGACAGTACCACCGTAAATCAGATTTGAAATGGTGAGGTGAGCGGTTCCTCGTCCGAGCCCCACTAACTCTCAACTAGGCAAACAATGAAAGACTCGGAAACTGGTCCGTGTCGTTCGTTGCGGGAAATCGAAGCGGAAGCGGACGTCAAAATGCGGGAATGGGGGCGGCAACGCCTCCGGGAAAAACTCCAAATCCAAGCCGACCAGCACGGTTGGATTTTTCCCCCTCAACGCCCGGGCCAATTTTGGACGGCCAAAGGATTGCGGCATCTCCAGGCTTTGGAAGAAGCCCGCGCCAATGGCCATTGGGGATCAACTCTGGCCCGTTGCGTAACGGCGGCACGTGCCAGCTGCGCCCGTGCGGGCGGGTGGGCCGGAGGCGTCGTGCCCAACGATTCGTTATCCCCAGCGCTGCCACAACGATCCGGTTGCCTAATTGCGACGAGAGTTCTAGCCTCGCCGCCAATGAGCAAAGCGTTCACGCGCGAATCGGACGATGCCCCCGAGCCCCCGTTCCGGCTGCGTCCCTCCTCGCCTCTGCCGCCAGGCGCGAAGAATTATCTCACCGCCAGTGGCGCGCGGCGGTTGCAAGCGGAACTGAATCGACTCACCCAGGTCGAGCGACCCCAGCTCGCAAGCGCCGTGGAAAACCCGGACGCCCGGCGACGCCTGCAAAGTCTGGACCTGCAAATTCAGCAACTGGACCAATGTCTGGGGACGGCGGTCGTGGTGACGTCGCCCCGTGCGCCCTGGGAGCAAGTTCGCTTTGGTGCCAGTGTGACCGTGCGCAGCCGCAGCGGGGAGGAAACGCGCTATCGCATTGTCGGCGTCGACGAGACGGACCTGGATCATGGCTGGGTCAGCTGGCTGTCGCCCATTGCCAAGGCGTTGCTCAATGCAAAACTGGGACAACGGGTGCGTTTCAAGTTTCCTTCGGGCGAAGCGGTACTGGAAATTGTAGCCATCGGATATGAATGAACTGCCAGTCTTCAGGTCACGGCTGATCCCACCGGCCGCCCGCGATCGGATATTGCTGAATTCGATTGGCTCCGGGCGCGCCGTATGTGGCAACGTGACGCCGAGCTATGGAGTTCGCTTTCTCCCTGCCTTCTTCATAGTTATCCTGTTCCAAGATGGACGAACCGATCATAGATTTACAAAGTGACCACTACTTCATGGGCGAGGCGTTGCGGCTGGCCGCCCGGGCTTACGCAGCGGAGGAGGTGCCCGTCGGCGCGGTGATCGTGCGCAACGGTCGCATTATCGCGCGGGCCTGGAATCAAGTGGAACTGCTGAAAGACGCCACGGCGCACGCCGAAATGCTCGCGCTCACGCAGGCCGAGGAAGCCGTCGGCGACTGGCGGCTCACCGATTGCACGCTGTTCGTCACCAAAGAGCCGTGTCCGATGTGCGCCGGGGCGATGGTGCACACCCGGCTCGCGCGGGTTGTTTTTGGCGCGGGCGATTCCAAGGGCGGCGCGGCGGGCGGCGCGCTGAACCTGCTCCAGTTTCCCACGCTCAACCACCGCAGCGAAATTACGGCGGGCGTCCGGCTCGAGGAATGTCGGGCGCTGTTGCAATCCTTCTTCGCCGAACAGCGCGTGAAGAATCAAACGACGGGGAAAAAACCGGGGATGAATTGATCGGCGGCGCGGCGGCGACTTCCTTACCCTCCCCACCGGCGCGCAGGGAGCGCCGCGTTCCCACTTCAGGCTCGCGGAGCGTTTGCTAGCCCCACAACTGCCGGTCCAGGGAGCGCAATTGAATCGCTTCCGAAATATGATCGCTGGAAATGGTTGCCGCCGCCGCCAGATCCGCAATCGTGCGCGCGACTTTCAAAATCCGGTCGTAGGCCCGCGCGCTGAGGTTGTATTCCGTCATGGCATTTTTCAGCAGCTCCCGCGTCGGCTCGTCCAGCGCGCAGAATTCCTTGATCTCCTTCGTGCCCATCCGCGCATTGCAGGTGATCCGGGGCTTGGCGGCAAAACGTTGCTGCTGCCGCTGCCGGGCGGCCACCACCCGCGCCCGAATTTGGGCCGAGGTTTCGCCCGTCCGTTCGCCGGAAATTTCGCGAAACTTCACCGGCGGCACTTCGACGTGCAGATCAATGCGGTCCAACAAGGGACCGGAGATGCGGCTGAGGTAATTCTGGATTTCCCGCGGCGAGGATTTGCTCTCGTGCGGCATCTTGCCATCGGGCGTCGGATTCATCGCGGCCACGAGCATGAACTGCGCAGGAAACGTCATCGTGCCCGCGGCGCGGGAGATGGTGACTTTGCCCTCCTCGAGGGGCTGGCGCATCGTCTCCAGCACGCTGCGCTTGAACTCCGGCAATTCATCGAGAAACAAAACGCCATGGTGCGCGAGCGAAATCTCACCGGGCGTGGGATTGATATTGCCGCCCAGCAATCCGGCGTCGCTGGCGGTATGATGGGGCGCGCGAAACGGCCGGCGCGTCACCAATCCCACACCCGCTGGCAGCAGCCCGACGATGCTGTGAATCTTCGTGGTCTCGAGCGCCTCCGCCAGCGTCAGCGGCGGCAGAATGGAACCCAGGCGTTTGGCGAGCATGGATTTTCCCGTTCCCGGCGGGCCAATAAGCAGGACATTGTGGCCCCCCGCGGCGGCAATTTCCAACGCCCGCTTTACCGATTCCTGGCCCTTGACCTCGGCGAAATCCGCGTCGTCCTCCATCGGTTGATCGAACAGTTTAGCGACATCCACCTTGGTGGGCGTAATGCGAATTTCCCCTTCCAGAAATTGCGCGGCCTCCCGCAGATTTTGCACGGGGATGACTTGCAAACCATCCACGACCGCCGCTTCCGCTGCGTTGCCGGCGGGTACGAGGACGCCGATTTTACCCTCCGTCTTGGCACGGAGCGCCACGGCCAGCACCCCTTTGCACGACCGCACCGCCCCGGTGAGCGCCAGTTCGCCCACCACGATGAAGTTGTCCAGTTGGTCCGTTTCGATTTGTTCGCTCGCCGCCAGCATCCCGAGTGCGATCGGCAGATCGAAGCTCGGTCCCTCTTTCTTTACATCCGCCGGGGCGAGATTGATGGTGGTGCGACCGTAGGAAAATTTGAAGCCGGAATTGGTCATCGCGGTCGTCACCCGGTCGCGGGATTCCTTCACTGCGGCATCCGGCAGGCCGACGATGACAATGATCGTCTCGCCGTAGCCGGCATTAACCTCCACCTCGACGGGATACGCTTCAATGCCGTTAACAGCGGCGGAGCAAACGCGGGCTAACATGCGTGCAGCATAGCCAGAGGGATTAGGCGATGGCAAAGCAGGAAATCCAAGCCGCAGGCGCCGGCCAACGACTCGCGCCAGCGGATTTGGTTTCGGCAGTCGATCGGGTGCCCTCCGCGCTGCGCGGGGCGATGCCGGATGGACTCGCCGCCTGAGCCCGCAATCAGGTCTCGGGCACTCGCGAAGCCAACTGCCGGGCCCACGTTTGAACTATACTAATTGGGACAATTCATTAAGAGTGAGGACGCGCCAACTTATGAAACTCTACGCAAAGTGGTTTACGAACCTCATCGCCTTGGCCATCGGTTGGGGAATTATCAACTGGTCGGCGGCAGAGACCACCCTCAACACGTTTGATAATTTCACCTCCGATGCTTTGTACGGGAGTTGGAGTTCGGCGACCATTGATGCTGGCCCCACCGCCTACACGATCACGGCCACGAACTACGGCAGCAACTACAAATACAATCCCGTGGACGGGTCGGGCGAAAAAACCATCGAGTTGACCGTCACCCTCAGCAGCAGTGCGCCGAATGCCGGCAAATTGGGACCGATTGTGACGCTCGAAGATGCGGACGGCACCTCCTTCAATTTCGCCTGGTACGGGCAAAACAACGGCCGGCGGGTACTGACCCTGCCCTTGAATTCGCCGAGTAATGTTGGGACCGCTGGTTCCATTGCGGGTTTGAACCTGGCGACTTTGACCCACCTCCACCTTCAGCTCGATCCGAGTGATTATCACTCCGGCTATACCGTTGCCTGGGAAAATCTGCGCCTCACCGGCGCCCCTCGTCCGGTCATTAGCGCACCGTCCTTTGACCCGTTGACTCATGAATTGACGCTGACGTGGACGTCGTCACCCGGCAAAGTTTATACAATTATGCAAACCTCGGACTTGTCCACTGCGTTTACGCCGCTGGTAACGGACGTTGTTTCCGGCGGATCGACGACCACTACCACCGTTCTGATGCCGGATGGCAACAGCGGTTTTGTACGAGTCCAGCAGCAGTGACCCGCGGAGTCCAAGACACCGGCCCAGCGGTGGCTGGGCGAAGTAGGTCCAACGCAACGGGCTCGGCCCGCTCACCGGATTCGGGTGCGATCCGCCACGATGGCGCCCCGCGCCGGCGACCAGGGGTACCGATTTATCACGTGAGGCTTAAACTTCTTAACTGGATCCTGTTGATCCAGGTGTGGGCTTTCCTTGGTGCGGGCTCAACGCCGGCCGCCGTGAAGCCGGTCATGGTGCATTACCTGCCGTGGTTCATCGCCCCTCCGTCAAGCAGCAGTTGGGGCTGGCATTGGACCATGAATCATTTCAACCCGGACCTCTTCAACGGTGCGGGCGAACGCGAAATCGCCTCCTGGTACTACCCGCTCATCGGCCCTTACGATTCCGCCGATCCCGTCGTCCTCGAATATCATGTTCTCCTCATGAAGCTCGCCGGCCTGGACGGCGTCATCGTGGACTGGTACGGCATGGACAATTACCTGGATTACGGCGGCATCAATGAGCGCACGGCCGCTCTGTTCCATTTTACGCGCCAAGCCGGCCTTAAGTTTTCCCTTTGCTACGAGGACCGAACCATCCAGCAGGAAGTCAACGGCGGGTACATCACCGCCGCCAACGCCCTGGCCCATGCGCAGCAAACCATGGAATACGCGCAAACGAACTTTTTCAGCGATCCCAGCTTTCTGCGCTGGAACGCGCAGCCGGTGTTGTTGAATTTCGGCCCGCAATATTTCAAGAGCCCCGCCCAGTGGCAGACGATCTTCGCGGGATTGAACCCGTCCAACCAGCCGGCGTTCTTCACGCTCGACCACCGCCTCGCTGTTGGCACGGGCGCGTTCAACTGGCCGCCGATGTGGCTAAGCGCGGCCACCGGCGGAATCCTGTCCACGACGAATCTCGAGAATTATCTCGCGAACTTTCAGCAAGCTGGCGGCGCCTGGCCGGCATTCATCAGCAGTGCCTTTCCGCGCTTTCACGACATCTATGAACCAGCCGGCGTCGGCGCCTCGTATGGAACCTTGAATGACAACGACGGGGATACCTTTCGGGCCACCTTGAGCCGGGCGATCACCAACGATTCGGCCCTGATCCAAATCGTCACCTGGAACGATTTCGGCGAAGGCACTGTCATCGAACCGACGAAGCAATACGGTTACCGGGATCTGGGTATCTTGCAGGACTTTCGCCGGCAATACCTGGAAGCCAATTTCCCCTTTCACACAACCGACCTGACGCTGGCGTTGCGGCTCTACACGTTGCGGCGCCAATATGCGGCCAACGAAATCATCTCCGCCGAGCTGGATCGCGTGTTCACCCATATCGTATCCGGCCGGCTGGGGACCGCAGAGCTTCAACTAACCGGAATTGAAACGGGCCGCCCGGTGCTCTACGAGGTTTCCTGCGCGGACGGCCAACTTCAGTTTTTCATTGGCGGATATCTCGCGACGGCCATTCAAGTCCAAATGACCTCCAACGCATCGGGCGCGGTTTGGCAAACCGTCCGGACCTTTTCGGTCACGACCAATCAGCTCCGATTTACGACGAACTTGCCGCCGCAGTTGACCAGCACCTTTTTTCGAGCCGAATAACCGTGAGCCGCGGCCGACCAGCTTGGCTTCGACGGTGAGTTTGACGCCAAACCCGGGCGCGGTCCCATTCGCAACCCAATCGCTCCGGTGCTTCGGCCGCGTCCTGCCCTCCGACCCTGACGGTGTCGTCACGTCCGGGCGACGCCAGCATTTCAATAGTTTTTGGTTTACCCGCACAATTGAATTGGCTTCGAACCGGGCGGCTTGCTATGACTCCAGGCACAACCTATGGAGCTCACCTACACAATTCGGGGCGCGGATGGAAACGAATACGGCCCGGCGACGTTGGAACAAGTCACCGCTTGGGCACACGAGGGGCGCGTGCAACCGCAACAGGAAGTCCGGCGCAGCGACATGGAATACTGGTCGCCCGCCGGGAGTTTTGCCGAGTTACAGCCGGCGTTTGCTTCGCGCGCAGCCGTCGCGGCGCCAATTACGACCGCCCCCATCATGCCGCCGCGCGATCCGGCCACGGAAGCGCAGTTGAAATCAGGCGCCTCTTGGTTTTATTGGATCGCCGGCTTGTCCCTGATCAATTCCATCGTGGCTTTCACCGGCAGCAACTGGCGATTCATGCTCGGCTTGGGCGTCACCCAACTTTTTGACGCCTTCGGGAATGAACTCGGGGGTGCGGGCAAAGTGGTGGTGCTGACCCTCGATTTGATCGCTGCGGGCGTCCTGGTTGGCTTCGGCGTTTTCGCGCACAAACGCCACCTGTGGGCTTTCGTAGTTGGGATGGTGCTGATTGCGTTGGACGGGTTGATCTTTCTCCTCGCTCAGGACTGGCTGGGTGTCGGCTTCCATGGCTTTATACTCTACTGCCTGTTCCGCGGCGCCAAAGCCTGCCGCGAATTGAAGGCCGCGTGAACGACCGACCTCCGAAAGCGCGGCGGATCTTCCGAAAAGTTCGCGTCGGGGACACGGGGCGAATCGCAGCAAAGCCACGAACCCCGTGAAGTTCGCCGCGGAACTGGTGCCGGGCAGCGACGTGGCAAGTCCCGGCAGACGCCTCACCCCAGCACCTTCAATAATTGCGGTTTGCCTGCGAGTGTTCACAATGCTCTGGTCCCACAATTGAACCATCCGAAAGCCATCAAATTCGAGCGCGGCGCCGTGGGTTCATCGCCCGGCCGTTCCGCTCCGCGATTGGCTGGCTTGCCGGCCGAGCGGTGCGGTGCGACCGCTCCGGCCGCGCGCCCGGCCTAACGGACACGCATGAAGACCAACCAGCTAGTCGTCGCCGCAGCGCAAATGAAATTCCGCCCGGCAATTGCGGCGAATGTCGAATGGATCACCCGCACGATCCAATCCGCCGGCGACGCCGGCGTGGATATCATCCTGTTTCCAGAATGCGCCGTGACGGGTTACAACCGGGACTTCACTCAAGTCGGCGCTGCCGAAATCAAAGCGGCCCTGGAAGACATTGCTCGGAGCGCGCGCCGAGCGCACTGTAACGTGCTGGTCGGCTGTCCGACCTTCGCCGGGCGAAAACAGTACAACTCGCTGGTGGTTTTCGACCGGCGCGGGCGTGAGATTTTTTGCTATGCCAAAGTTCACCTGACCGGCCGCGACGCCG
>JANXWY010000034.1 GCA_025350905.1 Verrucomicrobiota bacterium
GAGCGCCGGTCTCCGACCCGGCGCGTTTCAAAAGCCTTGCCCGCACGAGCCGGATCGGAGACCGGCGCTCCAGGTTGGATATAATTTACGAACCAGTTGAAGATGTCGCCCACCGCCGACTGCCCGGCTTCGAGGCCAAAGTTTCCCGGCAAGACACTGCCGTCCACGATGCCGCACAGCCCCGGCACGTCCGCCAGCTTCTTATTGTTGGGCGAAATCGCGATGTCGCACGTGCTGGTACCGATGATTTTAACGAGCGTTCCCGGCGCTACTCCGGAACCAACCGCGCCGAGGTGGGCGTCGAAGGCGCCGACGGCGACCGGAATGCCGGCGGGCAAACCGGTCTTCTTCGCCCACGCCGCCGTGAGGCCGCCCACGGCGCGATCAATCGAATGCACTCGCGTCGTAAGCCGGGTCCGGAGGTGGCCAAGTTTTGGATCCAACTTGGACAGAAATGCCGCGTCGGGGTAGCCACCCCAGGTGGCGTTCCACATCGCCTTGTGACCGGCGGCGCAAACGCCCGCGATGAATTTGTCCGGATGCTCCGTGCCCGTCAGCGCAGCCGGCACGTAGTCGGCGAACTCGACCCACGAATGGGCGGCGTTGAAAACCTCCGGCGCGGTGCGAAGACAGTGGAGCAGCTTGCTCCAAAACCATTCACTCGAATACGTGCCTCCGCACTTGGCGAGAAATTGTGGCCGGATCTTTTTCGCCAGCGCGGTGATCTCGGCGGCTTCGTTGACGCCCGTGTGATCTTTCCACAACCAGGCCATCGCGGCCGGATGTTTGGTAAACTTTTTCTGGAAGGCGAGCGGTTGGCCGTTCGCATCCACTGGCAAAGGCGTGCTGCCGGTCGTATCCACGCCGATACCGACGACTTGTTCGGCGCGAAACCCGCGCACCGATTTCTTCGCGGCGGCGAGGGCTTGCTTGATCGTGAGCTCCGCGCCAATCAAGTAATCGGCGGGATGTTGTCGCGCGAGGTTTGGGTCGCGCGACAGGATCACGCCCTCATTGCCGTGGGCGTACGGCCAGACGGCGCTGGCGACTTCCGCGCCGTTGGCAACATTGACGATCAGGGCGCGCACCGAGTTCGTGCCGTAGTCGAGACCGATAGTGTATTTCGCTGACATGGTACTCTTTGATTTCTTCAGAATTCCACCGTTCCGTCGTAGCGCAGATTGCCAACCTGCTGGGTGGCAGGTTGGCTATCTGCAGAACTTTTACGCCTGCCGATTGCCAATCGGCGATACAGCAGGCTGCCAGCCTGCGCTACGAATCTAATTCATGATCGGATTCAAGTAACAAACCCACCCCGCAATCCGTAGGCAACTTCATTCCAGCTCAACTCCTGCTTGAGCTGGCGGATCTTGGTGTCGGCGTCGATGACCACGAGTTCGAGACCCGCCATCGCGGCGAAGTCCTCGATCATTTCGGTCGTCACCGCCTGGCTGAACGCGGTGTGGTGCGCGCCCCCGGCGTAAAGCCACGCGGCCGCGCCGATGGCCAGATTGGGTTTGGGAATCCACACCGCCCGCGCCACCGGAAGTTTGGGCAATGGCTTTTCTGGAGCCACAACGTCAACCTCATTCAAAATCATGCGGTAACGATTGCCCATGTGAACGAGCGACACATTAACGGCCGGCCCAGGCGGCGTGTCGAAAACGAGCCGCACCGGAGCCGCCTTGCCGCCGATACCGAGCGGATGCACTTGGACGGACGGTTTGCCTTTCGCAATGCTCGGACAGATTTCCAACATGTGGGAGCCGAGGACGAGGCTACGCTTCGGATTCAGATGATAGGTGTAATCCTCCATGAACGACGTTCCACCCTTGAGTCCGGCAGCCATGACTTTCAGCGCGCGAACGAGCGCACACGTTTTCCAATCGCCTTCGGCGCCGAACCCGAAACCGTCGGCCATCAAACGCTGCGCGGCGATGCCGGGCAATTGCACTAGACCGTGCAAATCTTCGAACGTATCGGTCCAACCCTTGAAATCGCCGTCACGTAGAATCGCTCGCAGTCCGACCTCGATCCGTGCCGCTTCCCGCAATGACTGCCGGAGCACTCCACCTTTGCGGAGCTTGGGTGCGAGACTATATTCGGCTTCGTACGCGGCCACCAATTGGTCGATTTCCTTGTCGGTGACTGCTTTTACGCGCTGCACCAGATCGCCCACGCCGAAGCCGTTGACGGAATAACCGAACTGGAGCTGTGCGGAAACCTTGTCGCCTTCGGTCACAGCGACTTCGCGCATGTTGTCACCAAAGCGGGCAAACTTCGCCCCCTGCCAATCGTGCCACGCCGCCGCCGCACGACTCCACGTGCCCAATTGCGCCTGCACGCCCCGCTCTTGCCAGTGACCGACGATCACTTTCCGGCTCAGCCGCAATCGGCTTAGGATGAAGCCATGTTCCCGGTCGCCATGCGCGGCCTGGTTCAGGTTCATGAAATCCATGTCGATTGTGGACCACGGAAGGTCGCGATTGAACTGGGTGTGCAAATGTGCGAGCGGCTTGCGCAGTTGCTTCAGCCCGTTGATCCACATCTTCGACGGCGAGAACGTGTGACACCAGGTGATCAGGCCGAGGCAATTGGGCGCGACGTTGGCTTGCTGACACATCGCGGTGGCTTCTTCGGGCGATTTCACCACCGGCTGAAACACAACGCGCACGGGAATTCCCGTTGCGTCGTTCAATGCTTGCGCCACCTGTGACGAATTAGCCGCCACCTGCTTGAGCGCCGCCGGGCCGTAGAGCTGCTGGCTGCCGGTGACGAACCAAACTTCGCGTTGCTTGAGATCAACCATGGAAGCTCAGAGATATTCGTTGATGAGGTTCTCTAAGAATTCCTGGCGACCGCTGACATTGGGCGTCACTTCCCCTTGCTTGAGCATGTAGGCTTCGAGGGCTTTCAGCGTGGTCTTGCCGGATTCGATCTTCGCGCCGATGCCGGAATCCCAGGAGGCGTAACGGTTTTTCACAAACTCCGCGAGACGGCCATCTGCGCGGATCGCCGCGGCGATCTTCAGGCCGCGCGCAAAGGCGTCCATGCCGCCGATATGGGCATGAAACAAATCCACCGGTTCGAAGCTTTCGCGACGAACCTTCGCATCGAAGTTCACCCCACCGGTGGTCAAGCCGCCATATTTCAAGATGACGAGCATCGTGTACGTCGTGAGATAAAAACTGGTCGGAAATTGGTCCGTGTCCCAACCGAGGAGTTCATCCCCGGTATTGGCGTCAATCGAACCGAGCGCCCCGGCCCCGCCGGCCACTTCAAGCTCATGCTGCATCGTATGACCTGCCAGCGTGGCGTGATTCGTCTCGATGTTGAGTTTGAAGTGGGGGAGCAAATCGTATTCGCGCAAAAAGTTCAGGCACGCGGCGGCATCGGAATCGTACTGATGCTTCGTGGGCTCCTTCGGTTTGGGCTCGATATAGAACTGCCCGTTAAAGCCGATCTGCTTTTTATAGTCCACCGCCAGGTGCAAAAGCTTGGCGAGGTGCTCTAGCTCCCGTTTCATATCCGTATTCAACAGCGTCATGTAGCCCTCGCGCCCGCCCCAAAACGTGTAGCCCGCGCCCCCGAGTTCGTGCGTGACCTCCAGCGCCTTCTTGATTTGGGCGGCGGCAAAGACGAACGCGTCCGCATTGCAGCTCGTGCCGGCGCCATGCATGAATCGCGGATTGGAAAACAAATTCGCGGTGCCCCAGAGCAATTTGATGCCGGTGCGCTTTTGTTCCGCTTTGAGGACTTTGGCGACCGCGTCGAAATTCTTGTTGGTTTCGCGCAGATTTTTGCCTTCGGGCGCGACATCGCGATCGTGCCAGCAATAGAACGGCGCGCCGAGCTTTTCTATGAACTCGAACGCGACACGGGCCCGCTGTTGCGCGTTGGACACCGAATTGGAACCGTCGTCCCACGGACGGACGGCGGTGCCGGGACCGAACGGGTCGGAACCCGTCCCCCGGAAGGTGTGCCAGTAAACTACGGCGAAGCGCAGATGTTCGCGCATGGTTTTGCCTTCGACGATTTCGTCCGGGTTATAATGTTTAAACGCGAGCGGATTGCGGGAGCTCTTACCTTCGTAGGCGATTTTAGTGATTTTTGGAAAGGCGGGTTGCATGGATATTTTATTTGAGGTTGAGGTCACTTCAGCGAACACTGCAGCGACGACGCCGACCAATGATGTCGGATTCGCGACGCCCTGAATGTTACGCAGTTCATCTTGAGTGCCCTTGGCCGGTCGGATCCTGGTTCACAAAAACCACCCGGGTTAAGTGGCGGCGAACATAGCCACTCGGAGTAATCCATGAGCCAATGAGCAGCCGTAGCTTGGGGGGAACACAGTTAATTGGCAATCCCTGCTGTCAGGAAAATGAAATACCAGTGACACCGTGGGGCTCGCCCCAGAAACCTTTACCCCGCGCATACTGAGGAATCCGTGGGCTAGACGACAAAACAACGAGACAGACGAGCGCTTCCCCCTCTCCCTCGCCCTCCGAGGGAGAGGGCCGGGGTGAGGGTGAAAACGTCCGCAGCCTTGCGGCGTGCGAATCCCACGGGAGGTTCCGGCCTTTCTCCCTCACCTCCATCCTCTCCCGCTGGGAGAGGAGGCCACGCACGCCGCGTCACGGCGAAAGAGAGCGCGCGGATTGGTGAGCCGGTGGCGAGCGTCCTTCCTCGCCCTCCGAGGGAGAGGGTCGGGGTGAGGGGGAATGCCTGCCCAGTCAGTAAGTTTTCACCAAACCCCTCACCCTTGCCCTCTCCCCTTCCGAAGGGGCGAGGGAATCGGCTTCGGGCGCGTGGCCTCCATCCTTCGGACTCCAGGGTAAATCACGGATCGCCGGCAACTGCTACCGTCCTCCGGCTCCTGACGTCGGCGGCTCCGGTGCTTGGGCGTCGACAACAACCATTCGGGGCCGAGCGATCGCCACGCCTTGAATATTGTTGAAATCAGCGCTTGGCTCATACTGATTCCTTGCGCAAGGGGGGTAGTGGAGAAATTGGCGACGGCAAGAAATGAGGAGACTTTAGCAATACAGGAGCAGCGCGATCTCCATACCTAACTTAAACCAAACCACTGGATTAATTTCAATCCAGCAACAAAGGAATGAACGTCATGAAAACCCCAACGGCACGAACCGCCCAGAGCCCTGCACCAGGGAAAACTGCACGACCACAGTCAACCCAAATTCGCACGGCCGTGCCCGGATATTTTCTTGTCGCTTTACTGACAGGGTTGTTTTTCTCAGCGCTGTCGGTGGCGGTCGCGGCGCCGGCCGCTAACGGCGAAGGTGTGATGACCGTAAGCCCCAACTTCGTAACCTATGGTAGCGGCGGCAACACCTTTACGTTCACCTTTACTGCCAACATCGGCGATTTCGGGGCCGGCTCCCAAGTGGCGCTCACGATTCCGGCCGGTTGGACTCCACCGACGACCGCAGCTGGCGCTGGACATATCACGGTTGCGAGCGGGTCAGCTACCCTGTCCGGCTCACCACCCTTTGGCATTGCTGGCTCGACCATTACCATTGATTTGGCGAGTTGTGCTTCCGGCCACTTCTTTACGGTGACGTATGCCGGAGTCTCGGCACCAGCGATGGCGGGTTCACCTTATGCCTTCACCATCCAGACGGATATCGGCTCCGGGGGTGAGGGGCTGGTCAATACCACCGCGGCCTTCCCCACTGTCACGATCAATCCCTTCCCGCTGACGGTTTCTGCCGCCGGGCTTACGCCGGACAGCAAAATCTACGATGGCACGACCACCGCGACGCTTACTGTCGGCAGCCCTTCTCTGGTGGGCGTCATCGGGAGCGATTCGGTTTCGCTGGTCACTGCAGGTGCGACCGGCGATTTTTTCGACCAAAATGCCGGCACCGACAAGCAAGTCACGATCGCCGGCCTAACCTTGGCGGGTCCGAAAGCAGCCAGTTATACCCTGATCCAGCCGACGCGGACCGGGAATATCACGCAAAGAACTATCACGGTCACGGCCGCAACTGACACCAAACCTTACGATGGGATGAATAGTGCAACCGGAATTCCGACACTGTCCGCGGGCACGCCGCTCGCCCCGGGTGATATTGAGCCCGTTTGGACGCAGACCTTCGACAACCGAAATGTCGGTATCGGAAAAACCCTCACCCCGGCCGGTGCGATCATCGATGGCAACAATGGCCTCAATTACGCCTATACGTTTGTGCCCAACACGAGTGGGACGATTACGACTATGCCAATTACGGTCACTGCGACAACCGATAGCAAAGCGTACGATGGCACTCCTAACTCAAGTGCGACTCCCGCTCTGTCCGCTGGCACTCCACTCGCACCGGGCGACAGTCAGCCTGTCTGGCAGCAGGTTTTCGACACCAAAAATGTTGGCGTCGGCAAAACCCTGACGCCTGCTGGTGCCGTGATTGATGGTAATGGAGGACTGAATTACAGTTACAATTTCGTTCCGGCCACAACTGGCACTATCACCGCTAAACCACTCACAGTCACCACCGATGCCAGCACCAAAAATTACGGTGCGGCTGATCCGACATTCACGGCGAGTTACGTTGGGTTCGTCAACAGCGAGACGCCGGCGGTACTCGGCGGCACGCTGGCCTTCGCTCGCGCCCCCGGCGAAAACGTCGGCAGCCATCCCGTCACCCCCAGCGGCCTGACCAGTGGTAACTACACGATCGCCTTCAACTCCGGCACCTTGAGCATTACCAAGGCGGCTTTGGCTGTCACCGCCGATGTCAGCACCAAAACTTACGGAGCAGCCGATCCAACGTTCACGGCGAGTTACGTCGGGTTCATGAACAACGAGACGCCGGCAGTGCTCGGCGGTACGCTGGCCTTTGCCCGCGCTCCGGGCGAAGGCGTCGGCAGTTATCCCGTCACCCCCAGCGGTCTGACCAGTGGCAATTACACCATCGCCTTCAACTCCGGCAACCTGAGCATCACCAAGGCAGCTCTGGCCGTCACCACCGATGTCAGCACCAAAACTTACGGCGCAGTCGATCCGACGTTCACGGCAAGTTACGTCGGGTTCGTCAACAGCGAGACGCCGGCGGTACTCGGCGGCACGCTGGCCTTCGCTCGCGCGCCCGGCGAAAACGTCGGCAGCCATCCCGTCACGCCCAGCGGTTTGACCAGCGGCAATTACACCATCGCCTTCCACCCTGGCAACCTGAGCATTACCAAGGCAACTCTGGCTGTCACCACCGATGTCAGTACCAAAACTTACGGCGCAGCCGATCCAACGTTCACGGCAAGTTACGTTGGGTTCATGAACAGCGAGACTCTAGCGGCACTCAGCGGCACGCTAGCCTTCGCTCGTGCTCCCGGCGAAAGCGTCGGCAGTTATCCCGTCACTCCCAGCGGTCTGACCAGTGGCAATTACACCATCACCTTCCACCCAGCAAACTTGAGCATTACGGCGCCGGCTCCAACAATCCTTTCGATCAAGTTCGTTAGTCCAACTGACGTTATGATTACGTGGAGCGCGGTAAGCAATGGCAACTATCGCATTCAGTACAAGGTAGACGTGGCGGCGACTAGCTGGACCGACCTCAGCGGCGACGTAATCGCTGGTGGTAGCACGGCATCCAAACAGGATATCCCGACTGGGTCAGTTCGGTTCTATCGAGTCCAAGTCTTGCCATGAGGAAATTCGCGGCGGAGTCGATCACCAATAGGCGCCGGAGCGGACTTGCAAGTCAGTAACCTCCGGCAAGGTCGAGGGCTTGAAAAAGCGTCGGCTGTTCTCCGTCGTCAAGGATATGGCGGGCGGCGATCGAAGCCTCAATCCACCCATTCCGAAGGGCTCGCATGCGGATCAATCACCAGCCCACGCAGCACTGCTATCATCCCGCCTGGCAGTCTGGGGCTCGATCAACGAAATCAATTATCCGCGAGACTTGCGGGGTGACACGAAGCCCGCCAGCCCGCGCAGCAGGGCAGTGTCAATAGGCTACCCTCGTGGAGTTGCGCGGCGACGGCAAGTAAGTCAGGGCTGCAGAAAACAATTCGAACCCTTAGAGCCTGTCTGAGAAATCAATTTGTTGTGGTTTGAGTTTTTGATTGGAGCGACGGCGGGTGAAGAAAGTTGCGTCAAATTGCGGGGATGACTTGACATAGGCCCTGCGGCGGTGCGGCTTATTTTCGCAGCAGCGCCATTGGAGCGATGAAAAGCGCCTCCTACGAAACCGACCTCACTGACGCCCAATGGCAATTCCTGGAAATCCTCCTGCCCGCCGCAAAAAAGCGTGGCCGACCGCGCACCGCGTTGCGTGCCGTCTGCGACGCCACTTTTTACATCGCCAAGGCCGGTTGCCCGTGGCGACTGCTCCCGCAAACTTTTCCCCCGTGGAAAACCGTCTATCATCACTTCCACCAATGGAGTCGCAAGGGACGGTTGGGGTTTCCACGTTAATGGCATCCTGACCAGCGGCAACGGCTTGGTTAATATGAAGCGCCGTCTGGAAAACATTGGAGGGAGCTGTTTTATTGAGAGCAAGCCTAGAGAGGGGACAACCGTAAATTTACGTCTGAGCATCAGTTCATCCAGCGATGTGTTAAACGTTAAACTCGGGTAATCATATTATGTTGAAGTCCTTGGTGAAATCGGTGGTCGTCGTGGAAGACGATCGTGGATTAAGGGAGCAACTTGTGGAAATTCTGCGCCCCGCTACAGACATAAAATGCATTGGCGCCTATGCCTCAGCCGAGGAGGCGTTAAATAAAATTCCCACACAGATACCCGACGTTGTAGTGATGGATATCCGGCTTCCTGGCATGTCGGGGATTCAATGCGTAGATGAACTCAAGCGAATCTATCCGACGCTCCAAATTATCATGGTAACGGCTATGAGGACAGTGAACGAATTTTTAAAGCACTTAAGGCAGGCGCCAACGGTTACCTCGTAAAATCCAAGTCGCCGGACGAATTGCTGAACGCCGTACGCGATGTCGAGACTGGCGGGGCTCCGATGTCCAGTCACATCGCGCGCAAGGTTGTTCAGCATTTTCACATGCTGACACCGGCCCCGCCCGAGAAAGAAAAACTTTCGCCTCGGGAACAAGAAGTATTGGCCCTGTTGGCTTCCGGATTTATTTACAAAGAAATCGGAGAGGAGTTAGGAATTGGCCTGGAAACGGTTCGCACCTACGTAAAGAATATTTGCTTCAAACTCCACGTTCGTAACCGCCTTGAAGCCATAGCCAAACGCCAAGGTGGAAGTTCAGGTTAGATTCGGTGCGCCGTGCCATGCGCCTTGGCATCCCCACGGTGACGAATCGGTCCGCACCGCGTAACGATAATGGGGTGATGCCCATCCTTGCGCTACGGCGTGGCGGTCAGTGTCAGGCCGGTTCACCCTCCAAATCGTCCCGCGACCCGCGACAACTTCACAGCTTTGACCTATCCGATGCTGGCGGACGGACGGCTCTATATCCGCGAAATCAATGCCCTGTGGTGTTTTGATGCGAAAGGGCCCAAGTGACTTGGCCCCCGAACTTGCCAGCGGGAGGTAGGGCACATCAATCCGTGCGCCGGACGTTCTGATCACCCCTCTCAATGTCGGTCTCGTATTTTTCGATTGGGTCACCCGGTCAGAGCCGGTTAAGGTTCGGGCATGAGTAACACCCAACCCCTGAAAGGCCCGTGGACTCACCGGCTGCTCGTTTACTTCTTTTCCGTTCTCTTCGGCATCCTGATTTACTGGTTGCTGGGTTTCTTCATGCGGGACATCGGCACTTGGCCCGGTCCGAACTATCAGGATGTCGAGACGCGTCTCGGCGATCCCAAGTTGACCCAAGAGGCAGCCACGGTTCAGAACCAGATTGACGAAATCAAACGGGCCACGGACAGCCGCCAACAGCAGCAAAAAGTCGTGCGCGACAGCACCAGCAACTCGGAAAAAACGATGAACCAGTTGCTGGAACTCCAAAAGCTCACCCTCCAACAAGCCAAAACTCCTTCGGCAGAAGCGACTCAGGCGTTGGCCGAGAGTCAGCGCCTGTTTCTGGCCAACCAGACGAAGTATCAGGAGATCAATGACCAGATCACATCGCTCAATGAGCGGTGGGGCACATTGGAGGACCGCCAACGGACGCTGCACAAGCAAATCGATGCGCAACGTCCCGCCATCGAGGCGGAATTCGGCCGCCAGCAGACCCATCACAATTTCAAAGTCGCCGCCGGCAAGTTGGCCGTGCTGTTGCCGTTACTCGGATTGGCCGTTTGGCTGTTCCTCAAGAAGCGCGGCAGCCTCTATTCGCCACTCATTTACGGGTTTGGCCTGGCCTTGCTCGTAAAAGTCGGTCAGGTCATGCATGAACATTTTCCGACGCGCTACTTCAAATACATTCTCATCCTCATCGCGATGGCCGTAGTGACGCGCATCCTCGTCTTTTTGCTCCGCGCCATGGCCTTTCCCAAACTCGATTGGCTGCTCAAGCAATATCGGGAAGCCTACGAGCACTTCTTCTGCCCGGTGTGCAATCACCCGATTCGCCGGGGCCCACGCCAACATTTGTTCTGGACGCGTAGCAGCCTCAAGAAGCTTACGGTGCCGGCAACGGTCGCCCCGAATACCGACACACCCTACACGTGTCCGGTGTGCGCCACGGCGCTGTTTGAAGAATGCCCGACCTGTAAACTTATCCGCCACTCGCTTCTGCCGGCCTGCACCCATTGCGGGGCCACCAAACAACTCCAACCCGCCTCTGAAATGAGCAAACCTTAGAGCGCTCGGGTATTCTGTAAGCCCATGCAGCTTAGAGTTTGAGGCGTTTTCGTTGAATGATTAGCGCAAAATACGAGTGAAAAGTTCTCGGTTATTACTGCTGTTGCTGATTTTAATCGCCGGCTGCACCACCGGGCCGCGTGGTTTGCCGCCGTCCAATGGCATCGGCAACTTTGGCAAGATAAACGACAGGCTTTATCGCGGGGCGCAGCCCAATCATCTTGGCGTCGAGCGTCTCAAACGAGCCGGGATCAAAACGATTGTTAATTTAAGAATGACAAACGATGTCTGGGGGGCCGAGGCGGCAGAGGCCCGCGCCAATGGCATGATCTACACCAATGTGCCGACGCGTGGTTTGGGCCGCCCAACGGACGTGCAAGTCGCCGACGTGCTTGCGATCATCGAGACTTTCCCTTCCCCGGTATTTATCCACTGTGAACACGGCTGTGATCGGACCGGCACGGTCATCGCCTGCTATCGCATCCAGCACGATCAATGGACAAGCACACAAGCTCTGAGCGAGGCGGTTCAATATGGAATGTCAAAATGGGAAGTCGGAATGAAAAGGTTTGTTATCGACTATGAAAAACTTTACCGCAGTAATTGAACCCGCAGCTGCACTTGGTGCTGACTTCTTGACGTTCAGGTGCCGCAGAAGGTGCGGCAAGCCGGGGTGCCGGGGGGTGGCGGATTCAACAGGGCGGCAGTTTGGTCGGCGGCGTCATAGGGTTTGGCTAGCGCGGCGTTGAGGCGTTCCAACTGTGCGAAATCGTTTCCCGTGGTGGCGGCGGCCAGGGCGGCTTCCACCATATGATTCCGGGGAATCACCGCCGGATTGTTGGCGTTCATGAGCCGGATGACTTCTGTCTCAGCCTGGTGTTGCCGGGCGAGGCGTTCGGTCCAGCGACGGTGCCACGCAGTGAACACAGCGTCGGCCGGCGAAGTAGATTCCGGGGTGGCATCAGCCCGCAGGTTTCGAAAAGTGTGGGTGTAGTCGGCGCGGGACTGCTGCATCCAACGGAGAAGTTCCTCGGCGAGCGATGCGTCTTCCGGTTCCACGGAGAATAATCCTAACTTCGCGCGGAGGCTGGCAAGCCAGTGTCGGTGGAAGCGCGCGGAGAAGGAATCGATGACCTCGTTGGCACGGAGCAGGGCGGCTTGGGGCTTTGGGTGCAGGATGGGAAGTAGAGCCTCGGCGAGGCGGGCGAGATTCCAGGCAGCAATCCGAGGTTGCTGCCCGAAGGCGTAACGTCCGTGGTGATCAATCGAGCTGAACACCGCCGCCGGATCGTAGGCATCGACGAAAGCGCAGGGTCCGTAATCAATGGTTTCGCCCGACAGCGCCATGTTGTCAGTGTTCATAACTCCGTGGACGAACCCGACTCGCATCCAGTGGGCAATGAGCGAAGCCTGGCGTTCCACCACTCCCTCCAGGAGCGCGAGAGCCGGATGGTCGGATTCCGCCCGGTCCGGGAAGTGGCGGCGAAGCGTGTGGTCGGTCAGGCGACCGAGGGCGTCATGATCACCCAGCCCGGCAAAATATTCAAAGGTGCCGACGCGGATGTGGCTGGCGGCAACGCGGGTGAGCACCGCGCCGGGTAGGGTTTGCTCGCGCAAGACAGGTTCGCCGGTGGTGGCCACCGCGAGGCTTCGGGTGGTCGGGATGCCGAGGGCGTGCATGGCCTCGCTGATCAAGTATTCGCGCAGCATCGGCCCGAGGGCGGCCCGGCCGTCGCCCCGGCGCGAGTAGAGGGTGGGTCCGGCCCCTTTCAACTGGATGTCGAACCGTTCGCCTGTGGGTGTCCGGTGTTCACCCAACAGGATGGCGCGTCCGTCACCGAGCCGGACGAAGTTTCCGTACTGGTGGCCGGCGTAGGCCTGGGCGATGGGCTCGGCGCCGGGGAGAATCTGGTTGCCAGTGAAGAAGGCGGCCGCGCCCGGATCGCTGAAGGCTGCGGGGTCGAGTCCGAGCGAATGGGCCAGCGGGTGGTTAAAAATAACGAGCCGTGGTTGGGCGACCGGAGTGGGGTTCACCCGGGTGTGGAATACTTCCGGCAGACGGGCGTAGGAATTGTCGAAGTGCCAGCCGGCGTGGCGGGAAGCCACGTGAGAGGGTTTGGCCGGCAGTTTTCCAGGCGGCTCCGTTTCGACTTTTATCATGCTGACTTCAGAATGACGTGAAGACCGATCACTGCCTACAGGAAAATAGTCTGAGCCCGTAGCTGCCTTCGGATGCTTCCAGAAACTGTTGCCACCCTCCACCGCCAAGGCGCGAAACTGATGACCGTGGCCAGTGGTGCAAGGGCGCTCACCTGCATGGCGCAGGCATCAATCTGCCGGACAACCAAGGCTCACGCCTGAAGTTCCCCCCGAGACGGTTGCATGGCGAGCATCCGCCCACGCGAAGAGCGTGGTGGATGAAGTCGTAGGCGTCGGTCGTTGTGGAACGCTGGTGGATTGGGAATTTTCCGACGCGCTACTTCAAATACATTCTCATCCGCAGTTGGATGTAGCACAAACATCCAAGCTCCTCGGCTTCTCGGAGCATGACATTCCGATTTTGATGTGGGTAGGTAAGTGACACCGCTTGGCGATGCGGCTCCCAATGCGCTGAAATGGTTTGCCGCCGTCGAAATTATCCGGCTCGCGTCTGACAAAGACTGGCTGCACCAGGCCACCAAGGAGATTGCATAATATTGGCGACAAAAACGCCAGCGATACCAATGCTCGGCACCGGCGCAACCTGTCCTTTGATTAGAAGGCCGCATCGTGTTCGCCTGCAGCATGGTGTTCCATTAAGAACTCCGTCAGCCTTTCCGGGTCATTCGACATTTGTGTGACGTTCAGGGTTTCGCCGCCAACGAGGCGCAAATCAGCTCCTCGTCGTTGCGGGCAAAGATGCAGCGATTCACATAAACCGGCGGCACCCACGCGAGTTTTCGTTTC
>JANXWY010000056.1 GCA_025350905.1 Verrucomicrobiota bacterium
CGACCAGCCGCGCGCCCCCTTCGTCGGCACCGAACCCGGCGGTCACCCGACCGACCGTGCGGGCGGCGCGGCAAACCGCTCGAAGACGCTGACAGGCAAACGTCATTTTCACGCGAGGTCAGCCGCTCTGGATTGTCGATCAGGGCTTGACCCGAAAATCGGCCAGACCCACCCTTTTCCGGTCATGATCTCCGCGCGAACGATATTTTCCCCGCCCCCAACTGCGGCAACAAAGCTTTCTACCATGAACAAATCAATCCTCCTCCTGCTGTTGTTTGCCGACAGCGTCCTTGGCGGAGGTGCTGGGGCCGCACCGATGTGGCCGCAATTTCGCGGACCAAACTCCCAAGGCGTGGACGATGGCGGGCACCCACCGGTCATTTTCGGGCCGCAGACCAACTTTCTCTGGAAGATCGAATTGCCTCCGGGCGTCTCTTCGCCCTGTGTTTGGGGCGATCGCATTTTTCTGACCGCGTACGACGCCGGAAAACTGTCCACGCTTTGCATCGACCGAAAGCACGGCCAGATTTTGTGGCGGCAGCCGGCACCAACCGACAAAGTTGAGGAAGTCCACCAGGCGAGCAATCCGGCGAGCGCCACCCCGGTCACGGACGGCAAGCGGGTCTATGTTTATTTCGCTTCGTTTGGTTTGCTCGCCTACGACTTCAAAGGGCACGAACAGTGGCAGAAACCCCTGCCGGTGCCATTTGTCGTGAACGGCAGCGGCACTTCGCCGGCGCTTTGCGATGGCAGCCTCGTTCTCAACTGCGACCAGCAAGGCGGTAAATCATTTCTCCTCGCGCTGGACCCGCGGAACGGCAAGACGCGGTGGCAAACGCCGCGCCCGGACTTCCCAAGCGGCTACACCACGCCGGTATTTTGGAAACATGACGGCGTGAAGGAGATCGTCGTGGCCGGCAGCTTGCGCGTGGTAGGCTATGACTTCAGGGACGGCAAGGAGCGCTGGTCGGCCCGCGGACTGGAGGCCGTCAGCGTTTGCCCGACGCCCGCCTTAGGCGACGGCCAGCTTTACGTCATGTCCCGCAGTCTGGGCGAAGGCGGGGCCAAGCTCCCGCGCTTCACTGATCTGCTGGGGATGATGGACAAGGATAGTGATGGAAGAATTGCCGCGGCCGAAGCGGTTGGCCCCCTAAGTAAGGACGGGGCCTTTGAGTTCATCGACCGCGATCGGGATGGTTTTGTCACCGCCGCCGAGTGGGCAGAATCGGAGAAGTTTATCGGCAAAGGCGAGCCCGGCATCTTCGCCCTGCGCGCGCCGGGAACTGGGGATGTGACCGACTCGCACCTCGTTTGGAAACAAAAAAAGGCGGTAGCCTCCGTAAGTTCACCGCTATTCTACCGCGATCGAGTTTATGTGGTACAGGACGGTGGACGCGTGACGTGCTACAACGCGAAGACCGGGGAGAAAGCCTACGAGCAGGAACGACTCGACGCCGACGGCGAATACTTTGCCTCGCCGGTGGCGGCCCAAGGGAATGTTTACTTCGCCTCGACGCACGGCATCGTCAGCACGATCGCGGCGGGCGACACCTTGAACGTCATTGCCCGGAATGAACTCGGAGAACCGATCATGGCCACGCCTGCCTTTGCGGACGACAAACTCTACGTCCGGACCAGCGGCCATCTTTGGGCTTTTGGCCGTTGATGATTCTTCGCAGATGCCCCTTGGTGAAATCGCAGGGCGGCGGAAATATCTCGGGGCCCCGATTGTCGCAGCTACGGTCCCACACGCGCGAAAATCTCCACCGCATTTGTCGCTTGGCTTCGCTCCCCCCCGTCGGCAACTTCTGTCAGGTGAACCCGGACCGGCGACCCTTTAATCGTTCATGGAGCTGATCCTGTTCACCTTCGCCTGCCTGGGCGCGCTGGCGCTCGTCGGCCTGGCCGGTTACACGCGCTATCGCCTCACCCCAGAAGCGAACGCACGAGCCGTCGTGCTGGCCGAATGGCCGTGGTTGGTAAAAGGCGTTTTAGTTCCATTCGCACTCTGGATTCTGATGAATGTGGGGCTTTCATTCCACCTGCAACCGTTCATGCCTTCGGTCCAACTCGCGCAAAATGCCGGCACCGGCTGGTTCTTCGCTTTCCTCGGCGTGGTCGGCGTGGGCCTGCTCATCATCGCCACCTATTGGGCCGGGGTCACGATCGGCTGGAACGTGATCCGGGTGAGCCGGGGCCTGACCGGGGAGACGCAGGCCAATTTTCGCGCCCTTTGCGGGACCTGTTTCGTCGTCACCGCCCTCCCGGCGCTAGGGCTGCTTTGGATCGGGGGCTGGTACACGCTGGGCCTGGTCTTGTTGCTCATCGGCCTGCCCATCGCCGGCTACGGCCCGTCCATTCTGCACACCGTGAAACGGCGACCCATGTATTCCCGCGCCATCGCCCGGATGAAATTCGGCAAATACCGCGATGCCGAACTGGAAATCATCCAGCAGCTCGAACAGGCGGAAAATGATTTCGATGGCTGGCTGATGCTCGGGGAGCTTTATGCCAATCAGTTCAGAGATATCGCCGAGGCCGAGCAGATCATCCTCGAAATTTGCGATCAACCCAACGTGACGCCATCGCAAATCTCGGTCGCTTTGCACAAGCTGGCCGACTGGCAAATTGCCGTCGCCAGTGACCCCGAGGCAGCGGCACGCTCGCTCCAGGTGATTTCCCACCGATTGCCCGGCACGCACCTCGCGCGGATGGCGGATTTACGGCGCACGCAATTACCGCACAATCTGAAGGAATTGCGCGAACGCCGCGAAGCCCGCTCTATTCCCCTGCCCACCCTGGACGATTGGCCAGATGAGTTCGGTGCACTCGGCAAAGACCTCATTACTTCCGACCAGGCCGCCGCGCTCGCCCAGCAATTGACCCAACAGTTGACGCGGTCCCCGGATGATATTTCTGCCCGCGAAAAACTCGCGCACCTCTTCGCCGCACCGCTGGCGCAGGCCGATCTGGCCATTGAACAGCTCGAACTGCTGCTGGGCGTGGCCGGCCAACCGGACGCCAAACGCGCCGAATGGCTGAGTCTGATGGCCGGGTGGCAACTGCGTCATCGTCACGATCCCACGGCCGCCCGCGCGACGTTACAGCGATTGATCGACGAACATCCCCATACCAAGCAAGCGTTCACCGCACAATGCCGCCTAAACTTGCTCAACGCCGAAGCCGGGTAAAAAACTTAATTTCCTCCCCGTTCCTTCCCTGGCTAAACTATGCTGGCGAGCGTATGATTTGCGGACTCTGAATTTTGCAATTTTGATTCTTAATTTTTAAGTTCACCTGTGATTGCTTTACTTGACTACGGCTCCGGCAATTTGCGCAGCGTCCACAAGGCGCTGCTCAAGGTCGGCGCGGCCGTGCGGATCGTGCAACACCCCGAAGGCCTGCGCGATGCCCGAGCCGTCGTGCTGCCCGGCGTTGGCGCTTTCGACGATTGCATCCAGGCCTTGCGCCAACAGGAATTGCTCGAGGCGTCGCGCGACTTCATTCAGACCGGCAAGCCCTTCCTCGGCATCTGCGTCGGTTACCAGGCGTTGTTCGAACGCAGCAAGGAGTTCAACAGTTGCGCGGCCGGCCTGGGTGTGTTCGGAGGCCGCGTCGTGCGTTTCGCCGAGCAACCCGGGCTTAAGATTCCGCAGATCGGTTGGAATCAAATCGCGCTGACGCGGCCGGATTGCCCCTTGTATCGCGGCGTTGCGGATGGCAGCTACGTCTATTTTGTCCACAGCTTTTACCCGCAGCCGACCGATGCGGCGATCGTGGCCACGCAGACGGACTACGGTCAAACCTTCGCGTCATCCGTCTGGCGCGACAATGTTTTCGCCACGCAGTTTCACCCGGAGAAAAGCCAGGCAGTGGGCTTGCAGTTGCTGAAGAACTTTGCCGAAATGGCCAAAGGAAGGTAGCCCCGGAATTCACCTGATAGCCATCGGTTGTCCGATCTTGCATTTTATTTGCCGGTGTCGCAATTTGCACCCAGCCGTTTAGCTACCAACTCAAACCAAAATAGATTATGCCATTTGAACTACCCGCCCTGCCCTACGACAAAGCCGCACTCGAACCGCACCTCGACGCGCTCACCATGGAAATCCACCACGGTCGCCATCACAAGGCCTACGTGGACAACCTCAACAAAGCCATCGCCGGCAACGCGGCGCTGGAAGCCAAGAGCCTCGAACAAATCATCCGCGACCTCACCGTTGTGCCCGACGCCATCCGCGGCCCGGTGCGCAACAATGGTGGCGGCCATTGGAATCACTCCTTTTTCTGGAAACTCATGGGCCCGAATGCTGGCGGTGCGCCGTCCGGTAAACTCGGGGATGACATCAAGACCACCTTCGGCTCCTTCGCCGACTTCCAGGCGAAGTTCGAAGCCGCCGGCATTGGCCGCTTCGGCAGCGGCTGGGCTTGGCTGGTGGCCAACGGCGGAAAATTGGAGATTGTTTCCACTCCCAACCAGGACAATCCGCTCATGGGCAAAGCCATCGCCGGTTGCGAAGGCAAACCCGTCCTGGCCGTGGACGTCTGGGAGCACGCCTATTACCTCAAATACCAGACCAAACGCGCCGACTACCTCAAGGCGTTCTGGAACGTGGTGAACTGGAACGAGGTCGCGAAGAACTACTGAGCGAGGACACTGGTAGAATTATTCCAATCAAGACGTGCTGGCGGAAACGTCAGCGCGTTTTTTTTGATTGCTGATGAGTGTGTGGATACGCTCGCCCTCACCCCGACCCTCTCCCCCGGGGAGAGGGAGACGCAATTGTGCTGTCCTGGAAGTCTGACACTGTCACGCTTCGTCACCGCTGCTCACCGCTTCCACCGAAAACCGAATCGATTACTGAAGACTCCCAACGGTCCTGAAACCGGCGAGCGATTCCCCCTCTCCCCGGGGGAGAGGGTAGGGTGAGGGCGGACCAAACCCTATCTCCTCGGCTTCTCCCCGAGCAGTGTCATTGCACACCCACGCGATAGAAGTACGGCCCACCATTGGTCGCGCTTGGGTCCGTAAAGGTCTTGGTTCCGGATACACCAACGATATTTGTCGCGACGGTCTGGAACGGCGCAGCCGCGCTGAGATCGGTCGCCTGCTCCAGCCAATAACTCCGGGTGGAGACACTTTGCCACGACACCTGGGCGCCCGTCGGACTGTTCGTCGCCGCGACCACACGCAATAGCGAGAACGCGTTGGTGGGAATCGTATCCGAGCGCCACTCGACATAGTTGTTCATGCCACTCGAGGTACAGCTCCAGCGTCTCCGGGTTGCGGAAGCTGAAGAGGTGGTCGTTCGGGAGGAAGACGTGGTCGAAGATCATGAACGTGTCCGGCTCCTCCCCGCGATGGTTGATGGG
>JANXWY010000071.1 GCA_025350905.1 Verrucomicrobiota bacterium
CGGCGGTTCAAGACCGCCACCGAACCAGAACTGCGACGCCGAACCAAGCCGTCAGGCGAGTTTCGCGGGTCGCTTGACCATCATGCGCCGTCAGCAATCCGGGAAAATTGAAAACATCGCTTTATTCAGCGTCTCCCTAACTGTCTTTCGAGTCACCTCCGAAACGTGGCTGCTCAGGGCTTCGCCGCTTCCTTCGTAAACGCATTGACCATCTTTACCTTCGCTTCCTTTGCCGCGTCCATCACCTTCACGATCTGACCGAAGGGCGCCTTGGTGTCTGCCCGGATGGCGAGTTTGAGCTCGGGATTGGCTTTCGCCCGCGCCAACAGCTCGGCGCGCAGGGTTTCGCCGGTCACCACCATTTCCTGGCCCTCACCGCCGAGTCGCAAATTGCCCTGGGGGTCGACGCTGACGATCAAAGGCAAATCCTCGCTGGCCCCCGTCTGTTGCGCCTGCGTGGATTCGGGCAACGCTAGTTTCAGTGCGGGCTGTTGCCTGAACGTGGTCGTCACCATCAGAAAAATGAGCAGCACGATCAGCACGTCAATCAGCGCCACAATGATGATCGTGGGCGTGGAGCGGCGTTTGCGGATGGAGAAGCGCATTTGAAAAAGCCTACGGTTTGCCGTCGCGATATTGCCGCCGCATGAATTCATCGCACAGGGTTTCCATTTCCACGGCCAGCATCTCGACTTTCTTGGAATAATAGGTCCACGAGATCAGCGCGGGAATGGCAATCAGCAACCCAATCAGGGTGGCTTTCAGAATCAAGGCGATACCGCTGGCCAGCTTGGAGGCGTCGCTCAAGCCCGCCTGACCGACGTTTTCAAAGGTGGCCATCATGCCGATGATCGTACCCACCAAACCCAGCAACGGCGCGATCCCGACGATGATTTCCAGGACCACCAAGCCGCGTTCGAGCCGGACCATCTCATGCCGGGCCCGGGTCTGGAGCGCATCCGCGTTTTCCTCCTTCGGCCAGTTCAAACGGCTGATCGCCAATAACAGCAGCCGCCCCAGGGGTGACGCATGTTGCTGGCAAACCCGGTCGAGCATGGCCACGTCATCGCGCGATTGGCAGGCGGCGATGGCGGACTCAATTTCCGGCGGCACCACTTTTTTCCAGCGCAGCGCCAAACCGCGTTCCACGATAAAAGTCAGGCCCACGACCGACGTCAGGACCAGCAGGACATAAACGATGATTTCCATGTTCAATTCAGTTGACCAGGCCGGCTACCGGCGTCCGGTTGTGCGGGTTAGTTGTAATAAAAGGTGAATGTTATCCGACGCGAATCCTCGCCAATCATCAGTCGCATTTCCCGCGGCCACTTCTCAAACGGGGCCGGGTCTTGCACCGCCTTCTGACATAGCAACGCGAGCGTGCCGGTCACGGTGGACTCAACCAGCTTCATTTCGGTGATTGTCCCGTTGTAATTCAAGTTAAATTGCACGATCACCTTCCCGCTGCGGTATCCCTCCGCGTTCATGCTGTCCAGCAAATCATACCAGCGCGAAGACACCGCATCGATGAAGGCCCGGTCATACGCACCAAAGCTCGTTTCTTTAGCATCGAAGCCCACATAATTACCTCTAAGCGCGCCCGCATCGAGCCTCGCCTTCTGGCCGGGCATCTGATTCCGCTGGAGTAAAGCCTCCTTGATCGTCCGCGGCCGGGTCTTTTCCGGTGGCGGCTTTAATTCCGCTTTCGCAATCGTCAGGGTTCCGGGGGCGAGCTTTGGCTTCGGCTGCGCCTCGGCTTCCGTTTCGTTCCTGGCCTTCGGCGGATCCGGCGCAAGCGGAAATTTATCGCGCGGGACGTCTTCCGTCTTGGGAACTTGTTCCTGTTTGCCATCCAACTTGGGCGCATTCGCGTCGCGATTCAATTCCGGATTAGCCGCCACCGAATTCTTGTCGGAATAAAACTTCGTTTCCTTGGGCACTTCGGTGACCGCCTGCAACGAGCTGACATCCACGAACATCAGCGGCGGCTCGCGGTTTACCGGCGGTTGTTTGGCCTGCAACGGCAGGGACGGCGGCGCGAGCTTTTTCACCCAGGCTGGCCAGTGGACTTTGTCCCACCAGTGGTAATGATGCCCGAGGGCGTACGAACCCCAGAAGAACAAGTGCAAGACGAGGGACAAAGCGAGCGCCCGGCCCAGACTGGTTAAATCCAGCCGGGCCAGGCGTAACGTCACTGCGTCGGATCGTTGCCCAGTCATTCGATAACAGGTTGCCGCAGGGTGCGTGCCGGGGCAACTTTTTACCAAGCTTTCCCGGCAATCGCCGCGGTCAGGAGGCGGGGATTTCCTCGTGCGAACCATCCTCCTCTGCACGTCGGCGGCTACGACTAGCGGACGTTGGCCTCCGCCACTGTGACGCGCACTTCCGCGCCGTTACACCGGATTTCCGGTACATACATCGCCTGACCCAAAACCGGCAGCGCGTGAAAAATTCCCGGCACCTCCGCGCGCAGATCGTAGCGGATTTCCCACACGCCTTCGGGCAATTTATCCAGAAACAGCGCGACTTTGCGGTCGCGCAATTCCTGATACACCCATCGGGAACGACCGGTGAAATCGTTCTCGTCAGCCGTCGGAGCGGGCTGCGGCATTGGGCGGATGGCGGCGCGGCGAGCCGCAGCCATGGCGGGCTGGGAACTGAGAAGGGCGGCTTGAGGATTCGCAAACTTCCGCTCCACCGCACCCGATTTCAGTTCTCGCGCAAAGAGCGATTCCCCACTGCGAATCTCCACGGCTTCGAAGCCGGCAGGCTTCAAATCTTCAAAGAGCAGGTACTCGTAATTATTCTTCCCCTCGATGGTGATCACCGTCTCGACGCGTTCACCGCTGTTCACGCTACCGCCGTCGGGGAGCGGTTCGCGGTCGTAGACGTATCCCTTGAGCAGCGTGGGACGACCAACAAGTTTAAAGTATTCGCGCTTCACGAAGATTTCGTTGCCCGCCGGTGCGATCGGTTCTTCGGCGCTAAAAAACCTGGCTTCTACGGCGAAGTAAATCGGCGCGTCGCCTTGCTTCCGCACGACGCGGATTTCGTTCGCATCCTTGATAAGCTTCGGATCAATCGTGAACCGGCTCGGCGCGTTGAAGACGTCCGCCCCGCGGACGCGCTGCTTCGCGATGGATTGGCCGTTCACAATCAGTTCGTATTCCAAGTCGGCCTTCAGCTCGCCACTCACGCGCAAGTAATCGTTCATCGCCAGCACGACGATCGCGGTATCGCGGGTGTTGTTCCACTGTGCCCCGCGACGATTCTTGATGAGCCAGTTCGTGACTGGTTCGATGAGTTTGTTCTGCGGATCGATCGTCAGCAACGCGCGCAAGGCGAATGCCGTTGCTTCCACGCCGCCGTCCGACCAGCGCCAGTAAATGCCGTCTTCGCCCCAGTGCGCGGTGCCAAGAACAGTTGAGGGTTGAGAGTTGAGAGTTGATGGAGAAATTAGAACTGAAGCGTCCGGGCGGTCGTCGCGCTTGACGCCGTTTTCCAAATTAGCAATGAGCGTCTTGGCTTGGTCAGCTTTGCCGAGGTAGTGTGCGCTCAAAGCCAACAGCGCCCGCGTATAGGCATTCAGTTTCTCGCGGTTGGTCCAAAGATTCTCGAAGGCCTTGGACTGAAACGCCGAGGGCTTGGTGTTTTGGGCTTTGTGCGCCGCCAGAGCGTGCAGCATCCACGCCTGCATGTCAGGGTTCTCCTCTTCTTCGACCAGGGTTTTGTCGAGAAAGCTGACGCCGCGTTCGAGCACGCCGTCTTTGAGTTTGATGCCGGCGTCCTTGGCGAGCGTGAGTCCCCAGACAACGTAGGCCGTCATCCAATGATCGCTCTCGCCTTGCTTCCACCAACCCCAACCGCCGTCGCCGTGCTGGAAATCATAAAGCCGTTCGAGACCCGCCTTGGTCATCGCATCAAGTTCGGCCAAATCCTTTTTCCCCTTTGGATGCGTGGCGGCCGCGGAGTTGGTTTCGATGCCACCAAAAATGCGGCTCATCACGTCCTCCTGTTGCAGGCCGAGATCGCGGAGCGTTTTGGCGGTGATAACAGCAGGCAGGAAGCGGCTCATCGTTTGTTCCGTGCAACCGTAAGGGTAATCCATCAAATACGGCAAGGCATCGAGCATGGTCACCGCCAGGCTCCGAGTGAGTTGCACGGTGAGCGCGGTGGACTCCGGTTTGCGCGCCGGCAAATCGAGTTTCACGGTGAGATCGTTTCCCCGCGCTTTGCCAGACTTGGAAAGGAATTTCTCGATGCCGTGGTCGTAGGCGACGTAGGATTTCTCCATCGCGTCGGAGTATTTGCCGTCGCGCCCGGTAATTTTCAATTGCACCGGCCCGGGCTTTCCAACATGAACATACCAATCTTGCCGCGCCTCGCCGTTGGCCGGAACTTCGCGCGGCCCCAGCTTGCCTTTCACCGGTTGCCCGTTCTCGAATGAACCCGTGACGTCCACCCCGACCGCCTCCAGGTTCAACTGCACTTTCATCGGCTGATCCGTGTTGTTGTTCAGCACGGCGGAAACGACAACGAAGTCGCCGACGACAAAGAAACGCGGCGCTTGCAGACGCACGATAAGCGGTTGCTTGGTGTGCGTGGTGGCGTCGGCGATGCCGAACTGGTTTCCCGCCGCTGCCGCCCGCGCGGTGGCTTTCCAACCCGTGAGCGAGTCGGGGTATTTCACTTTCACCGTGGCGATGCCGGCTTTGTCCGTGATGACGTCGGGTCGCCAGAGAATCGTGGAGCGAAAATCGGTGCGGACTTGCACCGCGGATTCGCCGCCGCCTGGCTCCGGCATCGGCATCTCGGCGGCTTTGTTGTCAGCCAACATCTGTCCCACCGCCATTGGGCTCGCCGCCAAAGCCGGCGCGTTCATCGCCCGGCCGGCCATGAGTTTCGACTTCCCTCCCGTCGCTACGGCTCCGCCGATTCCAAGTTGGCGCTCGAAGCGCGCCCCATCCAAGCGGTCGGCAAAATAGAGGTCGCCATCTTTCTTCCTCGAATCCGATTCTTCATTCCGTCCGAGGCCGGAGCGCCGTTCTTTCTCGGCTTCCTCGATCAATTCGTCTTTCTCGCCTTTCACCAGCTTGGCGTAACCCTTCTGATTCATGGTGCTTTGCGTCTGCACTTGCTGCCCGCGCTTCGCGCCGAAGTAAAATTGCCGCGGATCGCCCGCATAATCTGATTGGATGTAAAACACCGATTCGTCCACGAGGCTGAAGGCGACTTCCGCCGAGACCGGTTTGCCTTCGTAATCGCGCGTGGTGATGAGGAACTGTCCTTCGTTCTGCGGCTGGTATTGTGGTCGATCCGGCTGCACGTCCACGGTCAGGAAATTTTTTGACGGCGGGACGATCACTTGTTTCGTGTCCAGGAAAAGTTGTCGATCGCTCACCATGGTCGCGCTGAGGAAAACGTTCGGGACATATTTATCATCCACGAACAAATCCAGAAGCTTGACCGTACCGATCATGTGGACGAGGCGATAGTGATAAAGGTCTTCCCCCTCGACTGTGAACAGCACGTAACGGTCGGGCGAATTAGCGATAAGCATCACCGGGGTTTCGCTGCCGGCGCGGAACGTGTCTTTGTCCGCGATGATCTCCACCCCGCCGTGGCGATAGCCCAGTTCCGTCGTCTGGCCACTGGCGACCCAAATGGTGGTCTCAGCGCGGATCGGCTGCGGCGGACCCTTTGGAACAACGTCCTCGCTCAACCAGGCCACGCGATAATAGCCATCGCGCTCCGGCGTAAACGTAATTTCGGTCAGGCCATTCGTGTCCGTCTTGAGGGTGCGCGAGAGAATGTCGTCATGCTCGTAGCCCCGGAATTTGAGCCGCCAACCTTTTTGATCCGGTCGCTCCGGCGCGGGCGGCCAGATTTTACCCTTGGCCTGAAGCCCTTTGAGTTCATCGCCTTTCACTTCGTGGCCGTCCGGTGCGAGCCAGATTTCATACCAGTAATCGCGCGTCACCTTGACCGTACCTTCGGTCTGCACGGGCTGTTCGTTGGCGTCGAGCACCTTGAAATCCACGCGCGCCTTGTCCTGCGGGCGATAGAGATTACGCTCGGCCTGCGGATAAACGTAGTAACGCTGACGCGTCACCCGAACATTGCCGCTCCCGGAAATCTCGCGCCGGCTCGCATCGGTCACCCGTGCCTCGACGCGATACTCAAAGTCCTGACCAGCGTTGGCTGGCGTGTCGAAGATCAGCGTGGCCTTGCCGGTGGCGTCGGTCTTGACGGTTTCGCGCTTCACAATCTGCCCCCCTCCGTACCCGCGACCGTAGCGTGACGGGTTGCCGTCCATGTCTTCGTAAAGCCAACCGAACTCGCGCGGCCGGTGCCACGATTGCCAGTACGGATTCTGATTCACGATTACTTCGACACTCGCATTCGCCACCGGCCCGCCGAAGTAATAGTCCGCCTGCACCACCACTTCGATTTTTTCTCCGATCCGAAACGCCTTGCGTTGCCCGTATTCCTCCGGCGTCTTCACGCTGACTTTGAACTCGGGCAGCTTGTATTCCTCCAGGCGAAACAACGTTGCGTTGCCGATGCCGTGCTTGCGACCTTCGTCCCAGAACTGCACGCGATACTCACCGAGCGGCATGGCTTCGGTGAGATCGAGTGCGCCCCAGGCGCTCCCGAACGCGTTGAGCTTGGCCTTGTCCGCTTTCACCTTGGCGCCACGCGGATCCGTGATCTCAAATTCGACCGTCGCATCGCTAGGCGTGGAATAGACCGAACCATTGTAGCGCCGGGCGATAAATTTCCAGTTCACCGTCTCCTTCGGGCGGTACGCCGGGCGGTCGGTAAAGGCGTAGATTTTCCACGACTCGGCTTCGTTGCGATTCCAGTACGTGTTACCGGGGCTGAACGCCTGACGATCTTTCGCGCTGGCGCTGGCGAACAGTTCGACGTTGTTGTGGGGTCGGGTGGCCAACTCAAATACCGCGATCCCGTCCGCGCCGGTTTCTTTCGTCTGCTCGCGTGTCAGCCATTTGCTGCCATCGTGCCAGCGCTCCCAGAGTTTCACCTTTCCATTGACGAGCGGCGACCCGTCGAGCGCGTTGCAGAAATAAACCAACGCCTGTTGCCCGGAAGTTTTCAACACCAGCGTGTCATCGGTGACGAGGATCAATTCGCGCGCGCGCTTGTCGCTGGCTTTGGCTTCCAGCACATAAGCGCCGGGCTTTAGTTTGGCGTCGAGGCGGAGCGATTCATTGCCGGGCATGTAGTTTCCCCGGTCTTTCGGATCGAAGGTCCACGACTTTATTTTCTCCAATGCGCCAACGTTGATGGATTCCAACCAGTTTTCACGCTGCTCCCCGAGTTGCACGTCGCGATTCAATTCGACCGGATACAACGTCAGTTCAATCTGCTTCACGTTGCGCCAGTTCAAAGCGTACTGAATCTCCGAGTCGGGCAAATAAATGTTACCCACGCTCACGCTCAGTTGCGGCTCAGTAATGTTCTTGATTTGTTGCTGCGCTTGTTCCCAATAACGAGTCTCCCCCTTGGCGAACTCCGTGACCAACCGGCGGAACAATTCGAGCGCCTTCGGATAATCTGGCTCTTGCCGCCAGTTCCCGTCGGCGAGCGACACCGCCCGTCCTTGGCCCGCCATCCACTCGGCGTAGTTGTAAAGGGCATCATCATACCAATCCGTCGCCTTGCCGGGTTTGAGCGCGCCTTCGAATTCCTCAGGTACGCGGGCGCGGCGCTCCCAATCTCCGCCCTGATTGCGCACGGTCATCGCGATGAGGAAATGCGCGTGGGCCTGGTCGCTTTCGGATGTGGCGATCTTCAGCACATTGTCGAGGACCTCCAGTGGAACGTAATTGCCCAAGTTGCCGTATTGGTACTCGCGCTGGACGCCGGGCGGTTTGGCCATGCGCCAGACCAGGGCAAGATAACGTTCGCGGGCCAAGGTGAGGTCGCGCGCCCCGGCCCACCATTCCAAGGCCGCCTGATAATACGGCCAGGCCACGCCCCAGTTTTGTTGATTGCGGCGCGTCCAATGGAAATCCCCGAGCGACTCCTGCACCTCGACCCAGACGCGATCCTTTTCATCCTCACGCTTCGCGTCGCGGACGAGTTTCTCTAACGCCTCGCGCGCTTGATCCAGCTTGGTGGTGTCGGCGGTTTGGGTGCCGGCCTGCGCCCGCCATTGGGTGTCAGCCAAACGGAAACCCACCCACCGCAATTCGGTGGGTGGAAGGTTGGTGAGATTGACCGAGGCGTAAAACTCACGCGCTCGGGCAAAGGACTTGTCGGCATAGAAGTTTTCCGCGGCGCCCTTCGCCGCCTCGTAACCCGGCGGTAGGGCAGCCGCGAGGTTTAAGGTGAACCAACCAACCAGGACAAAAATGAAACGTGCGGTCATAATTCAATTCGGTAGTACAAAGAAAGGGCGAAAATGCTCCGACCAGCAGCAGGTGGCGAGGAAAATTACTTCGCGCCGGCTGGCGGCGAGATCCGATTGGTTTGGGGTGCGATCGCAATTTTCCCCATGAGCATTGGCTCGCGCTTGGGGGCGGGGCAATTCGTCCCCGCCCGTTGCGGCACGGCTACGTCCCCCAGACGCGCCGACGCGACACTGACCTCACCCAGGAGCCGCGACGGTTGACCTTTGGGCCCGCCGGGTGGATTCCTGGTTTGCGCGCGACCGGTGGTCCGCACCCCAAGCAGCAACAGGACGGTGGCAACAACGGCCGCGCCCCAGCGCGCCAGGCGATCGCGGCGCCGACGCTGACCCGTTGGGCAATCCGCCGTGATCATTCGCCCGTCCGGTCGCTGGTAAAACCGACCGCAAAACTTTCCTTCGGTTTCTTGAACGAGAGTTGCGATCTGTGCTCGCGTCATGGCCGACAGGTTGAAAACGTTCTTGCGGCACTGGTTGCAAAAGCGCGCCCGTTCATCACCGGCCATGTCTTCCCACCGCGCAGTGCACGGAGCGGAGACCCGGATGTTGTCCCAATCAATTTTCATATTCATAGCTGCGGGTTGGACGGGGAAGGAATAAATATGCTCCCAGTCCTGGGGCGGGCCGGTAGGGTTACATACGAAAGCCCGGGGCAACCACTGATCGATGCCGCCGTACGGGAGAAGCCCCACCCTTTGCTGTGGGGAAGCTATCTCAACAAATCCGAGGAAGGTTTCGGAAGGGAACACTCCGTATTCGCGGCCTTGCGCTCGCGCCCCCGTGGTGGCACTAAAATGCAGACTTGCTTTCGCGCACGCGTCACCTAGCCTCCAGCCTCTCCAAGCTGGGGAAACGACGATGGGCAACAACCAATACAATTTATGGCAGTAACCGCAAATGACCTGCGCCGCGGCCAGGCGATCAATTACAACGGCGACATCTCGGTCGTGCTCGATGTCCAGCATCGCACCCCGGGCAACCTGCGCGCTTTCGTTCAAGCCACCCTCCGCAGCATCCGCACCACCAAGACCTCCGATGTCCGCTTCAGCTCCACCGAAAAAGTGGAAACGGTCCCGATGATGACCAGGAAGATGGAGTTCAGCTACAAGGACGGAACGGATTTTGTCTTCACCGACCCGGAAGATTTCGAATCGGTCACCCTGATTCCCGAACTCGTTGGGGATGCGAAGAATTACCTCGTCGAAAACGGACTGGTCACCGTGACGTTCGTCGACGAGAAAGCCGTGACGGTTGAAATTCCGCCGAGCGTCATCCTCACCGTGACCGATGCCCCCGAGGGCATTCGCGGTGACTCGGCGAACAACGTGCAAAAAGCCGTCACCATCGAAACCGGCATCACCGTGCAAGCGCCGCTCTTCATCAAGACCGGCGAGAAGATCAAGATCGATACGCGTACCGGCAAATACATGGAGCGGGCTTGACCAGGTCCGGAGTCTAAAGTCTCCCGGCTAGAGCCAAACCGCCCGCCGGGTGCGGGCTTTTTCTGGGCGCGAGGACTTGACCTTACGCCGCGTTTGCTGCGGAGCTTGCCCCATTTTTAGAACGGGATCTGCCAACCAATGCCCGGCACCCCTCAGTCCTTCATCCCCTTCTTAGTCCTCATCCTAATTCCGATCGCCTGCCGACAGACAGGATCGGGATCAGGATTAAGAAAAAGATTAAGATCAGGATCATGAGCCAATGGGAAGGACAACCTGCCTCTCATCCTTCCGATCGGCTTTCGCAGGTTCTCAGTTTCCCCCGGCATGGCCCTGGTTTAACTTGCGCGGCATGAGTACGCGACGGGTCATTGTGGTCGGGGGTGGAGCGGCGGGCATTTTTGCCGCCATCACATGCGCCGAAGCGGCACCGGAAACTGAGGTGTGGGTACTGGAACGCTCGCCCCAGTTTCTCACCAAGGTGCGCATCTCCGGCGGGGGCCGGTGCAACGTCACGCACGCGTGCTTCGATCCTCGCGAGTTCACCACGCGCTATCCACGGGGGCAAAAAGAATTGATCAGCCCTTTCCAGACTTTCTCGGCGGCGGACACCGTTGCGTGGTTTGCCGCACGGGGTGTCCGGCTCAAGACCGAAGGCGACGGGCGAATGTTTCCCACGACGGATTCGTCACAAACCATAATTGATTGCCTCTTGCGAGCCGCCGAGACGGCGAAAGTAAAGTTGTTGCCGAATTGCGGTGTGGAGCGAATCGCGCGCGGACCGAGCGGTTTTGAGTTCACTTTGACTCCGGAGCGCCGTCCGCTGCCGCCGCCGCAATTGGCCGACGTAGCGCCGCCCATCGGTTCTGCGCTCCGCTCTCCCTTGTTTTGCGATCGACTGCTGCTCGCGACGGGCGGATGCCGCGCGGCGGTGGCGGGACAGCTTGCAGTTTCCCTGGGGCACACGCTGACGGCGCCCGTCCCATCCCTGTTTACGTTTACGATCGAGGCCGCTTGGTTGCATGAGTTGGCGGGAGTGTCAGTTGCGGAAGCCGACGTGTCCGTGCCCGGCCAGATTTTGAACGCGCGCGGGCCATTGCTGGTGACGCATTGGGGACTAAGCGGCCCGGCCGTGCTGCGGCTCTCGGCTTGGGGCGCGCGGAAATTGCACGCCTTGGACTATAAGTTCCCCCTGCTGGTGAACTGGCTGCCGCAGCTTTCGATGGAAGCGATCACGCGGTCGATCCTGGCGCGGCGCGAAACCCAGGGCGCCAAGCTCGTCATCAACGCGCCCATCGCACCGCTGACCGCGAGACTTTGGGAAGCCCTGGTGTTAACGGCTGGCCTCGGCCGGGACACGCGCTGGGCAGGGCTTACCCGCGCGCAGCAACATCAACTCGGACAGCAGCTCACCCGGACGGAACTCGCCGTGACCGGGAAGAGCTTGAACAAGGACGAGTTCGTGACCTGCGGCGGCGTGCGGTTGGCCGAGGTGAATTTCAAAACGATGGCCAGCCGGGTTTGTCTCGGCCTACACTTTGCCGGTGAATTGCTGGATCTGGACGGCATCACCGGCGGTTTCAATTTTCAAGCCGCATGGACCACCGGTTGGATCGCCGGGCGGGCGCTGGCGGCAGGATGAGTCCAACGATGCGCTACACGCCCCGACGCGTCACGACCTCCACCACCGCCTTGTTCTTGGCAATCTGGTTGGCCGGCAGGAAGCCCCGCCAGTTCACGCCGGGATAAACGATTGCCCCCCGGCCCACGATGCTGCCGGGATTCAATACGGCATTGCAGCCGACTTCGGCGCCGTCTCCCAGCAGCGCCCCGAACTTCCGCAGGCCGGTATCGAAAGGTCGGCCGTTCATTTCCACGGTCACATTGCCGGGGAAGGATTTGAAGTTTGACAGGATGACGCCCGCACCGAGGTGCGCCCGGTGGCCGAGGATCGAGTCACCGACATAATTAAAATGCGGGACCTGGCAATAATTGAAGAGCAGCACGTTCTTCAACTCGCAGGAATTGCCCACAACGCAGTGGTCGCCGACGATGACGTTTTCCCGCAGGTAGGCGTTGTGGCGAATCTGGCAGTTACGCCCGATGATCGCCGGGCCTTTGATCATCGCCCCGTCTTCGACCACCGTGCCTGCGCCGATGAACACTTGCGCGCCGATCAACGCGCCGCCATTGCGCTGGTCGGGCGATGATGGTTTCGCGTGGGCTTCGACGTAGGGCTTGATTTGTTTAAGCGCCTCCCAAGCTTGGGCGCAGCCCTCGAACAAGCTGGCGTGCTCGGTTTGCGAAAGGTCAAACAAATCAGCAGGTCTGAACATTTAGGCAGGTTAAATTCCACAGCGCCCAATTCCAAGCCCCAAGCACCAGAGAAACGCCAATCATTGGCTCGGCCGGCTTGGGTGGGTCCGGAATGAACGTTGAACCGAGGTCACCTTTCATTATCCTTGGGAACACCATGGTTGACCAAAGGAAATCAGCCGGACAGGAGGCGCGCGAGACGGAAACCGCAGTCCCCTGCCCTCGTCCGTCATTGCAGTCACTGCTTGCCGTATTGTTCTTGCTGGTGACGGCGGTGTTCCCCCGGCCAGCCGCCGCCGAAGACTGGCCACGCTTCCTGGGCCTGCGCGGCGACAACACTTCGAGCGAGATCCATTTGCTCGAACATTGGAACACCAACGGGCCACCGATTATTTGGGAACGAAGCGTTGGCTCCGGCTATAGCGCGCCGTCCGTGCGCGGGGATTGGCTCGTGCTGCATCACCGCTTGGGCAACGAGGAAATTGTCGAGGCGATGGCGTCGTGCACCGGCAAATCCAAATGGGCGTACAAATATGCCAGCCGCTTTGTGGATCCCTTCGGCTATAACAACGGTCCCCGTTGCACGCCGCTGCTGACGTCGAACCGTTGTTACACCTTTGGGGCGGAGGGAAAATTGCTTTGCCTGGATCTGGCGGACGGTCACGTCGTCTGGCAGCGCGATACGGCGAAAGATTGGCAGGTGACCCAGGCCTTCTTCGGCGTCGGCAGCACCCCGCTACTTGAAGGCAACCGCTTGATCGTAATGGTTGGCGGCCAACCGGACGCAGGCGTGGTCGCCCTGGATTCGGAAAGCGGCCAGACGCTCTGGGAAAGCGTGGGCCGTAAAACCTGGAGTGGAGTGATTCCCATCGGAGCCCGCACAACGAAGCCGTACGAATGGACTGGATCCGAAATGCTCGCGAGTTACGCATCCCCTGTCGCGGCAACGATCCATGGCCAGCGCCATTTATTTTGCTTCATGCGCCAGGGTCTCGTCGCGCTCAATCCGACGAACGGCGCGGTGCGCTTTCATCGCTGGTTTCAAGCGACCGTCAACGAATCGGTAAACGCCATGTCACCGGTGGTGCAGGATGATCTCGCGTTCATTTCGGCCGCGTATTACCGCGTTGGCTCGGTGGCGTTGCGCGTCGCGCCCGATGGTCAATCTTTTGTCGAAGCCTGGCGCAGTCCGTTGAATTCATTCGAGCGCGACCCGGCGACCGGGAATTATTCTGCTCCGGTGCTGGAGATTCATTTCAGCAGACCGGTATTGCTCGACGGTTTTCTGTATGCCTTCAGTGGGCGGAACGAACCGGACGCCACGTTTCGCTGTGTCGAATTCAAGACCGGAAAGCTACGCTGGAGTCGCGACGAAGGATGGCCGGCGCACAGCACCCGGCAACCGGGCGTCTTCGGTCGCGGCTCGGCGATTCTGGCGGACGGCAAACTCATTGTGTTGGGCGAAGGCGGGCGGTTGGGATTGTTTCGCCCGAACCCGGAAAAGCCCGAAGAACTCTGCGCGTGGCAGGTACCGTCACTGCACTATCCCTGCTGGGCCGGACCGGTACTATCGGACCGAAAGCTTTTTCTCCGCAGCGAGGACCAACTAGTCTGTCTGGACTGGGCAAAACCGGCCAAGGAATAGTCGTGGCGTTGGCAACCAACCGCAGCCAAATGGGTGCGACCAGAAGTGGCGGTCAACCCGGGTGGTAGGAGTGTTCGCGCTGCGAACACTCCGCCCGCGCCGAGCGGGCGGAACGTGCGGTGACTCGGAGGTGCCGCTGGACGCGGCACGACGGCTCGCAGCGCGAGCCGTTCTACCACACTCACCGCCAATTCCAGTC
>JANXWY010000076.1 GCA_025350905.1 Verrucomicrobiota bacterium
GACCGTCAGGCCACGCTCAGGCTGCTCGCCAAGCTCGGACTTGCCGCCCGGGTGGATCATTTGCCCAAGGAACTTTCCGGCGGGGAGATGCAGCGGGTCGCCATTGCTCGCGCGCTGATCACTCAACCGAAGGTGATGATCGCCGACGAACCCACCGGCAATTTGGATAAAGCCACTGGGGAGGCCATCTTCGCGCTGCTCCGGAGCCTGGTTAAGGAGCAGGGTCTGACTGTCATCATCACCACGCACAACCTGGCCTTCGCCTATCAAGCCGACCGGGTAGTGACACTGGAGGATGGTAGAATTGTTGCCTAACCCGGATATTTCATACCCGGCGCTGAAAGTGAAAGTTTTCGACTGGAGACTTCGATTTGGGCGGGATTTTCCCCCGGGGGGGTTCTGGCACGATGAGACGGCTGGGGTAACACGAGACAAATTGCCACAGGGACGCGGAAAATGCGGTTTTCCTCGGAAAAATGACGACGCTCCGCCTGCTCCAAAATCGTCACTGCGCTTTCGTCTACAGGTTGTGGTGTCCGGCGCCTATCCGGCGTGACACTGTGCCAAGCTCAACCTCCGAACACAGGCGGCGAATAGATCCCGGTACGGCCAGGCCGTGCTCAATTGGACGTGCACCCGGCGGACGCTGATAGTCACCAACGCCGCCACCTTCAGCAGCTTCAGCCGGATCGAGCCGATGGTCGCACACGCCAGCTTCGTTCCCGCCAACCCCACGGCCCGTACCCGTTCCAACAACAAGTAGGCCAGCGCACTGAACCAGAGCCGCAGCTGATTGCTCCCCAGATGGTGGGTGGAGAGGCGATCGGATTTCAAATCCAGCGATTGCTGCTTGAGCACATTCTCCATCTGCCCCCGAGCGCAATAAAAATCCTCATAGAGGGAGATCGGGCTAAACCGGCCTGCCGCGTCGCCGGTAAAGCCAGGGCCGGGTAAATTCGTCACCAGGAAGCGGGGGTTTTTGCCCTCGACGGTGATCTCCGCTTTACCAATCACTCGCCGCAGGCAACGCCAGGTCTTCAAGGTTTGGTATTCAAATTCGGTAAAGACCCGCACGGCGGCGCCCCCGCACAGGATCTGCCGGGCAGTCGCCTCTGCCAGGGGCACCTCCAGGTTGGCCAACAGGCGCGAGTTCTGTGCCAACCCAAAGCAGTAATAAACGTCCCGCTGGTCCTCGCACCAGGCCATCAGCTCTTCCCGCGCAAAGCCCGAATCGGCCCGCAAAATAATCCGTGCCTGCGGGCTGCGCCTACGGAGCGCCGCCACGATCTGCTGGACTGCGGCCAACGCCCCGTCAGCGGCGTCGTGGTCGGCCGTGCGCAATTGAGCCCACAACGGCGTGTTCCCACAAAAGACATACAAGGGCAGATAGCAGTAGCCGTCGTAATACCCGTGAAAGAAACGTCCCTCCTGCATTCCGTGAACCAACGATCCCATCGCATCCAGATCCAGCACGAGTTCAGTGGCCTGTTTGGGCAGACAACGCGACCCCATCTCCAACAGGCAGGCCTCCACCTGGCGGGGATCATGGGCCAGCTTGTGCGCGCGGGTGCGCTTGTGGTTGGACAACTCCAGGCGGTTGAGCGTCGCGGGTGCGGCCAGGGCCGCGTCCCGAAACTGCGGCCGGAACCGGTCCTGGCCGAGGGGATCGGTCTTTTCGCAAGCCGCCGCCAGGAGGGGATCGCGGCGCAGGAGCTCATGATCGTTGAGATCCTCGTAACCCAACGCCAGCGCGTAGATGCGTTGGGCCAGCAGTTGGTTCACGGAATGATCCACCCAGCGCTGGTCACGCGCGTCCTGGAAACAGGTGGCCAGTTGACGCGTCAGGCCGAAGCTGCGGTCGATCTGGCGCAGCAGCAGGCAACCGCCATCACTGGAAAGGGCGCCACCGGAGAAATCGGCGACGACTTTGCGCGGACCCAGATCCTCGAAGAGCAACGGGGCTGTGTCGTGGAGTGCTACCATGGAGCTAGTCTATAGCCTAGCTTACCATTTACCAGAGATAATTGTCGAAAATCGCGTGGGAACCCAGCTTGTGGGCGCGATGAGCGACGACACAACGGCCCGGTATCCCTTGAAGGTCCAGGCGATTCGATCCAAAGGGCAGCAGGCCCGACTCTACGTCTATTTCCCCTTACCCTTGGCTGCGGCCATTGGACTGGGTGCCGGCGAGGAGGTGCAATGGGAGTTGCTGAACCGGGGCGAATTGCACCTCGTCCGCCGCAAAGTGCCGCCGGCGCGCACACGGGAGACAACCCAGCCCGGGCCCTAACCGGTGGCCACCCCGTCTCGACACACTGTCGAAATCATCGAGCCCTGCATTGTCCCGCAAACCCCAATACAACCACGCTTTTTCTCCCCAGTTTGTCTGCGCGCTATGAAATATCCGGGCTAGGACAGGACCTAAGAAATGTTCGGACAATTTTTCCGCCGCGTTTCCCCGCCGAATTCGACTACTGGGCGCGCCGCTCGGAGCGAAAATCCTTGGGCGTGCGGCCGAAGGCGCGCTTGAAGCGCCGGTCGAAATAGCTTTGATCGGAAAAGCCCGTGGCGTTGGCGATGTCCGCGATGGAGCGGCTCGTTTCGCGCAAAAGCCGGGCGCCGTTCGCGAGCCGGACGTGATTCAGATAAGCCACCAGCGTCATGCCCGCGACCCGCTTGAAGTCCTTCATGAACTGGGGCGCGTTCGTGCCCGCCAGGCGCGCCGCGGCGCTTACCGAAAGCTTTTCCGCCGACCGCGCGTTGATGTGGTCGAACAGTTTCTTCAATCGCAACGACCGCTCCTGCTGCCGTACGAATTCCCATTTCAACACTTCCGAGGCGCGAAAGTGGGAGGCCAGGTGATAAAGCAGCCCGAGTAGAAACGCCTTCGAGCCGGCCTGGTAGAACGGCCTGCTCGCGGCGGCGAAGTAGCATTCGAGCAACCGGCGTAACGCCTCGTGGACCGCCGATGGGGACGCGCCGGCGGTCCAC
>JANXWY010000140.1 GCA_025350905.1 Verrucomicrobiota bacterium
CCGCCGCCGCCATGCTGATCAAGAAGACCGCAACCCAAAGGTTCGGGACGACTGCCGCGAAAATGATCGGCACCACCGCCAAAGCGCAAATCAACATCGTAATCTTGCGGGCCTTGTTGGCTGACCATCCCCGCTTGATCCAATGCGATGACAACCAACCGCCGCCAATGCTGCCAATGTCGGCAATGAGGTAAATGGCCAAAAGCGGGGGGCCCATTTCGGAAACCGTGACCTTCACACCATGCGACTTGTTCAGAAAGTCCGGCAGCCAGAACAGATACAGCCACCAGATGGGATCGGTCAGGAATTTTCCCAGGGCGAAGGCCCACGTTTGCCGGTGCGTTAAGAGCTTGCGCCAGGCGATTCTGGCCGGTGGATCGGCTGGGTCGCTACGGATGTAGACCAGCTCGGCCGGTTTGAGCCGGGGATGTTCCTCCGGGTGACGATAGACGACGAGCCACCAGGCAACCCAGATGAAACCAGTAACGCCTGTGCCGATGAACGCCCATTGCCAGCCCCAATGACCCAAAATCCAAGGCACTGTCAGCGGAGCCAGCAGCGCACCAACATTAGTGCCGGAGTTAAATATACCGGTGGCCAAAGCGCGCTCCTTTTTCGGAAACCATTCCGCCACGGTCTTGATTGAAGCCGGAAAGGCACCGGCTTCGCCGATCCCCAAGGCAAAGCGAGCCAGTGCCAGTCCCGCCGCGCCACCCGCCAGAGTAACCACGGCAAATCCGGTGCTCTTATCCAGATTCAGCACGGGAATGGCAAAACTCGTCACGTGACCCGCGAGACCATGAGCCATCGCCGCCAGACTCCACACACCAACCGCAATTGCAAAACCGTACCGCACGCCCACGCGGTCCATGAAACGTCCGGCAAAGAGAAAGCCGATGGCATACGCGAGTTGGAAGCAAAACACGATGGACGAGTAAATGCGCTCATCCGACCATCCAAACTCCGCCACCAATGTCGGCTTGAGAATGCCAATGACCTGGCGGTCCACATAGTTCAGGATCGCGGCACACAGGAGCAGCGTGCAGATCATCCAGCGGAAGTGACCCCGCGATCGTGTCGCCGCAGTTCCCGGTTCAATGGTTTGATCAGCTTGCACAGCGTTCAGCCTTTCAAACCCATGATGCTCATGCAGCCTGCCTCCCGGCGAACAGATTCCGAATTTCGTGCCTGAAACCGCCCGGGTGATGTCGAATGTTGGCGGCTCAGTTTCAATAATTCTTTGAACAGCCCTTCGACCTTTCGGCTGCCGGCGCAGCAGGACTCGATCTGCTCTTCAAACTTCTCGGCGAAGGCGGCGCAGGTCAAACCTTGGCGCGGGCGCCAGCTCGGTCGCCGATGAAACGGTTCACCCTCTTCGTCCCGTGGTCGTCGGTCTATTCGTGAGGTCAATGACCGACTGAAGGGAGCGCTGCTTGTCCCCGTCGGGCTTTTGGGTCCGGGCCTGTTCAAGCAAATCAATGGCTCCTGAAATATTGCGAAGGGTTGCATCCAACTTGAAGTAACCGAGATTGCGATCGCCATGAAGTTGGTTGCTCGCCTCACCGAGTTTCCCAGCTTCAGCCCGCAACTGCTTCATGGCGTCCGTTTCGGGCGGCTCCCGCAAGATGTCCAGTGCCTGCCCAATCGCCGCGTCGTACTGACCCGGTTTCGCGCCGGCGAGAAGTCCGCGCACGCGCCGCTCCTTGTCCAGCTCGCGTTGGAGTTTGAATTGCACATACTGGTCGAGCGCGGCCTTTTGCAGGTGCAACCGCCACCGATAGTCGCGCTGCATCCGCCAGGCCGGCATTTTGTCGCCCGCTTCCCGGACGAGCGCGTAGTAGCGCGCGATCCCGGGATTGGTGTCCAGCGGAGTGACGAGATTTTGCTCAAGCTGAAACAACGCCTGCACCATGAGGTCGGCGGACGCTTCGCCAAAATGGAACGCGCAATACTCCCGCATCACGTCCTCCAACTCACGGTTCGGATCCCAGAGCAACCGCGCCCACAGGTATTGGTGGAATTCATCGTGGTTGCCTTCCGAGTAAATGATGTCGCCTTCCGAGAACGGCATGATCGCCTGGAAGATTTGGTACATGGCTTTGGGCCGCGCATGAAACATCCGCCGATTGTAGGCCTTGACGATGTGCGGCTCAGGGTCGTCAATCTGGTACTGAGATCGTATCCAGTGCGTGATGTCCGAGTAGTGAACGATGTGCTGGTCCGTGGGCAGCTCGTGCAGCATCTCGGCCAGGAAGCGATCCACCGGGCCTTTGCCGGGATAGACGAAAAGATCGTCGCGAAGGTCCTTGTCGCGGAAATAGCGCGACATGGGGTTACTGCCCGGACCATAGGCGATGCCGTAAGACCAGGGGCGGGGCTTCTGCTGGTAGTAATCGAAAATGGCCCTCTCACCGGCGTTGTCCAAGCCCTGGTTCGCGATCAAGACCATGCTTTGCGGATGGTACTTGAGCCAGAGGGCGGCCATTTCCTCACTAAGCGAGACAAAAGCCTTGCCCCACGGTTCGCACCGGGCGTCGTTGCACCCGCCCGGGTCGCCGGCATAGAAACGCATGACGTCGTGGTCGGCACGTTGGGAGAAGTCCTTGTCCCATTGCGCCAGGAGCGCGGCGCGAGCTTCGGGGATGGAAGGGCAAACCCAGTTTGTGCCTTCCCAGAATTCCCGGCCGCCGGCCTTCCACGACTTCGGAAATTCTCCGCGCAGTTGATTGGGACGCGCACCCGTGGTGGTCATCAGCGAAAAGGATTTCACGAAGCCATACAACGGACCGGGCTGGTCTTCGGTGTAGAAACAATTGCCCCCGGCCAGTGCGTAATCCAACACCACGTCGTGAAGCTCCGCCTCGGTCCAGGGACGTGCCTTGGTGGCCGTCATCATCGTGCCGCCCTGGTTCGCCGAGAACCCTCGGAAGCGGAATCCTGGAGACGTACTGACGTTGAGACCGGGGAGTTCGACGTGATCCACGTCGAATCGCAACCGGCGCAAGATCTCCCCGGCGGCGTAAAGCACTCCGCGGTCATCCGCCCCGACCGCCACCACGATCCGATTCGTGCCGTCGAAAACAGTCTTGATGGCGAAACCTTCGGGATTCGGTTTGCCTTTTCCTGGTGGCCGTACCTGATGCTGAATGCAAAGCTCGTTGAGCACGCCGGATGCGCGCACTTTTCCCAGGTGAATGTTCAAGTTCGCGTCTGGTTTGCGATTTTGGCCCACTCCAACTGTGACCTGTGTTGAGTTGGTGATTCGATTTCGGAGGAGTTCCGCGATGTGCTGTTCGGCCAGGGACGATTCACCATCCAAGACAATCATGAGGGAACGAATCGTGGACGGTTGGGCGACTTGTGCGCCGCCACCGTTGACGAGGCTTGCGAGGATCAGGCCGAGGCCGAGCCAGACAAAACCTGGCCGCAACCAGCTTCGGTCAAACCAGCCGACCGGGGTATGATCGGCGGCTTGGGTCTGTGAACATTTCATCAGCACAGCCGCTGACATAGCAGTGCGGCGCATCGTTGTCATTTTTAAAGAGGCCCGGCCTTATGCTCCAAGAACCGGCGCTGCTCGTCTTCGCGTTCGATGCGTTTCCACTCGAAGAGCCGCGCCCTGCGGATGCGCTGGCCTTTTCAAGCGTAGCGCGGTGTTTGCTGAATCGGACTTCGGCGAGCAGAGCCCCTTTGTTCGTAGAGCGGCTTGTCGTAGGCGCGGGCAGGCCGGTGTCGAGCACGTCCTCGATGGCGAGCTTGCGAACTAACGCCGCGTTTGGAGCAACACAACAAGGCCGAAGCGCCCAAGCAGTTGGCTCGCCGCAAGCAGATGTATTTGATAGACTTTCCCCGCAATGGTTAAGTCAGCTTTGCTCATTGGGGTCTTCGCAGCGGCAGTTGCCCAGGCGCTGCAAGCCAAAACATTTTTCATTAGCCCGGCGGGCAACGATGCGAATCCCGGCACCAAGGGGAAGCCCTTCGCCACCTTGTCCCGCGCCCAGACAGCGGTGCGTCAGGCTGCAGGACGGGACCCGGTGAACGTCTATCTGCGCGGCGGGACTTACTATCTTTCGGAGACGCTGGTGTTCACGTCGGCAGATTCCGGCACGGCGGACGCGCCGGTGATCTGGCAGGCGTGGAAGAGCGAGCGACCTATCATCAGCGGCGGCGTAAAGCTCACTCTGAGCTGGGAAGCTTTCCGAGACGCCATCATGAAAGCCCAGGTTCCGGCGGGTTTCACCAGCGACCAGTTATTCGTCAACGGCGAGAGGCAAATCCTGGCGCGCTATCCGAACTTTGATCCCAGCATTCGGATTTTGAACGGCTTCGCGAAGGACGCTTTCAGCCCGGAGCGCGCGGCGCGCTGGTCCGACCCGCGCGGCGGTTTTATTCACGCGATGCATCTGCATGAATGGGGTGATTTTCACTACGTAATCACCGGCAAGGACGCGGCGGGCGCCCCAACCTACGAAGGCGGCTGGCAGAACAATCG
>JANXWY010000460.1 GCA_025350905.1 Verrucomicrobiota bacterium
CAAGGCACGAGGATGCGCAAGCCGGCCGGCTGAAGCGTGAAGCGGGCCGGCAAGGGGCCGCCCAGTTCGCCGTCCACTTCAAAGTGCTTGACGGCCGGGCCGATGAGCGTGAACGACTTGGCGCGCCAGCGAACCACGCGGTCGTCCGGGAGTTTTCGGGTGCTCAGCAACGTCAGACCGCACCGTGCCAGCGTCGGCCAGTTGACCTCGGGGAACACACATATATGTAGCCAGCCATCGGCCACTTCGGCGTCGGGAAAAATTTGGAACGCGCCGCCGTACCGGCGGCCGTTACCGACGAGCACGAGTTGGCCGGTGGCGGTGCGCGTACCGTCGGCGACCGTGAGCCGGGTTTGTGACTCCTTCATCGCCTGGAGTCCGGCCACGACGTAGGCCAGCGGGCCGATCATTTTTTTCAACGGCCAATTCACGAGTTGAATGGCGCGGGCGTCCAGGCCGGCGCCGGCGAGTTGTGCGAAGTAGGTGCGCGCCGGATTACCCACATCGCCCGTTTCAATCCGGGGCAGATCAATCCGCCGTTCTTGGCCCCGTTGCAGCATGGGCCAGGCGGCCTCGGGATTGGTGGGGAGGCCGATTTCGCGGGCGAACACATTGATGGTGCCCAGCGGCAATACGCCGAGCCGCGCCCGCGCAAAACCATCCGGGACATCTCCCATGCCGTTGAGGACTTCGTTCAGGGTACCGTCCCCGCCGGCGGCGATCAGGGTGTCGTGGCCTTCCAAGATCGCGGTCGCCGCCAGGCGGCGGGCGTCGCCGGCCGCGGCGGTGTGTTTGAGTTCGCAGTGGCGGGCCATGGCGTCCAGGCCCTGACGGAAGCGCTCGGCCTTCTGGCCTCTAGCCGCTGGGTTGAAGATGATGCAAGCGCGCACGGGCGGGACATTCTTAAAAGCGCCCACGCCAAGTCGAGCAGAAAGCGTGACGCCGGTGAGGGCGGTTCGCGGGTTGCCAGCAACCAACGGTCACCGCACCACTTCAAAGGCGAAGCCCTTCAAGTATTCCGTTTCAGGAATCATCGGGATGATCGGATGGTCGAGCGATTGGGAATAGGTCGCGATGCGACGCAGCACGTGGCGCGTGTCGTAGGCCGCTGAGAGAATCACATCCTGAAACGTCACGGCGTCCACATGGTGCGAACAGCAGAACGTCGCCAGCGTGCCGCCCGGCTTGAGCAATTTGAGCGCGCGGATGTGAATCTCCTTGTACCCGCGCAAGGCATCCGGCACGGTCGCCCGGGTGCGGGTGAACGACGGCGGGTCCAGCACCACGAGGTCAAAACGCGGAGTGACTTTTTCGTGGGGTTTGACGGCGGTCTGGGCCTTGAGCCAGTCGAATACGTTCACGACCTCCGCGGCGCATTGGGTCTGCAAACCGTTGGCCTGCGCATTCCGAGTCGATGCGGCGACGGCGTCCGCGCTTTGATCCAGGAGGAGGACTTTGGCCGCGCCGGCGCGGGCTGCGTGCAGCCCAAAGCCGCCGAGAAAACTGAAACAGTCCAGCACGTGGGCGCCCCGGGCGAACTGCGCCACGGCTTGATAGTTGGCCTGTTGATCCAGGTACATCCCGGTCTTGTGGCCGCCAATGAGATCGGTTTCAAACTGCAAGCCGTTCAGTTTCACCGACACCGGGCCGCCCAGATCGCCGGCGATGACCCCGTTCGCCTCCGTCATGCCCTCGAATTTGCGCGAGGCCACATCGCTGCGTTCGACGATGGCGCGCGGGGAAAATATTTTTTGCAACGCGGCCACAATCTTTTCCTTCCGCTTCTCCATGCCGAGCGCGGAAATCTGGAGCGCCAGCACGTCCTCATATTTATCCACGATCAAGCCGCTGAGGAAATCGCTTTCGGCGTTCACGACGCGGAACGAGGTGGCGTGGGGGAGATGCTTCTGGCGCACGGCGAGGGCAGCGCGAATGCGCTCCTCGAAAAAGTTTTGATCGACCTCCACACGCTCCGGCGCAAGGACGCGGACGTTGATGCGGGATTTCGAATTGTAGTAGCCCACGCCGAGCAACCGTTGGCGATGGTCCTTGACCTGGACCATTTCGCCGTCGCCCGCCTGGGCGGTCATGCGCAGGACGGAGCCGTGATAAACCCACGGATGGCCCGCCACGATGCGGTCGGCTTCGCCAGGTTTTAGGAGGATGGTCGGTAATGATTCCATAGTTAGTAAACAGATTGATTGGGGGACGACCCACTCCGCAGCGGCCCATTGATGATCTCGCCGGGTCGGAGGCCGGCGTTCCCAGCGGGGCAGAGGAGAGCAGAAGCGGGTCGGGGAGGGAAGATAAATAGGTGTCGCACGGGGATTGGGCGGCGGCTGACCTCAGCTCGCCGAAGCGGTGGCTGCTGACGTGAGGCGGCGGACGAGGCACGGAGAATTGCCCGGAAATTCTGCCGCGATAACTCGGCGGCTTCCAACGGGCGAGATTTTGGCGGGCTCCACGGTCCGGCGGGCAGTTGGCAGTTGCGGCTGCGGCGCGGAGCAGGTCAAAAATCTTTGCGCGGCGGTGGCTTGGCTCCGCGAGCGGCTCGCCGTGGAAGCGAAGAACCAGTTGAAGCCGCTGGTCTCGCTGACTATGATTGAGCTCGAATTCAAGGGTGAAGACCGCGAACCGCTCAACGTATTGCGTACCGAAAAGCTGCCGCCAGCTTTGGCGTCCCGCATACGGCCTGAGTTTGAATGGTCCCCCGCACTCACCATGAACAACACCATTCGTTGGGGCATCTTGGGCACGGGCAAGATTGCCCGGCAATTCGCCGCGGGCTTGCAGCATTTGCCCGACGCCCGGCTGCTGGCAATCGGATCGCGCACCGCCGCCGCGGCGCACGCGTTTGGCGAACAGTTTGCCGTCCCGCACCGGCACGCCAGCTACGACGCGCTCGTGCAGGACGCCGACGTAGATGTGATTTATGTCGCCACGCCGCATGGCTGTCACGGCGAGAACACCTTGCTGGCGTTGGCGGCCGGCAAACCGGTGTTGTGCGAAAAACCTTTTACGATTAATGCCCGTGAAGCGGAGCAAGTCATTGCGCTCGCGCGGGGAAAAAAACTTTTCCTCATGGAAGCGATGTGGACGCGGTGTTTTCCGTTGATGGAAAAATTGCGAGCGTTGGTGGCCATGCGAGCCATTGGCGAAATCCGGATGTTGACGGCGGATTTTGGTTTTCGCGCCGAATATCATGAGGAAGCGCGATTGTTCGATCTCGCGGCGGGCGGCGGCGCGTTACTGGACGTGGGGGTTTATCCGGTCTCGCTGGCTTCCATGATTTTCGGCCCGCCGACGCAGATGGTCAGTCAGGCACAGTTGGGCCGGACCGGCGTGGATGAGGAAGTCGCAATCATTCTGACCCACGCTCACGGCGAACTGGCGCTATTGTCGGCGGCCATCCGATTGGAGTCCCCGCAGGAAGCCATCCTCCTGGGCACGACGGGACGGATTCGTCTGCACGCCCCCTGGTGGCGACCCGTCGCGCTGACGCTCACGCGCGAAGGGGTCAACGATGAAAGGATAACGTTTCCATTGACGGGTAACGGCTATCAATATGAAGCTGCGGAAGTGATGAACTGCCTGCGCGCCGGCCAGCTAGAGAGCCACTTGATGCCGCTGGACGAAACGCTGGCAATCATGAAAACCCTCGATGCTCTGCGCGCCCAATGGGGTTTAAAGTATCCGATCGAATAAACTATTTGTTTTCATCCGGATTCCGGCTGGCCGGCACGATAAGAATTTAACCCGCGCTCGGTTTGCGCATGAAATCGTCAGCGAAAACTCCGCACCGCAGGCATCCACCGACCGGCCCGGTCCTCAGCCGGCGTGATTTGCTCAAGGGCGCCGCGAGCCTGACGGCCGCCGCCTTGTCCGGTTGTGCTCCGTTCACCGACAACTTTGCCAGTCTGATCGGCCGATCCGATCACATCCGGCGTGAGAACGAAAAGCCCGGCACGCGCGACTGGTTGCTAACGAACACTCGCATCGACCCGGTGACCAAGTATCGCAGTCCGTGGATTGAAGGCTACGCTTCCCGCACCAGTGTGCGGGCCGGCGAGCGCATCAGCTTTCATGTGAGCACCAATCCGGCTTCGCCGTTCACGCTGGATATTTATCGCCTGGGCTATTACCGCGGCGCCGGGGGGCGGCGCGTCACGAGCCTGGGGCCGTGCCGCGGGGAAATTCAACCCGACCCACCGGTCGGACCTAATCGGCTGCGCGACTGCGCGTGGTCGCCGTGTGCGACGCTCACGATTCCGGAGGATTGGCTCAGCGGTGTCTATGTGGGCAAGCTGACCGCGGCCCGCGAGCAGTTGCAAAGCTACGTGATTTTCATTGTGCGGGATGATCGGCGGGCGGATTTCATTTTTCAATGTTCCGACACGACGTGGCAGGCCTACAACCGTTGGCCGGATCAATATGCGCTGTACGACGGTGGCCAAGACCCGTGGTATTGCGGTCCCGGCGTGGACGTCAGCTTTAACCGGCCCTATGGCAAATACTGCCAGATCCTTGACGCGCCGCTTTCGACCGGTTCCGGAGAATGGTTTTTGTGGGAGTTTCCCCTCGCGTATTGGATGGAGGCCCAAGGTTATGATGTCACTTACATCTCCAACTCCGATACCCATGCGGATCCGCACGGATTGCGCCGGGCGAAGGGTTTTCTCTCGGTGGGGCACGACGAATATTATTCCTTGGAAATGTATCAAAACCTTCAGGTCGCAATTGCCGACGGGCTGAACGTCGCGTTTCTTTCCGGCAATGCCATCTGCGGCCGGATTGACCCGCGTCCGAACCCGACCGGCGCGCCCCAGCGAATTTACGGCCGGGTCGATTATTTTGGGCCGCGCGATGAGGCAATGCTCAAACGGTTTCCGACCATGGCTAAATTTCCGTATCAGAGCCCGCCCGAGGATCAAGTGTTGGGCGCGCGTAGCAATGTCGCGCCCTGTACCGGTGGGGCCGACTGGATTTGCTCGCTTCCCACCCATTGGGTTTATGCGGGCACGGAAATGAAATTGGGCGACCGGATTCCCGGCCTCATTGGCTGGGAATATCACGGGGAGCCGGCGCCCATTCCGGGCCTGGCCGTCGTTGCGACCGGGACGACCCAAGACGCTCCGGCCCAGCCGAACGGCGGCGTGTATGCCGCCACCTTTTATCCGGGTCCGAAAGGCAATTTTGTTTTCAATGCGTCGACCTGTTGGTGGGCGGATGGTTTGTCCGCGCCGCCCGGTTACGTGCGCCCTTCGGTTTACACGACACCGCGGGGGCCGGATCGTCGGGTCCAGCGCATGACGGCGAACCTGCTCGACCAGATCTGCGTCGGCCGGCCGGCCTGAACTGGAAGCCATGGATTTCCCCAACGGCCAAAACAGCTTGCCGCAAGCCGCGGCGCCTTGATAATTCCGCCATGCGCTCACACGGACGATCATTCCACTGGAGCCGTCGAGGCAAGTAACCGCATGACTGCAAACCTAGCCGCGTTTGAATTGGCCGGGCTGTTTGACTTTCTCGATGACGTGCTCGCGTGGGTGAAGGATCGCGAGGGCCGATACCTCTGGGTCAATCGCGCCTTTCTGCTGAACTACGCACTCGAACACTCGCATCCTGACGGCGCGATCTGTGAACAACAAATCCTGGGTCAGACCGACTACGATCTCTCGCCCGCTTTTCTAGCCGACCAGTTCCGACTCGATGACGAACATGCGCTCGCGGGGAAACGAATCGTCAACCGCATTGAGCGCGTGGGTGAAGCGCATGGCGTTCCGGGTTGGAATGTGACCAACAAAATCCCCCTGTTTGATGCCAAGGGATTGGTGGTGGGCACCGCTGGCATCACCCGCGCCTTGAACCAGCCAGCCCCGCACCCCGGTGCGACGGAGGGGTTTGGGCGGGCGCTGGAATACATCCGCGATCATTATCAACGACCCATCTCAAACCGGCAATTGGCGAGCGCCTCGAAGATGTCGCTCCGCGCCTTCGAGCGTCAATTCCTGGCCAGCTTTCACCTCACGCCGCAAAAATACCTTCGGAAGCTTCGCCTGCGTATCGCCAGTCGGGCTCTGATCTATTCGAACGAGTCCCTGGCGGAGCTGGCACTGAACTGCGGCTTCGCCGATCAGAGTCATTTCACGCGCGAATTCCGCCGGCAGTTTGAGCGCACGCCGCGCGCTTATCGCGAGCACTACAAAACGGCTACTGCCGTTCCTGGGATAAAATCTGCCGTTCCCAAACAATCGCCGACGCCGCCACGGCGGTATTCTTGAAATGTGAAATCCGCGATCCAAACCGCCCAGGGGTGGCTGGCGGGACTGATCCTCTTGGTCAGCCTGGCCGCGACTTCCCGCGCGCAACCGCAGGCGGCGGCACTTTCGGCGCGACCGCCGAAGCTGCGCGCGCTAATCCTGTCCGGCGCGGGCGAGCAGGACTGGCGCACGACAACTTCTTGGCTCCGGCAACTGCTCGTGGACTCGGGGCGCTTCGAGGTGCGGGTCAATGAAGCGCCCGTCGGCATCTCGGCGGCCTCACTGGCCGGGTTCGATGTGGTGGTGGATGATTATTCCGGCCCCCGTCTGGGAAGCGAAGCAGAAGACGCGTTGGAAGCATTTGTCAGCGCGGGCAAAGGTCTCGTCGTAACCTGCGGCGGGTTGGCGGCGACCGCGGGAACAGCATCTCGGGATCAGACCTGGCCCGGCTTGGCCAGATTGACCAAGGCAACCTGGCCAACCAATGCTGCCGGCGTCACCGCCGCCCCATTCCGCGTGTTCGATTTGAAGGTCGTTCGCCCCGAGCACCCAATCATGCAGGGCCTCACGCCCAATCTACAAACGGCGGATCAGACCGCCCAAGGATTGGTCTTGCTGCCTGGCGCTGAGATTTTGGCCACGACGGATCTGGCCAACCCGCTGCTCTTCGTTTCCGCTTCTGGTGCGGGCCGGGTTTTTTGCACCGCGCTGGGTCACGATCTCGGCAGCATGCAGGAAAAGGTTTTTATCACCACCTTCCTGCGTGGCACGGAGTGGGCGGCTTCCGGCAAGGTGACTTTGCCGGCTGAAATTGCGGCCCCCGGCCCGGAGACGAACGCGGTCCGCGTCCTGGTAATCACCGGCGGCCATGACCATGAAGCTTCTTTTTACGGATTGTTCACCGGCTACCGGGACCTCGGTTGGGTGGCGGTCACCGACAGCAAACTGGCGTTTCAGGAGGATATCCGGGGCAAGTATGATGTGCTGGTGTTCTATGATTTCACCCGCGACCTCGAAGACAAGGGAAAGAAAAATCTCCGCGACTTTGTCGAGAGCGGAAAAGGGATTGTTGTCCTGCATCACGGGATCCTCAATTTTCAGAAGTGGCCTTGGTGGTACGAGGAGGTGGTGGGCGGGCTCTATCGGTTGGAACGCCAGGGGACCATTCCGAATTCGACTGTGAAGTTCGGCGAAACGCACCTGATCACACCGGCGGGCGAACATCCCATCACGGCCGGCCTCGGTTCTTTCCACATCGCCGACGAAACCTACAAGGGGCTATACATTTCGCCGAACATCACGCCCTTGCTCATTACCGATAATCCGACCAGCGACCGTACGGTGGCCTGGATCGGTCCCTGCGCGACTTCCAAAGTAGTCTTTATTCAATTGGGACATGACCATACGCCGTTTCGTCATCCGGCCTACCGTACGCTGGTGCATAACTCCATTCTTTGGACGGCGGGAAAACTCAAATAACCCAGACCTGGCTTTATGAAAATTGGACTCTATAGCATTACCTACCTCGGCTGTTGGTATCGCGGCGAAGCTCTCACCCTCCCCGAACTCATCCGCGTGGCTAAGCGGTATGGCTACGATGGCGTGGAGATTGATGGCAAGCGGCCGCATGGCAATCCGTTGGACTGGCCCAAGGCCCGCTGCCAGGAATTGCAGCGGCTGGCCACCGGCGAAGGCATTGAGCTGCTCGGGGTCGCCGCCAATAATGATTTCAGTCACCCCGTACCCGAAGTCCGGGAAGCCCAGATCTGTTTCGTGCACGAATTAATCCGTATGACTTCCGACCTCGGCGCGAAGCATCTGCGGGTGTTTCTGGCCTGGTGGGGAATCACGCGGCACCCCAAGCTGGCCACCTACGATATTGCGGAGGGCCACTGGCCGATCATACACGAAAAGTTTTCCGAAGCGGAAATCTGGAGTTGGTGTCGCGAAGCTCTGATCGAGTGTGCTCGCTATGCGGGCGATTTGGGCGTAACGCTCGCGTTGCAAAATCACAAACCGCTTATTAAGGATCATCACGACGTGCTCCGGATGGTGCGCGAGGTCAACTCGCCGCATTTGCGAGTCTGCCTGGATGCGCCGTTGATGCCCGACAAAAGTCTCGCCGCGATGCGGGCCGCGGCCCAGGCGATCGGCCCCCTGCAAGTCATGTCCCATTTTGGCGGCGAGTTCGACCGCCACGCGGACGGTAGCATCACGGGGGTGGATCGGATTGATGGCGTCATCACCGGCGAGACGAACCAATATTATCGCGATTTCGCGCGCGCCATGCACGAGATTGGTTACCAAGGATACACCAGCTATGAGCTTTGCCATCAACTGCCGGTGATCAATGGCCAGACCGTCGGGATCGAATTTGCGCACAAGAATGCCCAACTCGCGGCGGAATTTATGCGCGGGATTATCCAGGCCGAATACACTAATAAATCCGTCACCCCCGCCGGCCCGCAGCTCGTCGGTGCTGCATGAGAAAAGTTTTCCAGACGGAAGTTTGTCCGCCGATTGCCAAATCAACCACCACCGAAAATTTGCGCACGATGAAAAGACTGCTTGGGCTCCTGCTGATGGCAACGATGCCGCTGTCAGCGGCGGAAAGCCCGGCGGACCGGCAGTTGCCCGTGCGCGGTTTTTGCATTGCGAGTCCGTCCGCGAACCTCGTGGAGGAATTCATCAAGTTTATCGAGGAAGAACTTGCGCCGCGTTCGGTGAACGTGCTCATCCTCCGAGTGGATTACAATTTTCAATTTGCCAGTCATCCGGAGCTGGCCGACCCCGGCGGGCTCTCGCGGGAACAGGCCCAAAAAATTGCGGGCGTTTGCCAGCAACATCAGATCCGGATCATCCCGCTGATCAATTTGCTGGGCCATCAATCGTGGCAATCCAACTGCGGCAAACTGCTCAATGTCTATCCGGAGTTCGACGAGACGCCCGCGGTGAAGTTTCCCGAGAAATATGCCTGGCCCAATGCGGACCGGCTCTACTGCAAGAGTTACTGCCCGCGTCATCCGCAGGTTCACGCGGTCGTGTTTGCCCTGGTGGACGAGGTGTGCGACGCCTTTGCGGCGGACGCATTTCACGCGGGGATGGATGAAGTGTTTTACCTCGGCGAAGACCAGTGCCCTCGCTGCCAAGGCCGCAAGAAGGCCGAGCTCTTGGCCGGCGAAGTACACGCCATCCGCGATCATTTGACGCCCACTAAACGCCAACTGTGGTTGTGGGGCGACCGTTTGTTGGACGGCCAACTCACCGGTCTGGGCGAATGGGAGGCGAGCCGCAACGATACTGCGCCTGCGGTCGATTTGATTCCCAAGGATGTGGTGATTTGCGACTGGCATTATGCGCGCGCGGATCAGACGGCGGTGTACTTCGCCATGAAGGGGCTCGACGTGGTGAGTTGTTCCTGGAGAAATCCGAACGTGGCGGCCCTGCAGGTGAAAGACATGGTGCGGTTTCGGGAAGCGTCCACGCCGGAGATGAAAAGGCATTTTCTGGGAGTGGTGCAAACGATCTGGTCCGGGGCAGGCGGTTTTCTGGATCAGTTTTACGGGCGCCGACCACCTTCGAAGGATTCAAAAAATCCCGACCATACGGAAGCCAAGTGTTTCGTGCGTATGTTCGAAGAGGTCGCAAATCTCAAATGAAATTATTGCTGAGCAGCATCGGCGACCGGCAATCGACCGGGCCAAAGGCGGCGATGAAAACCTGGATCTTCTGGTTGGTGGTGGTGATCCATTCCGTTCTCAGCGGAACTTTGCGTGCACAGACGCCCGAACCGCCGAAGCGCAACCTGTTGTTCATTGGGCAGGCCAAAGGCTATCAACACGAAGCCATCTCCACGGCGATGGTGACGCTCTATAACCTTGGTCGCCACTCGGGACTTTGGAATACGTATCTGCGCACCGATTGCACGGCCATCACGAAGAAACCGTTGAAGTGGGAGGCCAAGAACCTGGACGCCTTTGATGCCGTGGTGTTTTTCACCGACGGCGAGCTGGACCTGGATGCGTCGCAAAAGGCGGATCTCCTCGCCTTTGTCCGCGACGATGGCAAGGGCTTTATCGGCATTCACAGCGCAACCATCACTTTCACCGGCTGGCCCGAGTATGGTGAGATGCTCGGCGGTTATTTTGATGGGCATCCATGGGGCCAGTTTAATGCGCCCTTGGTGGTGGAAGATGTCAAGTTCCCTGGAATGGGAAACCTTCCCACGGCTTTCACGCTCTTCGACGAAGTTTATCAGATCAAGGATTTCTCCCGGCAGCATGTGCGCGTCTTGCTGAGCCTCGATGCCGAGAAACTCGATCTGACGCGCAAGGGCGTGAAACGAACCGATAAAGACTTCGCCGTTATCTGGGCGCGGAGCTACGGCAAAGGCCGGGTGCTTTACAACGGACTCGGCCACGTGCCCGCCGTCTGGGACCGCCCCGATTTTCAAAAACTGTGGCTCGAGCAGGTCCAATGGTCGCTGGGTTTGATTCCCGGTGATGCGACGCCGCGGGCCAAACCGGAAAAGTAAAATAATTCGCCCGCGCCCAAGCTTTATGAAACTCCTAAATCTCATAAAATTCTCCGCGATTCTTGCGGTGGGAATTATCACTTCTCCCAGCCCGGCAGCCGAACTCCCCGTCGGCCCGGAATTTCGGGTCGGCGGGTTCGTGCTCGGCTGTCAGGCGTACACGTTTCATCGGTTCACCGCGTTTGAAGCGATGGAGAAGACGGCTGCCGCCGGCGGCAAAACCATCGAGTTTTATCCCGGCCAAGCGCTCAGCCTCGACGAGAAACAGACCAAGGTGGAACCCAACGCCTCGGAGGAGACCATTGCCCAGCTCAAAGCCAAAGCGAAGCAGCATGGCCTGCTGATCGTGAACTTTGGCGTGGTGAACATTCCCCGCGACGCAGCCGGCGCCCGGCAGGTATTCGAGTTCGCCCGGAAGCTCGGTGTCCGCGCGATCACCATTGAACCGTCCGCTGATCAGCTGGACCTGATCGAGCAACTCATCAAGGAATACAACATTCCGGCCGGTATTCATTGTCATCCGAAACGGGCGGCGCATCCCGATTATAAACTTTGGGATCCTGATTACGTTTTTTCGCTCGTCAAAGATCGGGATCCGCGTTTCGGAGTCTGTGCGGATGTTGGGCACTGGACGCGTTCCAATGTTGATGCGGTCGCTGGTCTCAAAATTTTCGAAGGCCGGGTTATCAGCGTGCATTTGAAAGACATCAAAGAAGCGGGCAATCCGGATGCCGGCGATCTCCCGCTGGGGCTGGGCGTGACCAATGTGAAGGGTATTTTGCGCGAACTGCGTCGGCAGAAGTTCGATGGTAATATTTCCATCGAATACGAACGCGACTGGGAGCACACCGTGGCGGACATTGCGCAATGCGTCGGCTACGTCCGAGGGTTTGCGGACGCGGAGGCCAAACCGTGAACCCACGCCGGCATCGGACCCGGAGCGGACTGAGTCGCCGAGCCTTTATCGGCGGCGCGGCTTCGGCCGTCGCGGGCTTCACCATTGTTCCGCGCCATGTACTCGGCGGTCCGGGATTTGTCCCGCCGAGCGAAAAGGTGAACCTCGCCATCGTCGGTTGTGGTGGCCAGGGACGGACGAATGTGCGCTCGCTCTTCGAACACGCCGACGCCCAGATCATTGCGGTGGCGGATCCCATCGCGTCACAAAACCTCGACGCCTTCTACTACAAAGGCACCGCCGGACGCCTGCCCGTCAAAGCCGAGATTGAAAAACATTACGCGGAAAAAACGCCGAACTACCAGGTGGCCGCTTACGAAGATTTTCGCCAACTGCTGGAGCGAGAGAAAGCGGTCGACGCGGTGCTTTGCGCCACCCCCGACCATTTACACGCCTACGTGAGCATCACCGCGATGCGCCAGAAAAAACATGTCTATTGCGAGAAGCCGCTCACCCACAATGTCTGGGAGGCGCGGCAGGTGGCCCGGGTCGCCCGGGAAACCGGCGTCGCCACCGAGATGGGCAATCAGGGTCACTCGGGTGATTTCATCCGCCAGACTTGCGAAATCATCTGGGCTGGCGCCATCGGTGCGGTGCGGGAAGTCCAGGCCTGGACCAGTGCCACGCGCTGGAACAAGGGTTTGACCGGCCGCCCCGAGGATGAAGCCACTCCGACGGGCGTGAACTGGGATCTCTGGATCGGGCCGCGTGAATGGCGCGGTTACAGTTCCGCCCTCAACCCCGTTCGGTGGCGCGATTTCTGGGACTTCGGCACCGCTCCGATCGGTGATTTTTTCTGCCATAATTTTGATCCGGCCATGTGGGCCTTAAATCTCCGCGAGCCCTTGAGCATCGAGGCCTCGGCCGTCGGTCCGGTGGACAAATATATTGCCCCGGCCGCCGGCCTCTACACCTACCATTTCGGACCGCGCGGAGAAAAACCTGCCGTCAAATTCACCTGGTATGAAGGTGGCCTGAAACCGCCGCGCCCCGAAGGCCTGGATGCAAGCGATCAATTCGACGGCAACGGCATCCTGTTCCTCGGCGACCAAGGCGCGCTCTCCAGCCCGGGTTGGGGCGGTCGGCCCAAACTGCTTCCCGCCGCCAAAGATCAAGCCTACCAAAGACCCGTGCCCAGTTTGGCGCGCTCCAAAGGGCATCATCGCGAGTGGCTCGATGCCTGCAAAGGGGGGCCATCTCCCAGTTCCAATTTTGAATACGGCGCCGCGTTGACGGAAGTCGGCTTACTCGGCTTGGTCGCCCTGCGCGTCGGCAAGAAACTTTCTTGGGACGCCAAAGGGATGACGTGCCGCAACGCGCCGGAAGCGGACGCCTATCTGAAAGAATCCTATCGGGCGGGCTGGGAAATTCCTTCCTGAAGCAACCCGGATTCAACGCCGGCCGCGGTGGGCGAACTGGAAATGAACTTTGGTTCGCAGTTCCGCCTTCACGTGGCCCGGTGCGGAAATCCGCCCGCCCCGTGAAAGTGAACTTCCTCGTCGGTTGGTGTGGCGGCGATGCCCGCGTCGCCACAGTTCCTGGCCGCCAACCAAACGGTGACTGGGAACAGGGCGACGGGGCGTCGCCGCCACCCGCACGCGCTACAACGGCATCGGTACCGCCAAGTTGAAACGATCCATTGCTACCACGAAATACACGAACGACACGAAGGAACCGATCGCGGCTCGCCTGATCCGATATGCGGCCAGCCGACGACCCTTCGGCGAAATGGCAGACTGCCAGTCTGTGCTACGACCGAGCGATTCGCGGGCAGGGTGAATACCGAGAGTAACCGGACGATTCGCCGATCCACGAACAGCGGCCGCAGCGTTTGGTTCCGTTTCCCAATGTTCCCGGCCGCCATCCGAACCAAAAAAAGCCGCGCGATCCTGAGGCAGGATCGCGCGGCGGAGGCAGCGCAGGCTGCTTAGCAGAGTCAAGGAACGGGGGGCGGAGGTGCCACGGGTAGGGTTTGGCAGTAGGCTGCCACGTCCACCATGTCTTGGAGGGTGCCGCCCGAATCCACACTGCCGGGCATGGCCGAGCCCGGATGCCCAAAACGCAGCTTGTGTTGGTTCTCCCACGGGTTGGTGGTCGATTTCAATCCCGGATAATCGATAAATGTAGAATAGCCCGGTGGGATCGCCAGGCCCGCGGCGCCGTGACAGGCGGTGCACGAGAGATTTGAACCGATACCGGAATCGTATAGGGCATGTCCGCGCGCAACGTTTCCTTGAAAGACCGTTCCGTTGAGAATCGCGGTGGTATCAATCTGCCCCTGCAAAACGAACAGCACGAGGCTTTGAATCTCTACGGCACTCAAGACGGTCCCGTAACTATGATGGTTCGTGAGCAACTCGGTCAACTCCGACGCGCTCTTCGTGGTACCATTGATGCCACGGATGCCCGTACGGTGATTGCCGGTGGCGTACGCGCCCGCCACGCCCCGATAGTCAAATCCGTGACACTCCGTGCACCGCCAAGTCGCTGAGCCGCTGCGCGTGTTGCTCGTCAGGTCGGGCCGCGAAGCCCATAACGGATGGTTATTGGTCGGCCCCGCGGACCCGGAGCCAATCGTCACCTCCCACCATTTATCATACAACGCACCCCCACGGGCCACGGTCGCCGTTATCGTTTGCGGCAGCGTCTGACAGTAGGCCACCACGTCAGCCACGTCTTGAAAGGAGTCGCCCCCAGACAGCGTGCCGGCCATGGGTGTTGGGGTCTTCCCTTTCGCCCCAAAGCGCACTTTGTGTTGGAACTCCCAAACGTCCTTGTGCGATTTAAATCCCGGGAAGTCTGCGAAGGTAGGAAAATCAGGTGGCTTGCCCAATCCGTCCGTCGCGTGGCAGGCCGCACAACCCGGGTTGACGCCGATCCCCATTAGATACAAGGCTTTCCCGCGGACGACATCCCCTTTGGCGACGCCGTTCGTATCAATGTACCGGGTGGTGTTGACCTGGCCTTGGCGAATGAACTGCACCAGGTTATCAATTTCCGCGTCACTGATGACGGTCCCGTAACTATGGTTGTTCTTGATCAAATCAGCCAACTCCGCATCCGTTTTCGTGGTGCCGAATATGCCCCGGATGCCCGTACGATGAGTTCCGGTGGCGTATTGGCCGTTGACTCCCTGATAGTCAAAGCCATGGCACTCCTTGCACCGCCAAGTCGTGGAGCCTTTGCTCTTGTCGCTGATCAGGTCCGGCCGTGACGCCCACAGCGGATGATTGTTGGTTGGTGCAACCACGCCCGTCGTTGTCCAAAACGCATCGTACAAGCCACCACCTCGGCCAACCGTTATCGCGGCGAGAGGATCAAACAGGCGAAAGAACTGCGCCGATCCATTCGGCGCAAGGGTCATTTTCCGCGTCACGCCATCGTCCGCAACCTCCTCTGGGCACGCTTTCCATCCGCCCTGGTGAATGGGCGAGAAATCAACCCGCACCCAGGGATCCAGAGTGGAGGGCCAAGTAACCACGACTTTGTCAGCCGTCTTCTCCAGGTGCAGCGACATTTCGGCCGTGGCCGTCGTCGCCGTGAACAAAGCGAACAGCAGACTGCAGGACTTGGTTAGCGCTAGCGGGTCACGACTCCCAATTTTCAATTTCATAATTTTCATTTTCATATACAGACTGGCGGTTCTTTTTCATCGCACTTCGGGCACTCCACGATCGAGACGAATACACATGGACAGATCGTCACCAATGAATCTCCGTCGAGTTTTCCAATCAACGATGCCTGTTATCCGCGATGGCATCTTTTCCATCAATCGGGGTTCACCGGAAATCGGGACAAGAAATTCACCTAGCCCTATCAGGTTTTTCCCGACGCCCGCAGATCCGCAATGCGCGGAGGGACGGCGGACAGCGCCCGCGAGAGCCGCTCTGCAGCCCTATAAACAAAGGGGATATTTCAAGTCAACGAATTGCAGGCGCGGGCGCACCGGAACCGCGACCAACGCGACCCTTGGCGCCACCGAAGCCAGTTGTGGAATTTGCGCCGCCGAAAAACGCGGGAATGGATTGACGGTTTGCGCAGCCCTCTCCATCACGCCCGCGGCAGAAAAATTCCCCTTCGGCGCCAACACGCCTGTGGTAATTGCACCCCGGACAAGTGAGTCGACAGTCAGCTCGATGGCACGCAAAAAAACGTGTTCGGGTGCTTCGTACCGAAAGGGTTCACCTGGCTGGCGCCAGCCGGGCATCGCGGCCGCCAACGACTTCGCGACGATGATAGTCCTCGAGCCCGCCGAGCGGCGGCAGCAATCCAAACTCGGGCGAGCGACCGCACGGGTCACGACCCCGTGCCACTGTAAGCGCCGTACGAAAACTTGTCCCGCGATCCGGTGCCGAGAGCAGCGCGGCGATTACTTCGACGACAGCGAAACTGGTCCGGCGGCGGCGAGTTGGTCGGACTTGAGTGTCAGTACGACATACGACGGCAAGCCCATGACTTTGAAATAATCGAGAACGTCTTTCGCCGGCGATTGATTGGGCCGTTCGGCCTGCAATCTGACTTCGTGATAACCGGCCAACCGGTCCTTCACCGCCGCGGCGGCAAACGTGGTATGCTCCATCGCCGAACAATTCTTGCACCAGCTCGCCCAGAAATCGATGAATACGGGCTTGCCGTCGGCCTTTGCCGCCTGGAGCGCGTTCGCCAGCTCCTCGGTGAATTGTGCCTGCGAATCATGGTCGCCGAGCTTGCCCGCACTGGCCCGGTAATCCGCGTCGGATCGGAACAATCCGTAGGCCAGATGGCCATAGTACGCACCGAACAGAATGATCATCACGCCGAAGCCATACTTCACCCGCATCATCCACTTGCCCGGCTTGGGTAGGAAGGAGAGTCCCGCCCCGGCAAAGGGCCACGGCAGTCCCATCCCGAGGCCCAGCAAAAATGGCAACAGCAATCCGGCCGTGATGCCCTTCGCGTGCAATGTGGTGGCCTGCAACAATACCGAGATCACCACCGGTGCGACACAAGCACCCGCCAACAGGGCCGCCACCGTGCCCATCGTGTACGCCACGATGAACTTGCTCTTGGAACCACCGGCTTTACCGGAGGAACTATTTTGAAAGCGGGACAAGTCCACGGAGACGATATCGAACATGGCCAGGGCAAGAAACAGAAACACCGAGGCGATGCCAAGATTGAACCAAGGTGAGGAATTAAGCGTACCGAACTTCGAACCCGTCAGCACCACCACGAGCCCCAACACCCCGTAGGCGATGGCCATACCCGCTGCGTAGGTCGCGCCCAAGGCAAACCCACGCTTCTTCGAACCGGCCTGCGCCCCGGCGCCAATGATAGCGAGGTTGATCGGAATCATCGGCAGAATGCACGGCGTCAAATTCAAAGCGACGCCGCCCAGCACGATCAGCCCCATCGTCAGCAGCAAGCCCCAGAATCCGCTCCGAGTCGGGACGACCGCCGGACCGGCTGCGCCGGTCTGAGGTTGTTCCAGGAAACCCAGGAAATCTTTCTCATTGAGGTAGCCGCTGCCGCGGTTGGCGACCGTGAAACCCACCGCCGACGTCTGCCAGCTCGCCGTCGCGGCGGGACCAATTTCCTGGTCGGTTTCCTCCAGGCGCGTGACGGTGCCGGCGGCGGTAATCAGGAAAGTCTGATCTTCCGGAAAGAAACAATTGGCTTCGTCACACCCTTGAAAGTGGATCGTCAATTGCAAATCGCGCTTGGGCGAACCGGTCAATGGGTAGTTCGCCTCGAATGATTGGGTGAACACCTGTTTTTCGTGACTGGTGAACTTGTCCGTGATCGTTTTTGGCGCCGGTAACTCGAAGGTGACGGGCGCGTCATTGGTGGCCAACCGGAACGCCAGCTTGTCCGCATAGAGCACGTGGTTGGTCGGCACCGTAAACGCCACCTTCAAGACCCGTTCACCATGCTCCAGCTCGAGCCGGGGAGTCACGGCGAAGGGACTTTCCGCCCAAACCAACGGCGCACTGAGCGCCAGAACCACCGACAATAAACTGCTCGACATAATCTTCATGATACGAATCGTTCCTATTAAATTTTTGTTTTAACCGACCGCTTCACTTACCCCAGTATTCGCGCTTCCGCCGGCAGTCGCCCGATCCAGCGACGCTACCCGATCGCCGCCGAGTCCAGACAGTTTGCCAATTTGGTCGGCACCAATCTGCCAGGACCAATGAATGGCCCAGCGTCGGCCATCCGCCACCGCCTTTTGGCGGGTGCCAGCGTTGCTGGCGCGAGGCGCATTTTCCCGGCGAACGCGTCGCGTTGGCCTCAAAGAAGGTCGGCCGCCGGCGATCTCCACGCGGCCGAGTCTTCCGCCGTGCACCATCACTTGCTGGCCACGGTGCCGGCGAGGAGCTTCTCCACTTCGGCCATATACTGGTTGGCGGTTTCCTGGCCGTGAAAGCCCTTGTGAATCGACACCACTTTGCCGTCCCGGCCGATGACCAGCGAGGTCGGCATGGAGCCGATGTTGGCGGTGCTGACCAGTTTTTTCGTGGCATCGTGCAGGATGCTGAATTTCACCGGGTGGTCCTGGAGGAAGCCTTTCATCGCCGCCGCACTTTCATCCACGTTGATGGCCAGGATCACCAGGCCCTTGGTGCTGTATTTCTGGTGCAACTCCTCCATTACGGGAAAGGATTGCTGGCAGGGGCCGCACCACGAAGCCCAAAAATCCAGCAAAACCACCTGGCCTTTCAGGGCATCGGGCATTTTGCCCACCAGGCCGAAGGTGCTCAGATCGGGCAGCGTGTCTCCCACCTTCAGGGCCTTGCCGCCGGCAAAAATTGTGCTGACACCTACGGTCAACGCAACCGCGATGACCAACACTGCATTCTTAATCAATTTCATATTCATGGAATCTCCGGGTTCGTAATGTGAGTTATCGACAATCAGTCACCCTCAGCACCCAAAACGTGCCGATGAGTTTCAAGCCCTCGAAGGGGGCCTAAAGTGAATCGGGCCAGGGAAGCGATTCCTGCGTCGGTATCACTAGGCGCGAGGAAGGCTTCGGCTTGGCAGCCGCGGCGATGGTGGCGGTCATCGCCCCGAGCATCTCCCGAAGTGACCACGACCTGCGCCTTGATCAGTCGCCAGTGCGAAGTCATCTGAATGCTTGGGACAATAATGTTGATTGCGCTTAGGATTCTCAAATGCCTGGGCGAAGGCTCCTGGTCGGGGAGACGCCGATGGATCTCATCCGACGGTGCCATTTCGCGATGCGTGTTATCCGTGATCGGGCATTTTCATTCAATCGGAGTTCCACCGAAAAGCAGCCCGGAGAATCACCTAGGGAAACGCTGATTTAATCCGCATGGATTTCTTTTGAACGAGGAGGCTGATTTTCTCGTCTGTGTTGCATGACCCACCAGACCAGTTTCACGCACGCCGAGTTTGCCGCCAAAA
>JANXWY010000157.1 GCA_025350905.1 Verrucomicrobiota bacterium
GACGACCACCCCCAGGACGACAATCAGGATTGGCTCGATGAGCGACGTGAGGCCGGAGAGGGTGGTTTCAATTTCTTCATCCAAGAAGTCCGAGACGCGCTCCAACATGTTGTCAATTTTACCAGTCTGTTCGCCGGCTGAAATCATGCGCATGATCATGTTCGGGAAAACCGGGTGCTTGGAGAGCGCAGCGGAAATGCTTTCGCCGCGCTCGATGTCGCTGGCGGCGACCTTGATGGCTTTTTCCATGACGACGTTGCCGACGGTCTGGGACACGATTTGCAGGACCTCGAGGATGGGTACACCGCTGCGCACCAGCGAGGCAAGCGTGCGGGTGAAGCGAGCGAGGCAAATCTTGTGGGCAATGGAGCCGAAGATGGGGAGCTTGATGCGGCGGGAATCCCAAAATTCGCGACCGGTCTTGGTTTTGATAAAATAGAACCAGCCGTAAACCGCGCCACCACCCCCCAGCAGCACGAGAATGATGTAATGCTGGACGAAGTTGCTGAGGTTGATAAGGAACTGCGTCGGCCCGGGCAGCCCGGCTCCGAACCCGGCGTAGATTTCGCCGAAGACCGGCACGACTTTGACGAGGAGAAAAATGGTGATCAGGATCGCCACGATCGTAACCACGATCGGATACATGACAGCGGACTTAACTTTCTTGCGCAAACGCGCCGTATTTTCCAGGTAAACGGCGAGGCGGGCGAGAATTTCGGCCAGCAAACCGCCCGTTTCTCCGGCGGAAACCATTGAAAAATAAAGCCGCGAGAAGACTTTTGGATGTTTTTGGAGTGCCTCGGAAAAACTGTCGCCGCCCTCGACGCGGGTGCAAACATCACGGATCACGTCCCGCATGACTTTGTTGTTGGTCTGGTCGGCCAGCGCCTGGAGCGATTGGACCATTGCCAAGCCAGCATCGATCATGGTGGCCAGTTGGCGGGTAAAGATTACCAAGTCTGCCAATCCGACGCTGCCGCCGCCCGTCCGCCCTTTCTTGCCGATTTTTTCCTGGATTGAAACCACCAGGAGGTTGCGGTTGAGCAAGGCTGCGATGGCGGCCTGCTCAGTAGTCGCTTCAACGGAGCTTCGGATTTCGCGACCAGAACCCGTCTCCCGGGCGATGTAAACGAATGAGGGCATAATGTCTTCAGGGCTTTATAACGACTAATTCACCATTTCTCAAGATCGGGTCAACGTTAACATGCGATGACTCGATATTACGATTCAGAAACAACGCATGAAAGTAAGCAACAGCTATTCCATTGCACGAGGTTTCTCAAAATCATCAGGAACGCCAGCTCTCTACGGAATGAAATTGATGAAAGATCAGCGCTCTAAATGCGTTTCGGACACGCCCGTACAAGAAAAAGACAGCTACCGTTGCATCGAATTAATGCGCACAGCGAATTGGGGCAGAACTGGTTGCAACAGCACGAGACAATTAAAAATGAAAAAAACTGTTGTCAAATGTCCACTTTCCCTCTAAAAGATACGCAAATCGCACCTGAATGGTGCCGGGGTAAACCGGTTTTACTCCATTATGAATGCAGATGCACTGCAAAACAGAACAACAAAACCAACATCGGAGGAACCAAATGAAGTTTAATAAATGGACGTTAGGTCTGGCCGCCGTAGGCGTGGTCAACCTCGCCTCGGTCGCGAAGGCCGAAGAGAAGATGAGTGCCGTTCAGTCAGCCCTCAGCTCCACAACGATTAGCGGATATGTGGACATGTCGGCACAGTGGAACTTTGGGACAGGTAACGGAAACCTGCCACCTTACAAATTCGGTGGACCGGACAAAGCGGATGGCTTCAACTTGAACGTCGTTCAACTCACCATTTCCAAGCCTCTTGATGAGGGAGAATGGGCCTCAGGCTACCGCGCGGATCTCTGGTTTGGTCCGGACGCCAACACTCTCGGCACTCAGAGTGCATGGCACACCTTTGGTGGTGAAGCCAGTCGTAATGTAAGTCCTGATTTCGGCATCAGGCAGGCCTACGTCGCCTTGCGTATGCCTGTCGGCAATGGAATTGACCTCAAGATGGGTGTGTTCGATACAATCATCGGTTACGAATCCATTGAGTCCGGTAATAATCCGAACTATACCCGTTCCTATGGGCATAGCATCGAACCGCAAACCCATACGGGTTTGCTGGCGACCTATCGGTTTAATGATTCTGTGTCGCTAGCAGTCGGCATTGCCAACACCAAAGGACCGCATATCAACGAGCGTCCGTTTGGCGAAGATGGCAAGGCTGAGTCTTTCAAGACCTATATGGC
>JANXWY010000464.1 GCA_025350905.1 Verrucomicrobiota bacterium
ACAAGCACGTCGCCTTGCGCTAAACAGCAACTAACTTCGTCCGTCGTCCGTCGCCACCGTTCGATTTCAGCTTCCTCCAACTTACCGTGACGGTGCGAGCCGGGCAGGACGCGCAGGGGTCCGTTATCCAGCCCACAATCATCGAGATGAATCCGCACGGCAACCATTCGCTCCAAAACGTCCGGTGGCGGGTGCACGTGCATGACCCCGTCTTTGACCGCCCAACCCACGAAGCCCGGGGCCTCGGCGCGCTCGGCGACCGCGATGGCGGTGTCCTGATGCCAGGAAACTTTCCAGTTTGCGGCAGGCGCTTTGTCGAAAAGTAACGCGCGTACCGGAAACGCCGGCGCCCCGAGCGCAGCGTCCGCCAGGTCAATGACCGCGCCGGAAGTTGCCAGGGCTGCGATGGGTTCTGAATTCTGCAAAAGATTTCTCACCCCACCCCGATGCCGGCACGGGAGCTCAGCCACCGCTACTCGAAGCTCCTCACACTCCAGATGGTTGAGGACTCGCTCAAGGATCTCGAAGCCGTCGCGCGGCAGGGAGTATTTGCAGGATGAATCGTTCACCGGAAGCGAATCCCTCGAGGAGCAGGCTGTCGACCATTCACAATTTGAACTCCTGGGTGGTTTTGGCCTGCCAGCGTTCTTCCGGCGTGGGAATGCCCGCGGGAAACCACGCCCGCATCTGGCGAATCCCCTTGAGCATTCGTTCCAACGAAACCCAGGTAGGCAAGGAGGTGAAGCCCTCGGGATTGGGTAGTTCGAATTCGAGGCTCGGTCGTCCCGCGTCACGGCTGACGGAGGATTCGGACGAAGGTTTCATAGAGTTCGCGGTTGCATACTTCAAGAACAAGGTCTTGTAATGCGAATCGCCAAGATTTATTTCATGCCGCCGGAGCAATACTTCCACATCGTCGGCGTCCTTGGAAGTGCGATGCGCCAAATTCTGCCGTAAGGCGTGAAGTTTCAACGCCAACAGGTGGTCAAGGCAGGGCACGCGCGCCTTCATCTCGCCGAAGGCTCGCGCTTCCGACGCGTCCCACATCTTTCCGAAGGTCTGGTCGGCTACCAACATCAGATCGAAGGCGTCACCGGCCTGAGTGAACTGGGCGAACGCCCCGGACTCGCGGAACAACTTCATCCCGCAAGCCATTGCCCGCTCGAACCACCCATCGCGGTCCGCACGCCGGATCATGAAATCCACGTCGAAAGTGGCGCGAGGATTGCCATGCGCTCCCACCGCCCAACCACCAATGATCAGAAAGCGGAGCGGCGGCGCCTGGTTTCCGATTTGGATGAAGTCGGGTAGTTCCATTCGAGTGCGGCCTCTAATTATTTTCCATTAACCCCTCCACATGCCCGAGGTTTTTCACGGGCTGAAAAATTGCCTGCACCTCGTTGAGCAATTGCTGATCAATTGGCTCGGCGGCCCACTGCGCCCATTGGCGGATGTTTGCCGGGTTGGCGCTGCCGGCAATGGTGGTCGTGATGTCAGGATGGGCGAGCGAGAATTGGAGCGCCAGCTTGGCGATGTCCACGCCCTGCTTCGCGCAGTGCGCCGCGGCGGCCCGCGCGGCAGCCTTCACGTTTTCCGGCTCCTTGAGCCACGCCGGCAACGGCGCGTTCGTGAGTAAACGTGCGCTGAACGGACCGGCATTCATCACTCCCACGCCCTTGCGGTGTAGATACGGAATCGTCTCGTCGGCGAAGCGCGTATTCTGCAAGGTGTATTGGTTGTAGCTAAGCACACAATCCACGTGGGTCTGGTTGCAAATGAGCCGAAAGAGTTTTTGCGGATAACCGCTGAAACCGAGGAAACGCACCTTGCCCGACTGCTGAATTTTGCGGAGGGCTGGAATGGTTTCCTCCACGATCTGCCGCAGCGGCACGAATTCGATGTCATGGCAGAGCACGATATCAAGATGCTCGGTGCCGAGCCGCTGCAGGCTCACGTCGACACTCTCAGCCACACGGCGGGCGCTGAAGTCGAAATGGTTCAGGTCGTAACGACCCAGCTTGGTGCAAAGCGTGAAACTGTCGCGCGGCACGTCCCGCAGCGCGATGCCGAGTAGCACTTCGCTCATCCCGCGCCCGTAAAACGGCGACGTGTCGATGAAATTCAGCCCACAGTCCAGTGCGACGCGGACACTTTCCAGCGCCTCGTCGAGTTTTACGCGGCGGAATTCCTGCCCCAGCGAGGACGCACCGAAGCTCAGCGCGGGTAGCTTCAGTCCAGTTTTTCCGAGCAAACGAGTTTCCATTTCCAGTGGCCATGATGACCAACGCCATTGGGTCCGGCAATCTCACAATTGTTAAACGGGTGCGACCAGAAGTGGCGGTCAACCTGAGTGGTAGGAGTGTTCGCGCTGCGAACACTCCGCCCGCGCAGAGCGGGCGGAATGTGCGGTGACTCGGACGTGCCGCTGGA
>JANXWY010000175.1 GCA_025350905.1 Verrucomicrobiota bacterium
CACGCGCCGAGCCGAATCGGATGACGCTTGCGGTCCAACCCTTTGAAGACGACTCGCTTGAACCCGTTTGGGTCGTTGACCACGGATGCCATGTTTATCTCTCCCCCTTGCGGCCTTTCGTTGCGTTCGACCGTTTGGTGATTTGCAGGTCCAGGATTTCCGCCTCAAGTCTGCGATCATAGATTTTGGCGATCACCTCGCTGAGTTGTTTTTGATAATCCAGCGTCTCGGTGTTGGGATCGAGAATCTTGTACTCTTTCACGAACGCCTTCATTTCCTGGTCCACTTTTTGAATCTCTTCTCCGGTTTCGTGCAGCTTGTCTGAGTAAGTCTTGAGGGAACGGCTCAAGTCTTGTAGTTGCACTTCCTTTGTGAGTTGCACCGCTTCGTTCGCGTAAAGGTTCGCCAGTTCCACCAGGTCCAGCTTGTCCTGGCCGGAAAGCATCAGGTGCACCAGCTCGGTGTTGCGCTCCGGCTGGACGCTGATCCGTTTCTGCAAGGCGCGGACAGAAATAAATGGCCGCGACTTCATGCTCACGCGCTGAATCAAGATTGGTTGATCCATGAGGCTCACGAGGGTTTGCACCGCGAGTTGGTGCGGCTTGAAGGATTCGCCGCCCACGCCCGCCTCAAATGGAGCCGTCACGTCTCTCTGGATGAGCGTCACGCTGATCTTGTACGAGGACGCAAAGTAACCGACGATGCAGCCCAGCAGCAGGCAGCCGGCGCCAGCCCAGAGCATCCATTTCCAGTGCCGCTTGAACGCCATCAAGAACCGCCACGGATCCACCGGCAGTTCAAATTCGCCATCTTCGTCGTCGTCCTTTCTTTTCTGCGGCGTTTCCACGCTGGGCGGCGGTGGGAAATCCCGCGGCGGTGGTGGTGGCGGAAGATCGCGAGGTGGCGGTGGGGGTGGCTGCGAACCGGGATCCTGGCCCGGCGACGGCGCGTTCACCGTGGATTTCGCGCGCTTGTTGCGCTCGCTGAAACTGAAATCGTCCGGGTTGCTCATGCTTTCGGGAGATTCTGATGCCGTTGCAGGTCGCGGAATACGGCTTCGATGGCGTTGAGGCCCACTTGGTCGAATTCCTTCACCCAGGCGTATTCGAGCGAGAGCTTGGCGATGCGGTTCAACTCGCGCGGCGTGCCGAGCGAAATCTGAAACGCCCGCTCCACCGCGTCCGGCGGAAACAGTTCCCCGGTCGGATGGCCCGCGACCTTCAGCCGGTGACGGAGATAATTGCCCGAGTCCTCGAGGCTGAGTGAGTTCAGATGAAACCGCAGACTGATGCGCTGGTTGATGGCAGGCAGTCTTCCCACGAGTTGCCGCAATTCCGGCTGACCGACGAGAATGATGGTGAGGTAGTGCTTGCCCGGCTGATTCAGATTCGTGAGCAGTTTCAACTCGTTGAGCGCCGCCGCCGTCATCTCCTGCGCCTCATCGAAGATCAACACCAGATGGCGCTGCTCGGCATGGACGCGGGTGGCGCATTTCTTCAATCGCTCGACGCGGCCATACTTGGTCTGCAAAGCGTCCGCCGGATTGCCGTCGAGTTCTTCGAGGATCAGTCCCAGGCATTCGGTGAACGTGAAGCTGGAATTCTCGACCGTCACCACGCAAAAGCGGCGTGGTTCGAGGCGCTGGGTGAACACCGCGCGCGTCAGGGTTTTGCCGCAGCCAATCTCCCCGGTCATCATCCCGAACAGCATGGTCTGCTCGCCCACGAGGAAGCTGAGTCGGCTGAGCGCCTCGTCATGATCGCGGCTCTGGAAGAAGAACCGCGTATCCCATGTGGGCTCAAATGGGCGCTCCTGCAAGTTCCAATACTCCAGCAATTCCATGGTTTCAGGCTATTCAGCGCCCTGCTTGTTTGCACGCTAATTTTCCGGACGTTGGACTGCGACAACGCCAATCGGTTCAATCGTCGTCGTTGTAATGTTGCGGACGAACTCGGGAGTTGCCACATTCCAATCCGCTTATGAAACGCCGTGAATTCATCAAATCCTCCCTCGCTGCCGGCGCCGTCG
>JANXWY010000183.1 GCA_025350905.1 Verrucomicrobiota bacterium
GATTGCGTGCCGATGCACACGAGGCAATCGTGGGCGTGCGAATGACTCTTCTCAATGTAATGAACGTCATTCGTCGCGACGAGTTTCAGCCCGAACTCCTTGGCCCAGGCGGTGAGATGCCGGTTCACCTTGGCCTGCTCGGCGATGCCGTGGTTCTGGAGTTCGAGATAAAAGTTGTCTGCACCGAGCGTTTGTTTGAACCAGTCCACGGCGTCGCGCGCCTTGCCCAACTGATCTTTCATGATCCAGTCAGGGATTTCGCTGGCGAGACAGCCCGAGAGGGCGATCAAGCCTTCCTTGTGCGCCGTGAGAATTTCCCGATCAATGCGGGGCTTGTAATAGTATCCTTCCAGATGCGCCGCGGTGGTGAGCCGGATGAGATTTTGGTACCCTGTCTCATCTTTGGCGAGGAGGCCGAGGTGATGATAGACATCGCGCCCGCCGCCGCCGCTGTTGCCGGCTTTCTTTTCCAGCCGGCTGCCGGGCGCCACATAAACCTCGCAACCAATGATCGGTTTGATGCCTTTTGCTCGGGCCGCCTGGTAAAACTCAATCACCCCGTGCATCGCGCCGTGATCCGTGATCGCGAGGGCGGGGAATTTGAGTTCGTGGGCCTTGTCCATCAACCGGTCCAGCCGGCAGGCGCCATCGAGCAGGGAATACTCGGTGTGCAGATGTAAGTGAACAAAGTCCGCGTGCGACATGCGGACAAGTTACCGCTCGCACGTGAGGCGAGGCAAGCAGTAGCACGATTCCTTTTCCGGATTGACGCGGGTGTCGGGCCGCGCCACCGGCGGCCTTGGTCCCACTGCCACGGCTGAATTCTTTCCGTCGCAGTCGCCGCCGGGGAAAATGTAACCAGGAGTCGAGGAGTTTGGCCTTGGAGGATAACACGGCTCAAATCTTGCCATTGTCCGACAACTGCGGCTTAATGCGCGCCGCTCATGAGTTCAGACAAGCGCAAGAAAGCACCCGACCAACCGGAACTACCGATCGAAGGAGTGCAGGCCGCGGCCGGTGACGCCCAGGCCGCGAAGAAAGCCGCCGAGTCGGACACCCGCGGGGAACAGCACGTCGTGGCCGAAGCCGTTGAAGCCGTCGTCCACAAACTGTTTGATCCGAAGAAGCTCGAAGTGGGCTTGCATACGCGGGTGGACAAGGGCTTTCTCGAATATGCGAGCTACGTCATCCGCGACCGTGCCATTGCCAATCTCGCGGACGGTTTGAAGCCCGTGCAACGCCGGATCCTCTGGTCGTTGCATCAGCGGGACGACGGTCGTTTTTCGAAGGTGGCCACCATCGCCGGTCACTGCGCGCAGTATCATCCCCACGGCGAGGCGTCCATCAATGACGCGTTGGTGGTGCTCACGAATAAGCGTTACCTGATTGAAGGGCAGGGCAACTTCGGGAACATCTACACGGGCGACCCCGCCGCCGCGCCCCGTTACATCGAATGCCGGCTGACGGAACTCGCCCGTACCGATCTTTTCAACGACGAAATCACCGAGTTGGTGCCGAGCTACGACGGCCGCAACCAGGAGCCCGTCACGCTGCCGTGCAAACTGCCGCTCACGCTCATGCTGGGCACAGAAGGCATCGCCGTCGGACTGAGCGCGCGGATTTTGCCGCACAATTTCCCGGAACTCATCGCCGCGCAGATTGCGATTCTCAAAAAGCAGCCGTTCAAGTGTTTGCCCGACTTCCCCACCGGCGGCCTCATGGACGCGCGCGATTATCAGGACGGCAAGGGTAGCGTGAAAGTCCGCGCGAAGATCAAAACCAAGGACGAAGCCACGGTGGTCATCAAGGAAATTCCCCCGACCACCACGACGGATTCGCTCATCGCTTCGATTGAGGACGCGGTGCAAAAGGGCAAGCTCAAAGTCAAAGCCATTAACGATTTCACGTCGGAGAACGTCGAGATCGAGATCAAATGCCCGGCGGGGGTGGACGCGGAAAAGCTGGTGGACGCCCTCTACGCCTTCACGGCTTGTGAAGTTTCCATCGCCAGCCGCATCGTGGTCATCAAGGACAACCGGCCGGTGGAGTTGACGGTGTCGGAAATCCTGCGCGAGAACACGGAGGCGCTCGTGGCCATCTTGAAGCGCGAATTGGAATTGCGGCAGCAAGCGCTCCAGGATGAACTCCACTACCGCACGCTGGAGCGCATCTTCATTGAAGAGCGCATCTACAAGCTGATCGAGAAATGCAAGACGGCCGACGCCGTGACCGCCGCGGTCCATGCCGGCTTCCAGCCATTCCAGCGCCAATTGGTGCGCGACCTCGTGGCCGCCGACGTGGAGCGGCTCTTGCAAGTCCGCATCCGCCGCATTTCCCTGTTCGACATTAATCAGCACCGCGAGGAAATGGAAAAAGTCAAAGCCGGGCTGGCGGAGACCTTGAAACATCTCCAACAGCTTACGAAGTATGTCGTGGGGCATCTCGAAGCGTTGCTGGAAAAATACGGCCCACTCTATCCGCGCCTGACCACGAAGTCCGCCCGGCACGAAGAAGTGGATGTGAAGGCCGCGGCGTTCAAGTCGTTCAAGGTCGCCTATGACCGGGAAGCGGGCTACGTCGGCTACAAGGTCAACGGCGACGAGTTTAAACTCGAGTGCACGAAATTTGACAAGGTGCTGCTCGTGTTCAAGGACGGCACGTACAAGGTGACCGAATTGCCGGAAAAGCTATTTGTCGGGCCGGAATTGTTCTACTGCGGCTTACCCGACCGCGAGGCGGTGTTCACGTGCGCCTACACGGATCGCAAGGCTTCCTACCTCAAGCGCTTCAAGTTCGGGGGCACGATCCTGAACAAGGCGTATCTCTGCATCCCGGATAAATCCCGCATCCTGTTCTTTGCGCCGGCCACCCCGAAGGTGCTCTACGTCCGCTACAAACCCGCGCCGCACCAGAAGATCAATCAGCAGACGTGCGACCCGGCGAAGATTGAAATCAAAGGGCCGAAGACGCGTGGGCGTCAGATCTCCATCAAAGACATTTCCTCCGTCACCGCCGAGCCGACGCGCGGCTGGGAGGAGCGGGCGACGACGACGGAGATTGTATTCGCGTGAGCGGGCGGCAGGCTGAATTCCAAATCGGCGGGGACCGTGAGAAGATCCGCAGCGAGCGCCGGCTGGGCCCGATCCGAAAGTCGCCAAGGCGCGGGGCGGATACCGGCTGTTCGCTTCAAGAAGCCTGCGCTTGTTCCTGTGCGTGCAACGCCTTTTCATAGCATTGCAACGCTTCTTCGTAGCGTTCCAAGCGGTTGAACAAGCCCCCTTTTTGCAGGTACGCAATCGTGAGTTCTCCGTTGGCGGCGATGGCCTGATCGTAACAACGCAGCGCTTCCTCCACTTGGCGAAGCTGTTCCAAGGCGATGCCTTTCTTGACCAGCGCTTCCCCATGGTTGGGTTCAGTCCTGAGCACTTGCTCGAAGCAGGCCAGCGCTTCGTCCGCTTTGTCCAGGTTCAGCAGCGATTGCCCTTTCGCGAGCAACAGAGTCTGGTGGTCCCCCACCCCTTCGTGCCGGTCGCCATTCGCATGCGCGCCATTGCCATTCGGGGCGGCTTCGTTCTGACCTTCGCCGCTCAATGACGAGTGCGTGGTGTGCTCCAATTCCAGAATCCGCTTTTCCAAACTGGTCAACGCCCCGAACAGGCGCGTGTTGGCGGGGGGCGACCCTCCGCTGCCCAGCAGCGGGGCGTCGGTCGCGGGCGGTGGCAAGGCGGCCCGCGTCGTGGTCTGCATCATCGCGGCAAATTCAGTCAGCCGGTTCACCGAGCGCCATTGCAGAAAGGCCGTCAGCAGCAGCACCACAAAACCCACCGCCGCGATGGTGCCCGCCCCGAGGAGCAACAGCCGTTGCGTGCTGTGCATCCGCTGCTCCAGGGATTCGAGGTCGGCGCTGCGCTTGGCCGACAGCGCCTGTTCAATGGCCTGAAACCGCGCGGCCACGGCCTCTGAATTGCGGGCGGCGATCGCCTCGGTTTCCTGGCGATTGCGTTCCAGTGCGAGTTGCGTGGCGTGCAATTGTTCCTGCAGTTGCAAATAGGCGCGCAGGGTGTCGTTCGATCCGGCACCGGTTTCAGGGGCCGGTCCTTCGGCATATAATCCTCCGCCCGCCAGGGTGAAAATCAGGCCGAGGAGTCCTGCCGCCAATTTCTGCCATCCGCTTTTGAAATTCTGAGAAGTATTCATACGAATTGAGTTGAGACTGAGCCGTTCGGGTTCGCTTGTCAACCTTTCGGGTGCTGGAAACAGCAATTGTCATTGTGATGGGACCAAACGGGCGGAGGTGAAAAGTCTGGAGTTTGCGAAGGGGGCGGGCAGAGGTCGGTGGTGGTGTGTTTCAGGACTTGCGATCGTTGCGGACAATGCGCGGCTCTCACGCTCTTG
>JANXWY010000184.1 GCA_025350905.1 Verrucomicrobiota bacterium
CAAGAGCGTGAGAGCCGCGCATTGTCCGCAACGATCGCAAGTCCTGAAACACACCACCACCGACCTCTGCCCGCCCCCTTCGCAAACTCCAGACTTTTCACCTCCGCCCGTTTGGTCCCATCACAATGACAATTGCTGCGGCGCGGTAAAGTTATCTTGCCAACGGGAGAGGCTTCAATTCAACTGGGTTGCCGCATGAAAAAAGGTCGAGAGTCGGATAACAAAAGTCATTTTACGCTGGCTTGGTTGCCTTGGATTCTGGGGGCGCTGGCCCTCGGCTGGTACCTCTTCACGCTGAACCGGTCACTTTCTTTGCTGCCGGACTGGATGGGAATCCTGGGCTCGCCCCCGGCGGGCGCCCGCACGGCGGGCTGGTTCTGGCAACCGGAACTCCTGGCGCCCGCCTATTATTTGGCCACGTTACCTTTGCGCCTGCTGCCGGAACGGCTGATCCCGCTGGCGACGAATTTTTTCTCGGCCCTGTGCGGCGCGCTCGCGTTGGCGCAGTTGGCGCGCGCGGTGGCGCTGCTGCCCCATGATCGCACGCGCGACCAGCGCGAACACGCCAGCAGCAAGTCGTCCCTACTCACCATTCCCCTGGCGTGGCTGCCGCCGGTCTTCGCCGTGCTGGTGTGCGGATTGGAGCTCAGCTTCTGGGAGCACGGCACCAACGGCACCGTCGAGATGTTTGATTTGCTTTTGTTTGCTTACATCGTGCGCAGTCTGCTGGAATACCGGATTGATTTGCGGGAAAGTCGGTTGTTCCGGGCGGCTTTGGTTTTTGGCGTCGGGATCACCAGCAATCATGCGATGATTGCGTTCTTCCCGCTGTTCCTCGGCGCGCTCGTCTGGACGCGCCAACTCGGATTTTTCAATCTGCGCTTTTTGGGGCGGATGGCCCTGTTCGGATCGGCGGGATTGCTGCTCTACTTCCTGTTGCCCACGCTGGGCAGTTTGAGTCACCCGCACGATCAGAGCTTCTGGCACCTGCTCAAGGGCAATCTGCAGTTCCAGAAGTATTTGCTCTTTATTTTTCCCCGGCCGATGTTGCTGCTGCCGTTACTGATCTTGGTGTTCCTTTTTCTCCTCTCGATCCGCTGGCCCTCCCAGTTTGGAGACCCCAGCCCGACCGGCGTAATCCTGACGACGGTTGCCTTTCACCTGGTCCACGTGTTGATTTTGGTTACCTGTTTGTGGCTGGCGCTTGACCCATCGTTGAGTTTGCGCACCGTGGGCTTTGGTTTTGCTTTCCTGCCGATATACTTTCTGGGTGCGCTCTGTGTCGGGTATTACACGGGTTATTTACTATTGGTATTTCGCGCCCCGGGCACGCGTGGGCGGCCAGCGGCGACGATGTCGGTCGTCCTGGATTATGCTGCCACCGGGATCGTGCTCGGGCTTTTCCTCCTCGTGCCCGCGGCCTTGGTTTATCGAAATTACCCCCAAATTCGCTTCACCAACGGGCCCGCGATCAAGCAATTCGCCGCCGATATGGCCTTCGACCTCCCGCAGAAAAACGGGGTCATCCTCAGCGACGACCCGCGCCGGCTCTGGCTCCTGCAGGACCAGCTCACCCGCACCGGGCGGAACGGCAATTTTATCCTGTTGTGTACGCAATGGCTCCCGGCGCCCAAGTACCACGAGTACCTGAAACGGCTCCATCCCGACTGGGTGGCCCCGGCCAATCTGGAATCAACCCGAACCCTCACCGATCTGGAATTGTTCGGTCTGGTACAACGCCTCGCCCAGGATCATGAGCTCGTTTACCTGCATGGCAGTTTCGGGTATTACCTTGAGCTGTTTGCCGACGAGCCGCTGGGATTGGTGCATCAGCTCAAACTCCTGCCGGCGGCGCAGCTGCTGGCGCCGCTCCTCCCGCCGCCGGCGCTGGCCCGCAACGAACAATTCTGGCGCCAGGCGAAGGAAGGAATTTTGCCCAGGCTGCTGGCTTTCACGCGGCCCGCGGACCCGGTCCGCCGGGGGAACTTCGCGGACAAGATTTTCAAGACCATGCATTTGAAATCGGTGCGGAATGCGCAAGCCGTGTTGTTGGGTACCTATTATTCCCGGGCGTTGGTCGCTTGGGGCGTCGAATTGCAAAAAGCCGGTGATTACGAAAAAGCCGCTGAAAGCTTTGAGCTCGCCCTCCAGCTCAACGCAGATAACGCCGTCGCCCGGGCTAATCTTGATTTCAACCAGAAGTACCGTGCCGGCGAATCTGTCCCGGTCGAGTCGAGCCAAACCATCGAGGATCGCTTTGGCAAATCCCGGTTGTGGGAAACCGAGTTGGCGCAGAACGGTCCGTATGATGAACCGAGCCTGACGTCCGCAGCGGGCTACGTCTTCGCGCGCGGCGGGTTGCTGCGCCAGGCGGCGCAGGCCTTCGCCCGGGTGCGGGTGCTGGCCACCAACGATCTGGGCTGCCGCCTGTGGCTGACGCAGTTGAACCTGAAACAGAAAGACCCCGACCAGGCGCTGGAACTCACCCGGGAGATCCGTTCCATCCTCAGTCGTTCCCCGGACGCCCGCCCGAAGCTCCCCGACTTGTTCACACTGGAAGCCGCGGCCTATTTTGACAAAAACGAAGTCGCCACCGCCACCCGGCTCATCGAAAGTGCTTTGGCCAAAACTCCCGAGAATGTTTCGCTACTGACGGCAGCGTGTCGGACCTACTCCGATCATGGTCAGTACACCAATGCGCTCGCCATTACCCAGCGCATCCTTCGGCTGACGCCCGACGATGTGACCACCTTGATCAATCAAGGTTGTTATCAGGTGCAGCTCAACGCCTACCCGGATGCGGTGACTACGTTCAGCCGGGCTTTGACGCTCGATCCGACCAACTCCACCCCGCTGTTTTACCGCGCCATCACCCTCTTACGCAGCGATCAATTAGCGCCCGCCCTCCAGGATTATGAAGCGCTGCAAATCCAGTTTCCCAAGGCCCATCAGGTCGATTACGGCCTCGGCGAAATCGCCTATCGCCGCCGGGAGACCAACGCCGCCATTGGCCATTACGAGGCTTACCTCACCCACTCGCCGACCAACAATCCCGAGAACACCTTTGTGGTCGGCCGCCTGCGGGAACTCAAAGGCGGTTCGCCTCAGTGAGCGCCCATGCGCGTCACGCACGTCATCACGCGGCTCATTATCGGCGGCGCGCAGGAAAACACCATCGCTTCCGTTCTCGGCCTCGGTAGCCGCCCGGGACTTGAGGTGGACCTCCTCGCCGGCCCCACCAGCGGCCCGGAAGGCTCGCTCGAAGCAGAACTGCGCGCAGCGGGTCCGGCGCGTCCCTTGGTGGCTCCGTTGCTCACGATTATTCCCGAACTGGTCCGGCCCGTTCAGCCGTGGAAAGATTGGCTGGCCTGGCGGCGGCTCACCCAGATTTTCCGCGCGCGCCGGCCCGACCTCGTCCACACGCACAGCGGAAAAGCCGGGGTCCTGGGCCGCCTCGCCGCCGCGCGCGCCGGCGTGCCGATCATTGTGCATACGGTCCACGGCCCCTCGTTCGGTACGTTTCAAGGGCCGTTGGCCAACGCGCTCTTCCGCGGGGCGGAGCAACGCGCTGCGCGCGTGACCACGCATTTCGTTTCCGTGGCCGACGCGATGACCCAGCAATATCTCGCGGCCGGCATTGGCCGCCCCGAACAATTCACCCGCATCTTCAGCGGCTTTCCGCTGGCCCCCTATTTCGCCGCGCACAACGATCTTGCCCTCCGCGCCCGCTTTGGCCTTTCGCCCGACGACGTGGTGGTCGGCAAAATCGCCCGCCTCTTTCCGCTCAAAGGCCACGACGCGTTGTTTGCCATTGCGCCGTCGCTTATCGCCGCTTGTCCGCAGCTCAAGTTCCTTTTCGTCGGCGACGGCGTCTGGCGCGGGCGCTTCGAGCAGCGGGCCCGCGCGACCGGACTGCAAAACCATTTCCGGTTTACCGGCCTCGTGCCGCCGAAGGACATCCCGTCGTTGCTGGGCATCATGGATATTCTGGTTCACCTCTCCGAGCGCGAAGGGCTGCCGCGCGCCTTGCCGCAGGCCCTCGCCGCCGGTCGGCCGGTGGTGGCGTTCGATTGCGACGGCGCCCGCGAAGTCTGCCGGGATGGTGAGACCGGGTTCCTTGTGCGCCCGGGCCACGGGCACGCCTTGGCCGAACGGTTGTTGCTGCTCGCGCGCGATCCCCAATTGCGCGCCGAGCTCGCGGCCCGGGGGCGGGAATTTGTCCGCGCCAACTTCGCCGTGGAAAAGATGATTGCGAACCTCCACCGTCTTTACGTGAATCTCGCCGCCGCCCGGGGCCTTGCTGCAAAGTGACTTTTCCGTTCAACCTCTACTTCGCCGCCTTTGCCAGCGCCTTCGTCACCGCGCTCCTCACCTTGCCGCTCTGGCGCCGCTGGTGTCGGCGCGTCGGTCTGGTGGATGACCCGGGTCACCGCAAGATCCACGCGACGACGATTCCACTAGCCGGCGGCCTCGCCGTCCTGACCGGCCTGCTGCTCCCGCTCCTCGGTGCCACCCTGCTGCTCAAGGCAGACGCGCACGCCATCGCCAACGCGAACTTGCTCATTTATGGGCTCGACCGGCGCGCGCTGCAATTGGCCGCCATTGCGATCGGCGCGCTGGGTATGGTCCTCCTCGGTTTGCTCGACGATAAGTACGAACTCAAACCACTCACAAAGTTCGGCGGGCAACTGCTGCTCGCCGGCGGGGTGGCGTATTCCGGTGTGCGGATCACCTTGTTCGTTCCCAACCTCGCCTTCAGTTACGGGGTCACCATTCTCTGGTTGCTCACGGTGATCAACGCCTTCAACTTCATGGACAACATGAACGGCCTCTGTGCCGGATTGGGGGCCATCAGCGCAGGGCTGTTTGCGGCCATGGCCGCGGGCGAAGGACAATACCTCGTCGCGCTCCTCGCCTTCCTGACGTGCGGGGCGTTACTGGGTTTTATGCCGCACAATTTTCCGCAGGCGCGCGCGTTTCTTGGCGATTCCGGCAGTCATCTCGTCGGCTATCTCCTGGCGGTGCTCGCCATTCTTCCGCATTTCTACCATCGGGGCCAGCCGCACCCGCTGGCGGTGTTAAGCCCATTACTCGTGCTCGCCGTGCCACTCGCCGATCTGGCTTGGGTGGTGGTCCGGCGCGTGCGAACGGGGAAACCGTTTTATCTCGGCGACACCAATCACCTCTCCCATCGTCTCGTGCGCGCGGGATTGAATCCGCCGGCGGCGGTGATGTTGATCTGGCTGGGGGCCGCCGCGTTGGGCGCCCTGGCATTGGCCTACACCAGGCATTAATGGGAAACCCACCCGGGCCCAGCCGGCTGGCCCGCAGGTCAGCCGGCCTCGCGGATTGGCGGCGCGCAATCCGAGCTACTGGAGGAGCCGCCGCGCCGGTGGGTGTTACGCGAGCGGGTTCATTGCGGTTTGGGCTCGACCGCGGCAGGGTTTGCGGGCTTCGGGTCGTCGAACTCGTTCAGTTCCCGTTGCAAATTGGCCACCAGTTCCGGGCGGCCCGTGGCTTGGTAGAGGCGGACCAATCGCTGCATTGCTTCCTTGAGGTAGGGTCGGCAGAGCTCGTCAATGCTGGCTTCGCGCTCCTTCATCCCTGCGTAGCCGGCAACGAGGAGGGCCTCGGCGGGCGCATATTTTTTCTGCCCGAGCAGGGTGTCCCCCACCAAGCTCCGGGCGCTAAAGGTGCGCCAATCCTCCGGCATACTATTTTCCAACAAGGTCAGCGCTTCCCGGGTCAGCGGTTCCGCCTCGGCGAACTTTTCTTCGGCGACCAAAATTCGGCTAAATTCGGTGAGGGTGCGGATGCTTTCTTCATCCCCCACCGGCAACTTTTTCTGCGTGCTTTGCAAACGCCCGCGATAAAGTTCCTCCAATTCCGCCAACTTGCCCTGCCGTTGCAACAGGACTGCCAGGTCAGTAAAGGAGTAGTTAACTTGAGGATGTTCGTTGCCGAGCAACTTTCGGCTCCGCTCCAGCGCTTCGCGGCACAAGGTCTCCGCCTCTTCCAGTTGGCCTAGTTCGCGCAACACGCCGGCCAGCTTCAGCAGCGAATCGCCAAAGGCCGGATTCTGCTCCTTGTCCATTCCCAAGCCCAACGCTTTGCGAAAAACCAATGCCGCATTGGTCAGATCGCCCCCTAATCGGTAGATGCGGCCGAGATTGTTGAGCGAAACCAAGAGGGCTGCTGGCGCCGTGTCCGGAGATTTCTGTTGCATCGCGAGGGCCTCGAGTTGATAGGCTTCCGCTTCTTTGAGCCGACGCAGGTCGGTCAGCGTATCCGCCAGACCGGTGAGCGAATTGGCGACTTCGGGATGCTCGGGGCCGAATAACGTTCTGCGCATATCCAGTGCCCGGCGCTGGTGGCTTTCCGCCTCATATTTTTGCTCTTCCATGTTGAGTGCGTTGCCCAAGTCGTTGAGCGATGCCGCGACCCACTGGTTGGTCTCGCCAAAACGCACCCGGCGCACATGCAGCGCCGCGCGGTACATCTTGTCGGCCGTCAGAAAATCTTCGAGTTCGTAGTACGCGTTGCCCAGAATCGTTTGCAATTCTGCCTGGATTTCCGGCTCCGAGCGGAGGTCCGTGGCGACGCGCGCGGCGGTCTTATCCAGGATCTCATGCAGATAGGGTGATTGCCGACCTTGCGCCAACGCCGGGTTTAGCGTCTCAAGCATGGCCTTGAGAAAGCGGGCCACCGTCTGACTCTTGCCGGCTGCCAGCTTGGCCTGGCGTTCCGCCTCGACGGCGCGTTCAAGGTTGGCCTTTTCCTGGAAGAAAAGCCACGTGGAGAGGCCCAATCCGATGACCAACGCGGCCGCCACAGCGGCCGCCGCGGTGACCGCAATTTTGTTCCGCCGAAACAGTTTCTGTAGTCGGTATGGCACACTCGGTGGCCGGGCCACGACGGGTTCGTCGGCCAGGTGGCGTTGGATATCCATCGCCAATCCGTTGGCCGATTCGTAACGGCGCGTGCGGTCTTTCTCCAGCGCCTTCATCACGATCCAGTCCAGGTCGCCGCGAACCACGCCGGCGAGTTTCTCCGGCGTGACCCGGAAGCGACGGGTCACATCTGCGGTGTCCGCCATGCCCATCGTCCGCAGGCGGGTGGAGGGCTTGGGGGGATCCTGCTCGCGAACCATCCGGCGCATGACGTCCGGACCGCCGGCCAGCAATTCCTCCACGGCAAACGGCGTCTGGCCGGTCAGCAGTTCATAAAGCAAGACGCCGAGGCTGTAGATGTCGCTGCGCGTGTCAATGTCCAGTCCCCCGAGACTGGCTTGCTCGGGGCTCATGTACGCCGGCGTACCGAGGAATTGTTCGTGGGAGGTAACGGGGTCATTGCTGGTGAGTTGCTGGTCATTGGTGGCCTTGGCAATGCCGAAATCAATGATCTTGGGTACGGGCACGCCGTCCTGAAGCGTAATCAGGATGTTGGATGGTTTGATGTCGCGATGGATGATGCCCTTTTGATGCGCGTGCTGGATGGCCCGGCAAATCTGTAGGAACAGGTTGAGGCGGGCGGGTGTGGAGAGATGGTGCTGATCACAGTAGTCCGTGATCCGGACCCCGCGCACCAAATCCATGACGAAATACGGCCGGCCGGTCGGCGTGGCGCCGGCGTCCAGCACCTTGGCGATGTAGGGATGATCCATCATGGCCAGGGCCTGTCGCTCGGCTTCGAAGCGTTGGATGACATTCTGCGTATTCATGCCGAGCTTGATGATCTTGAGTGCCACCCGACGGCGCACCGGCTCCTCCTGCTCCGCCAGGTAGACCACCCCGCCGCCACCTTCGCCGAGCTGTTGGAGCAACTTGTAGCGGCCGATGCGATCGCCGGCGCATTTGTCGGGTGGTGTCGCCCCTGCGCCCGGGCTGTTGAAATCAACGAACATGATCGGCGACTCCATGAAGCCTTTAGCTAGCCCGTGCGCCTGGAGCAAGGTTTCAACTTGGTGCCGCCGCTCGGGATCGCCCGCGCAGAGTTTGTCCAGATAGGCGGCGCGCTGGTCCGGGCCCAATTGCAGCACCGTGTTCAGGATGGTTACTTCGTGATGCGTCGGCTCGCTCATGAATCTTGCCTACTGTCTAACAGGTAATCCGAAAAACAGAAGCCAAAAGGACCAAGAGTTTGCCGCCGCTCCGGCGTGCAGATTTCCCGGTCGGGAAAAAGGCGGGGCGGTGGCACGGGAAGGCCAAGCGGACCGCCGACCTTCATTGCTTCACCAAGTTCGCGCGCCGGCCGCGCAGGACATACTTCTGGAGCTTGCCGGTGGCGGTCTTGGGCAGTTCGGCCAGGAACGTGAACCCTTGCGGCACCTTGAAGTGGGCGAGGTGATCGCGGGCGAACTGACGCAACTCCGCTTCCGTCGCGGCGGCGCCCGTTCGCAGGACGATGAAGGCATGCGGGGCTTCCCCCCATTTTGCGTGGGGCAAGCCCACCACCGCGACTTCCTGCACCGCCGGATGCCGTACCAACGCGCCTTCCACTTCGATCGAGGAAATGTTCTCCCCGCCACTGATGATGACGTCCTTGAGGCGGTCCCGGATTTCCAAGTAACCATCGGGATGCACCACCGCGGCGTCGCCGCTGTGAAACCATCCGTCACGCATGGCCTGCGCCGTGCCTTCCGGGTCACGGTAGTAGCCCGCCATCACGCAGTTGCCGCGCACGACGATCTCCCCGATCGTCGCGCCGTCGTGCGGAACTTCGGTGCCGTCGTCGGTCACCACGCGCGACTCGCCGGCCGTGAGGAATTCGACCCCCTGGCGGGCCTTGATTTCCGCAGCCGCGCGCGGGTTGAGTTGGGTGTGTTCCGGGCGCGGCTCCCAAATCGTCATGAAGGGTGAAGTCTCCGTCAGCCCGTAGACTTGCGTAAGGGGCCAACCCAGTTCGCCCTCGACGCGTTAGATGGTGGCCGCCGCCGGCGGGGCTCCGGCGGCCAGCACCCGCACACCCCGAGGCGACGACCGGCGGGCGGCTTCCGGCGCGTTGGCGATGCTGATCAGTACCGTCGGCGCGGCGCAAAACAGGGTAATGGCTTCGCAAGCGACCGTCTCGAACACTGCGGCCGGTTCCGCCTTGCGCAGACAGACGTGGGTGCCCCCAATGGCCGTTACCAGCCAGACAAACGTCCACCCGTTGCAATGAAACATGGGCAGCGTCCACAAATAGCGGTCGGCACAGGTCAGGGGTAGATGTGCGAGCGTGCCGAGGATATTCAAGTACGCGTTCCGGTGGGTGATCATCACCCCTTTCGGCCGGGCGGTGGTGCCGCTGGTGTAATTAATCGAAAGCAAATCGGTTTCACCAATCGGCGGCGGCTCGAACACCGGCGCCGACGCGGCCAACTCGGCTTCGTAGTCGAGCCAGCCGCACCGCGCGCCATCGAACGCAACGAAATGCTCCACCGTCGGCACCTGATCCCGGATGCGATCCACGGTTGCGAGATAGGCGGGATCGGCACAAACCACGCGCGCCCCACTGTGATTAATGATGAAAGCAAAGTCGTCAGCGGTGAGGCGAAAATTGATCGGCACGATCACCGCGCCGATTTGCGGTACGGCGTAGTAGGCTTCGAGGTGCGCATGGGTGTTGGGGGCTATGCACGCGACGCGATCGCCGGGGCGGACGCCGAGCCGTTGCAGGACGGCCGACCAGCGATCGCAGCGTTCGAAGAATTGCCGGTAAGTTAGCCGGACGTCGCCGTCCACCACCGCTTCGCGGTCGGGGTAAAGCCGGCGGGCACGGCGCACGAGTTCCAAAGGTGTCAACGGTGTTTCCATGTCGGTATTGGGGGCTGGAGAGACCATACGACAAAGGCCCCATCAGGTGCGAGGCAGAAAATTCACGCCGACACCGCCGCGAGAATATTGCCGTGAGGCTCATGGAGGCGGAGGTCGCGATTTTCCGCGAGCTGGCCCGGGCCGTAAACCGTGCGGCCAAATTCACCGCCCCCGAGGACGGGATGTCGCCCGGCAGGCCGCGTTGCCGGAGCC
>JANXWY010000185.1 GCA_025350905.1 Verrucomicrobiota bacterium
CGGCGGTTCAAGACCGCCACCGAACCAGAACTGCGACGCCGAACCAAGCCGTCAGGCGAGTTTCGCGGGTCGCTTGACCATCATGCGCCGTCAGCAATCCGGGAAAATTGAAAACATCGCTTTATTCAGCGTCTCCTTAGCTCCGTCCCGCCTTCAATCCCGCTTTTCTTCCGTTATCACTTTGTTCCAGCACGACAGGCGCGCACCGCACAACAAGCCACTCCTTAGCGGGGGCGAAGGCGGACCGGAGCGGAATCTTTGTCGCCCCGCGATTTTCCCCAACCGCCAGCCCCGCCAGCCGGAATCCTAAAGGGATTCCAGCACTCAGCCAAGGGTTGCGAGCCACGAGCTACCCTGAGTTCACGTTCGCAACATTCACCAACCCTGAATGGGTTGCATCCAACGTCACGCGATTGATGAAACTTTGGGGATTTGATTTCATTTTGTATTCACTCAAGGTAGGTCGCTGACCGTCCAGCCTTGGCCTGCTAGCTGGAATCCCTTTGGGATTGTTTTACTCTTCACTCGAAATCCCTCGTGGCGAGAGCCCCAATACTCCTGTTCGTGGTCCGTCATCTACTTTTACTTGGTTGACCTCAAGTTGACTTGGCGCAAAGGTGGTCGAACGCAATGGCAATTCAATTTCCCAACCGGCGCAGACTGCGCCTCGTGTCCGTTGTGCTGCTGGCGTTGTCGGGGCTTCTGGCTCAAACCCGTTTGGCAGCTGCGGCGACTTCAACTTGGACCAAGGGGCATAAAAAGATTCTGGTCATTCCGGTGCGGTTCACCGATGCGGCCGGGCCTTCGAATTCCGACGCCAGCGGGTTCACGGGTTGGAACGCTTTGACCAATGGCGCAATTCCAGCCGAGGTGAACAATTTTTTCCTCAAGCAATCCTACGGTCACATCTCGGTGGAGTTCACCATCCTGCCGGTGGTCGACCTCGGCGTCTCGACGAACTACTACACCAACAACCTGCCGGGCACGCCCTATTCCAAGTGGACGGAGTGGGGCGGACCGGGGTCGCTGGCGGATGATGCGCGCGCCAAGGCGCGGGCGATCGGCCTGACCAACGGTCAGGCGGCGTTGTATGAGAGCACAAATTACGATTTCGACGTCATCGCCACGGGTTCGATTCCCGGACAGGCCGGCGCCGCGTCGGACGGCGGCCGGACCGTCATCGGCTTCAACTATTTCACGGCCCTGCCCCATGAGTTGTGTCATTGCCTGGGATTGCAACATGCCAACGGCTATTCCCGCGCCACGTTTTATTCTCCGGCCAAGCCGGGGACTTATCTCTTCCAGGCCTACGGTGATGTTTACTGCCTCATGGGCTGGAAGGAGAACACGCGCACGGCTTCGCCGCCGCCGGATCGCGACGTCAATCCGTATTTCAAATACGAACTCGGCTGGCTGACGACCAACTACATTAGTACCCCGAGCACTTCGGGCGTCTATCGCATCCATGCGTTCGATCAGGGCTCGTTGGAGGCGGGGAAGAATTACGCCCTGCGCCTCGCGCGCGATTCGAGTTACACCTATTGGTTCGACTTCCGTCAGGCCATCACAAACCTGCCCGATGCCAAGTGGTCGCAACACGGGCTCGAAGTCCATTACGGCGCGGAATCGCCGCGCGCCTCGAGCGGGGCGACGATTCTGTGGGACATGACGCCCGACAGTCGCGGCCCGACGAATGCCACGTTTGCGACCATGCACGACGCCCAACTCCAAATCGGACGCACTTACTCCGACCACGAAGCCAATCTCCACGTCACGCCGATCAAGAAAGGCGGCACCACGCCCGAGTCGTTGGATGTAGTGGTAAACTTCGGACCGTTCCCGAGTAACCACGCGCCCATGATTTCGATTTCGCCCACGACGGTGACGCTGGGATCGAACGTCACGCAGACGTTCACAGCCACCGCCTCCGATCCGGACAGCGACACTTTGGCGTACTATTGGGAGTTCGACGACGCCACCAAATCTGGCGGGACGGATTTTGGCGGACTCAATGCCGATGCCACGTTATGCACGCAGGGCGCGCATGCGTGGACGCAGAAGGGCGATTGGTTCGTGCGCTGCACGGTCACGGACATGAAAGGCGGTAGCCGGACCGTTTCCGCCACCGTGACGGTTACCAACGGACTCACCGCGCCCATCACCATCACCGGCACGGTCACCGATGAGTTGGGCCATCCGCTGGAGGGCGCCATCGTGAACAATTTCCGCTCCGGCGTCGCTCATGGCTCCGCCAACTTCGCGGGCTCCAGCACTACGGCGGCGGACGGGAAATATTCGATCGTCGTTCCGAAGAGCAGTTTCACGTACCGGCTGTCAGCAATGGGTCAGGGCTTCACCTTCACCAATGCCGCTGGCGGCACGGTGAATGTGGCGAGCGCCAGCGTTCCCAACGTGAACTTCACGCGCGTGCGAACCAACCGCTCCGTTTCCGGCGGCGTCTATATCGCCGGCCGCGGCTATCACAGCCCCAGCGACGGCACGCTCACCGTGAGCGACGGCACGCAAAGCGTGGTTGTTTCCAACGGCGGGTGGCAATTGAACGTCCCGGACGACTCGCTCGTAACGCTGACCGCCACCGCGACCAACCCGGCGTACACCGTGTCATCGGATTTTCCCAAACCCTATCACGTGGTGGACGACGTCATCACGCTGAGTTTCTTTGTGGACATTCCTGGCGCGATGCCGCTGACTGGGTTCACCGCCAGCGGCACCAACAGCGATGACACCGTGGGCACCGTCGGCATTCCGGTCGTCATGACCCTGCCCGCCGGTATGACGAACTGGCCCGGCCTTCAGTCCTTCCCTTACTGGATTGATAACAGCAGCACCGCCGAGTACGGCGTGGACTACAAAATGCACGGCGGCATCATCAACTTCTATGGCGGCTTTGTGCCCGCGCCGTTCCTCATTCCGCTTACGATCATTCACGACGGCGTCCCCAAGAACAAAACCGTGGTCCTCAAGCTTGCGCCGGGAAACTCCATTGCCAATCTCGGCTCGCTTTCCACGTTCATCTACACGATTTCGAATGCCTTTCCCGTGATCGCGGTTAGCTGGACGAACAACACGATCAACCTGACGTGGGCGAGCACTCCGAACTCGCACTACACCATCGAGTCAACGACCAGCCTGAACCCGGCCGCGTGGACCAGCCTGCCGGCGTTTAGTAATTTGCTGGGTGAGCTCGGCGCCATGACGCGGAGCATAAATCCCGGCACCGGCGCCAATATGTTCTATCGCATCAAAGTCGAATAGTTCGATCCAGCAAGCAAAGCCGGCAATCCCGAGCCTCCTGGCCCTCCCTCCCTTTGCGCCTTTGCACCTTTGCGCCTTAGCGTTAAGCTCGCCACGCATGGCAGTTGACCTCCCAAACATCCACCTGGACGCGCCTGACAATTTGAACCTCCCAGTCTCATGAGCATGAGACATCGGATTCTGTGGTGGGCGACATTTTTGGCTGGACCGCTATCGGTGCTCGCGGGCGAGTGGCCGGGCTGGCGCGGGCCAGACGGCAACGGGAGTTGCCGGGAAAAGAACCTGCCCCTGCATTGGAGCACGAATGAAAACGTCCGCTGGCACGTGCCGCTCCCGGAACGCGGCAACTCGACACCAATCGTCTGGGGCCAGCGGGTCTTCATCACGCAAGCGATCGAGAAAGAGAATCGACGTACCGTGATGTGTTTCGATCGTCGCGAAGGGAAGTTGCTTTGGCAGGCCGGCCCAACCTGGGCGGAAAAGGAATTAACCTACCCGGAGAATCCGCCGTGCACACCTTCGCCGGTGACCGATGGCAAGCGGGTCATTGTGTGGTTTGGTTCGGCGGGAGTGTATTGCTACGACTTCAACGGGCGCGAATTGTGGCATCGCGATCTGGGCCGACAATCGCACATGTGGGGTTATGCCGCCTCGCCCGTCCTCTACCGTGACCTGTGTTTTCTGAACTTCGGCCCCGGTGAACGGTGTTTCGTCATTGCCCTGGACAAGCGGACGGGCAGGACCGTCTGGCAGCAGGACCCGCCGGCGCTGGGCGCCGACGCGAAATGGGAAGACTATGGGGGTGAGGCGAAGTACATGGAGCAGCCGGGCGCGTTGAAGCTCTCGGAAGTGGCCGGCTCCTGGGCCACGCCTTTGGTCGTGCGCGCCGGCCGGGACGATGAACTGGTGGTGGCGTTTGCGCTACGGTTGATGGCGTTTGCGCCGAAGACCGGCGCGGCGCTCTGGAGTTGCGACGGTCCGAATATCGGCGCCTACAGTTCACCGTTTTTTGGGGAAGGAATCGTGGGCTTAAACGCCAACGGCTTGAAGAACTCCCTGCTCGCCGTGCGGCCCGGCGGTCGTGGGAATGTGAGCGCCTCGCACCGGTTGTGGCTTCAGCATCCCGACGACAGCAAGGGGTGCATTGGCGCGGGCGTGGTTTTCCAGGGCCACATTTATCAAGTGAACTGGATGGGGTTTGCTGAATGTCGCAACCTCAAGACCGGAGAGCTGGTTTGGGAAGAACGGCTCACCGGCACGGGCGCGCGGAACTCGTCCTGGGCGTCGCCCGTTCTGGCCGGCGGACGACTTTACGCGGCGAATCGAAACGCCGATGTGTTTGTGCTGCGCGCCGCGCCGAAGTTTGAGTGTCTGGCCACCAACTCGATTGGAGGCGAGCCGATGAATGCCTCGCTCGCCGCTTCCGCCGGGGACATTTTCATTCGGACCGACAAACAGCTCTGGTGTATCGGCCCGGCGGGCGCCCGGCGCATTGAGCGCTTCCCCTCCGCGCCGGCGGGAACGGAGTCTTTGGCGGCAGACGGCTTTTAAGAAGCCAAAATCTGTTCGCTCCGGCCGCCAAAAAGTCGGGAAACAGCTATTGACTTCATTCGGTCATTTGCTAAGGTCTGCGTCCCTTTGTTGGGAATCGCATGAAAACTTTTTTGCCGAAAGTGAATTTGGAAGAGCGCAAGTGGCATGTCATTGATGCCGACGGCGCGGTGCTGGGCCGCTTGGCCGTGCAGGTCGCGGATGTATTGCGCGGAAAAAACAAGCCGATTTATACCGCGCATCTCGATGCGGGTGACTTCGTGGTCATCATTAACGCCGAGAAGGTCAAAGTTTCTGGGAAAAAGGAGACGGCCAAGCAGTATATGAGCTATTCCGGCTGGAAGGGCGGCGAAAAGTACACCACCGTGGAGCGATTGCGGGCATCCCAGCCCGATATGCTGATTCATCGCGCCGTCAAAGGCATGATCCCCAAAAACCGACTCGGGCGCGTACTCTTGACCAAGCTTAAAGTTTACAAGGGCGCCAAACACCCACATGCAGCCCAGACACCCGCTGTGCTCAAAGCCGCGAACTAACTCTCAACCCTCACCCATCGATGGCAGCAATCAAGACTCCTGAATTCCTCGGCACCGGTCGTCGGAAAACTGCGGTGGCGCGCGTCCGGCTCGCAACCGGCAGCGGCAAGATCACCATCAATGGCCGCGCTTTTGATAATTATTTCCCGCTCGAAACTCTGCGCTCGACCGTTTCGCAGCCACTGACGGTCACCGGCACCAGCGACAAGCTCGATGTGCGAGTAAACGTCACGGGCGGCGGGCCGAACGGCCAGGCCGGTGCGGTGCGTCACGGCATTGCCCGTGCGCTGTTGCAGTTTGACGTCAACTTTCGTCCCTCGCTCAAGGCCGAGGGTTTTCTCACGCGCGATCCGCGTATGCGCGAACGTAAGAAATACGGCCAGCCCGGTGCGCGCAAACGGTTCCAGTTCAGCAAGCGTTAATCGCCCTGACAATTTTCAAACCCCGCTGGCCCACGCCGGCGGGGTTTTTTGTTTGCCGAATTAATGAGCAAGAGACGACGGGAGCAGTCTCGAATACGTTTCGGTGCTCGAGCCTCGAGGAGGACGCGGGCGAGCTATCGGCAATCAATCACTTCGTCTCGCTCAAAGATTTTGCTCTGCGTCGCAGTGACTCTGCGGTAAAAGAACGTAGTCATGACTATGAAGAAAGTCGCCATCATCGGCGCGTCCGGTTACTCCGGGGAAGAACTCGTCCGCCTACTATTGAACCATCCACTTACGGAACTGGTCGTGGTCACCTCGCGCCAAAGCGCCGGGCAAACGCTCGCACAAGTATTCCCCAAGTTCGCGAGCCACCCGAATTCCAAAACCCTGAGCTTCGTCGAGCCCAATGCCGAACGGCTCGCCCAGCAGGCGGATATCGTCTTCCTCGCTTTGCCCCACGGTGTCGCCGCCGAATACGCGGTGCCGCTGCTAAACGCTGGCTGCACCGTGATCGACCTCAGCGCCGACTTCCGGCTCAAAAGCGCGGAGCGGTACAAGGAGTTTTATGCACATGACCATCCCGCGCCGGAATTGCTTTCGAAATCGGTTTACGGCCTGCCCGAAGTTTATCGCGCCCAGATCAAAAAAGCGTCGCTGATTGCATCGCCCGGCTGTTACCCGACCAGTATTTTGCTCCCCACGATGCCGCTGTTAAGCGCCGGACTCATCAAGCCTCACGGCATCATTGCCGATTCCCTGAGTGGCGTGAGCGGCGCGGGCCGGAAGGCGGAACTCGATTACCTGTTCTGTGAGTGCAACGAAAGCGTACGGCCCTACGGCGTACCCAAACATCGGCACTTATCGGAAATTGAGGAACAACTCTCCCTCGCCGCCGGCGTCGAGGTCGTGATTCAATTCACGCCGCACTTGATTCCGGTGACTCGCGGCATCCTCACCACGCTTTACCTCGCCCCGAGCGAACATTTCAATGACGCAGCTGGCGCGACAAGTTTTGGTGAGCAGGTTTCTGCCTGTTACGGCAAAGCCTACGGCCACGAACCGTTCGTCCGGCTACTCGCCGGCAAGGCGTTACCGGACACGAAAAACGTGATCGGTACGAATGTCTGCGAAATCGCGTGGCGCCTCGATCCACGCACCGGTCGGTTGATTGTGATGAGTGCCGAAGACAATCTCGTCAAGGGCGCGAGCGGTCAGGCGGTGCAGAGTATGAATATTCTTTGCGGCTTCCCGGAAACGGCCGGCTTGCTCTGATCGGAGACCGGCGCTTCAACACCTATGACAATTCCTTGTTATCATGTTGACACCTTTGCCGGCGAAGTCTTTCGCGGCAATCCAGCGGCGGTTTGCCCGCTGGAAACATGGTTGCCCGATGCCACGCTCCAAAATATTGCGGCCGAAAACAACCTTTCCGAAACCGCCTTCTTCGTCGCGCGCGGCCACGAGTTCGACCTCCGCTGGTACACGCCGACCACGGAAGTAGATTTGTGCGGTCACGCGACCTTGGCGGCGGCATTCGTACTCTTCGCGGAACTCGGCTTCGATGACACCACCATTCGCTTTTATTCGAAGAGCGGCGGACTGGACGTGACGCGCACCGACGAGCTGCTGACCCTGAATTTTCCGTCGCGCCCGGCTTTGCCGACGGCGTCATCCGATGCCTTGCTTCGTGGATTGGGTGCGCCTCCCTTCGAAGTTTTGAAGGCGCGCGATTATCTGGCCGTGTTCGCGAACGAGCTGGCGGTCCGGTCGCTGAAGCCGGACTTCGCCGCGCTACGCACACTGGATACCATTGGCATCATCGCCACCGCTCCGGGGGACGATTGCGATTTCGTTTCGCGCTTCTTTGCCCCAGCGGCCGGCATAAACGAAGACCCGGTCACCGGCTCTGCGCATTGCACTTTGATCCCCTATTGGGCGCGCCGGTTGGGCAGGACGGATTTATTGGCACGACAGATTTCCGCCCGCGGCGGCGAGCTTATCTGTCGGGGAGCTGGCGACCGCGTATTCATCGGCGGCCGGGCGACAATTTATTTGCGCGGAGAGATTGAGATTCCCGAATGAAGCCCGGCGCGAAGCCAGTTTGAAAAACTCCGGGCCGATTCCTCCTCGTTCTCCTCCTCGTCCCCGAAAATCGCGCCCGATCGAAGACGAGAACGACGGCGGGGAGGGTATTTGTTACCATCGTTTTGAAACCGGGATCCAGCGGCCAACCTAGGCCGACCCAACCGCAGATCGAAGGAAGGTTGAACGCCACCGGGCCATGAGGCATCCTCCACGGGATGAATTGTGTCGTCACCGCCGGACCGACTTTTGAAGCGTTGGACAACGTCCGTCGGCTCACGAATTTTTCCACGGGCCGACTCGGCACCGAGCTGGCCAACTTCCTCACCGCTCGTGGACATGCGGTGACGTTGCTCCTCGGCGAACAGGCCACCTACGGGGGCGCATCGGGTGCGCGACGCATCGCACGCTACACCACCACCGCGAACCTGATGGAAAAGTTGCAGGCACTGGCAGAGCAAAACATTGGGGCCGTGTTTCACGCGGCAGCGGTGAGCGATTTCCGGTTCGGCAAAATCTGGTCACGTTCTTCGACCGGCGAGCTGAACGAGGTCAATTCTAGGAAATTATCCACCCGCTCGGGCCCGCTGTTGGCCGAGTTGTTACCGACACCAAAAGTCATCGCGCATTTGCGCCAGTGGTATCCCCAGGCGCGGCTGGTGGGCTGGAAGTTCGAGGTGGACGGCGACCGGGCGAGTGTACTGCAGGCGGCCGAGCAGCAGTTGCAGGACTGCCGGACCGATGCGTGCGTGGTGAACGGGCCTGCATTCGGTGAGGGTTTCGGCTTGGTGAGTGGCGCCGGGCGTTGCGCGTCGCTTGCGGGCGAGTTGGAATTGTTCGCGGCGCTCGCGGCGTTGTTGCCGCCACGGTAATCCGCAGCAATTGTCATTGTGATGGGACCAAACGGGCGGAGGTGAAAAGTCTGGAGTTTGCGAAGGGGGCGGGCAGAGGTCGGTGGTGGTGTGTTTCAGGACTTGCGATCGTTGCGGACAATGCGCGGCTCTCACGCTCTTG
>JANXWY010000192.1 GCA_025350905.1 Verrucomicrobiota bacterium
TAGGAGTGTTCGCGCTGCGAACACTCCGCCCGCGCAGAGCGGGCGGAACGTGCGGTGACTCGGACGTGCCGCTGGACGCGGCACGACGGCTCGCAGCGCGAGCCGTTCTACCACACTGACCGCCACTTCCAGTCGCACCCCAAGGCAGGCGCTGCCTCTGTGGACGAGTTTGAACTTTGAACTTCACGCGGTTGCCCGTATAACCTTCGCGTGTCCGAGTCCTTCAGCCCGGCGATCAACGCCAGTACGCGCTACTGCGCGGTGTTGGGTCATCCCATCAAGCACTCGGCCTCCCCGGCGATGCAGAATGCGGGCTTGGCCGCGCTCGGGTTAAACTGGCGCTATCTGGCCTTTGATGTGGCGCCGCAAGATTTGCGGGAAGCGATTGCGGGCGCCCGCCGCATGGGTTTTGTCGGCCTGAATCTGACGGTGCCGCACAAATTGCTCGCGGTCGAAATGGTGGACGTGCGCGATGACTCTGCTAAAACCTGGGGCGCGGTGAATACCATTCGCTTTGAAAGGAGTGGCGACGGATCGCTGCGCGCCCATGGTTACAACACCGACGCCGAGGCGATCACCCGCTCACTGCGCGAGGATTTGGGCGTGGTTTTGCCGGGCGCTAAAGTGTTGCTGCTGGGTGCCGGCGGGGCCGGGCGCGTGGCGGCGTTGAAACTGGCCGCGGAAGGGGTCGGTGAATTGTACCTCGTCAACCGCACCGAAGCCAAAGTTACGGCAGTTGCGGAAGAGATCCGCACCCGGAGCCCAGGGGTAAAGGTCAGCACCGGTTATCCAAAAGCAGGAGTGGATTTGGTGGTGAATGCCACTTCGCTGGGGTTGCAGGCGGCGGACGCATTGCCGTTTGCGGCGGAACGATTTGACCTGGCGCAAGCGCGCGCCGTTTACGACATGGTTTACCGACCGGCCGAGACGGCGCTGCTCCACGCGGCCAAAGCGGCGGGTTGTCGAACCGCCAACGGCCTCGGGATGTTGAGTTATCAGGGCGCCCGGGCCCTGGAAATCTGGACCGGTCAAGATGCGCCGGTGGAAATCATGCGCCGAGCTTTGCAATCACATATCTATGGGCTTTGAACCGATTTTCGACCGCGAAGTCTGGTCGCGCGTGCCATTTCAATTTTGGTCGTTTGTATTTTTTCTGTTCGGCAGCATCGTGGGGAGTTTCTTGAACGTCTGCATTTATCGGATGCCGCTGGGCCAGAGCGTGGTGTCGCCGCCGTCGCACTGCCCGCACTGCAAGTATTCGATTCCGTGGTTTCTCAACCTCCCGCTGGCCACCTGGCTGTTGTTGCGCGGGAAATGCAAGAACTGCGCGGCCCCGATTTCGCCGCGCTATTTTCTCGTCGAACTCCTGACCGGCATCGCGTTCCTCTGCTGCTGGCTGGCCTTCGGTCGGGAATCTGCCTGGCTCGCCCTGGTTTACGCGCTCTTTCTCGCCGGCCTGATCACCGCCACCTTCATCGACTTCGAGCATTTCATCATTCCGGACGAGATCACGTTCGGGGGCATCGTTGTAGGGTTCATCCTGTCGCTGGCGTTGCCGGTCCTGCACGGGGAGACGGCCGTTGGGGCCAGTTTGATGAAAAGCCTGGTTGGCATTGGCGTCGGCGGCGGGTTGGTGTACTTCATTCTGCGGATGGGCAAACTGATGTTTGGCCGGCAAAGAATTGGACTGCCGCCGGACACCTCGATTGTCTTTTCGGAATCGGCCCTGCATCTGCCGGACCGGGACATTCCGTATGAGGAGATTTTCTATCGCAAGTCGGACACAATCCTGATGCAGGTGCGCCGGGTGGAACTAGTGGATCGCTGCTATTGGGATGTGACCGTGCGGTTGGCGTTGCTGGCCAAGCGGCTGGAAATTGGCGAGGATCAGTTGGATCCCGAGCAATGCCGGCACCTCGAGGTGGTGGCTTCGGAGCTCGTGCTGCCGCGCGAGGCGATGGGCCTCGGGGACGTGAAATTCATGGCGGCCATCGGCGCGTTTCTGGGCTGGCAGGCGACCATTTTTTCGCTGATGTTCAGTTCCCTGATTGGCTCGGTCGTCGGCATCGCCTTTATTGCGCTGGGCAAACGCGAATGGTCTTCCCGCCTGCCGTACGGTCCGTACATCGCGGCGGCGGCAACGGTGTGGGTATTTGCCGGGCAACGGATACTCGATTGGATTTTCAGTGGCGCGTCTGGCACCCGGTGAAAGTGAGTCTTGGGTGCCCGTGACCCGATTGCGTTGGACGACAGGTAATGAGCGCGAATGCCAGTGGCCAGCAGCGCGGTCGGCGCCGGCCAGCGATAGCCATATTTTCTCCCGCATGGGCGGCCCTGTCACCTCCAGTCTTCCCCAATCTCAATGCGCGAGTCGCGACACCATTGCGTAGATGATCAGTAGCAGCAGGATGACGCCGACGCCAAAGAACAAGTAGCCAAACGAGCGCGCGATGTTTTTCCATTGCAACCATTCGTCTTTGACGCGGTGTTGCTCCAGTTTACCGGACGCGACCAGGCGGTCGTACCAGCGTTTGCGTTCGTGCATCAGCTCAGTTTTGGACACGCGCCCGGAGAAGATGACCGTGTCCATGGGGAATTTCTCGATCCGGAAATGCGTGTTGAAGAAATGAATGGAGAAGATGAAGCCTGCCGCGAGCAACGCTTCGTCGGAGTGGATGATCTGGGCGATGTTGATCACCCAACCCGGCATGAACCGGGTGAAGAAGGCGGGATACCAAAGGATCAGGCCGGAGGAACCAATGATGGCCACGCCCCAAAACACGGCGAAGTAATCAAACTTCTCCCAATAAGTCCAGCGGTCGAAGGACGGCTTCGGACCTTTGCCGAAAAACCATTTATTATGGGCCATGAAATCCCGCCCATCCTGGAGGGTCGGCATCATCGAGTCGGGGCCGAACAGCACTCCGCCGAGCCGTTGCAGTTGCAGCTGGCCGGTGGCCGGATCGCGCAACTGGCGCCGGCCCTTCCAGGATTTGCCGATCAACGAAGTCACGTGGAGTCCAAAATAGAGAAACGTCACCAGTGCGCCAAAGTGATGCAACGTGCGCGCTGTCTCGGGGCCGCCGATGAAGCGGAACAACACTTTCGCCCAGTCGGTGTAATAGAACTTGAGCGGCATGCCGGTGATGACCAGCAGCAGAAAGCTGGTCACGACCAGGAAATGCAGAAAGCGTTCGAACGGCACAAAGCGCGTAAACCACTCCGTGTCGGCTTCGGTTTTGACTTTGGCTTCGCGGAACGATTTGGTGTCGTGCAGCGAGATATAGATCACGCGCGCCAACCAGACCAGGGTGTGCAGGCCGAAGAAAGAAAAGACTCCGATGAGTAAACTGGTCATGCCGAGGAAGACCAGGTGCAGCAACGGATAGTTCTTCCGGTCGAGCGGGTTCGCGTGCGGTTTGTATTCCGTGAAACCGGTGGTCGCGGTGGGATGGCATTGCTGGCAGGTCGCAAGGATATTGGTTTGGGAAAGCCGGGAGGCGGGGTTGGATGGCGGCAACACATCGTGATGTCCATGGCAGTCGTAACAAGCGGCCACGTCGGCGGCTACGGTGGTTTTACCGAGCGCCATCGCCTTGCCGTGGTACGTGTCGCGATAATGCTCCAGCCGGTCGGCGTGGCACTTGCCGCAGCGAGTGTCGCTGGCCATTTTAAAGTGGCCATTCTTCGGGGTCTCGACTTCATGCGCGGTGTGGCAATCCGTGCAAACGGGCCCGCGCTTGTCGCCCTGGGCGAGCAGTTGGCCGTGGATGCTTTTTTCGTACGTCTGCTCGATGCCGACGTGACATTTGCCGCAAGTCTGGGCGACGTTCGCGTGGTTAATCGGTGATGCCCGGTCCACGCGGCGTTTGATGTCGTGGACCCCGTGACAGTCATTGCACGAGGGCGCGACGATGAGGCCCATTTTGAGCAACGCCCGTCCGTGAATGCTGTCCAGGTATTGCGCGGCGGCCGCGGGATTCTTCATCTGATATTCCTGGGCGAGGCCGGCGTTGCTGTGGCACTTGGCGCAGGTCTGCGGGAGATTCAGTTTGAACACCGGCGAGTCGGCCTGTTTCACGGGCGACATCGCATGCGCTCCGTGACAATCCCAGCAATTCGCCGCACCCGAAGCCCCCAAGGCGTGGCTCAATCCATGAATGCTGGTGGCGTAGTCCTGGCCCTGCTTTTCATGGCACCCGGTGCAATTTGGCGGCGGGAGTTTGCTCGCGTGGACGAGGTCTTTGATGCCTTCATGACAATCAATGCAATCGAGTTTCGCGTGAACGGATTTGTTGAACGCGTTCGTGGGAAAGAGCAGCGGGATGATCTGGCTGCCCACCTTACGGGTCGTAGTGGGATCGAGATGGCAGTCGAGGCAGTCCGCGCTGGTAATTTTATCGGCGGCGAAGAGCGGGGGCTGGGACAGCAACAGCAACAGGACGATCAGTTTGACGATCGGCAGCCCCGGCACCGTCATTGAATCAAGGATGTGCCGACGGGAGAACTGGTCCGGTATTAATCGTAATCTTTTCCCGGCCGGTGCCTGTGGGATTAGGATTAAGATTAAGTTCAAGATGACGAGTCCGAGCGCCGAGTGTGGTTCGATTGCGGCCGGGCCCGCGGCAGGGCAGGAGAACAACAAACTTGCTTCCGCGCGCCCGTAGCGCGCGTCGGCATAAAATGTTCTGCCCATAATCTTTCCCCGCTGCCTGGCCGACCCTCGTGCTCAGTTATAGCCCGCCCGTGTGACAATCGTTACACGCACCATCGACTTCGTCGCCGGGGTGTTTGAATTTCTGGCCGGCGGGACTCAACAAATTAAGCTCTTCGCCGCGGCCCTGGGCGAGAATTGTATGGCACGTGTTGCAATCGCTGGCTTTGATCGTGCGCTGGCCATCGGCCGTCAGGTGCTTGCCGTCGTGACAGCGGAAACAGCCGGGCCAATCCTTGTGCCCGATATTGTTGGGGTATTTGTCCCACGAGGCGTTCATTTCCGGAAAGAAGTTGTTGCGATAGATTTCCTGGACGGCATCAATGGCGGGTTTGATGCGCGGCTCGTTCGGATACTGCCCCGCGAGATGGGTGGCTATGCTTTGCACGGCTTGCGTCTCGTTGGCGTACTTGCGCGTGAGCGTGTAGACGGCGTTGGTTTTGATCCACTTCAGGTTGCGGTCAATCTTGCCCAGCGACAGGGCCAGATTCACGGCATCGTTCGGCGACTGATAGGTGTGCGCGGGCCGGTTGTGGCAGTCCATGCAATCCACGGAACGCACCTGATTCTCGGCGATGGCGTTGGTAAAGGCCTTGGTACGATATTCGGTAACGACACCCTGGGCATCGACCACGCGGACCCACGGAATGCTTTGGCGCGCGGGGTCGGCAATCCACGTGCCTTGGTCGAGCTTGGCGGCCACATACTCGACTTTATTGCCCACATTCATGTGCCAATGAATGCCGCCCACCGGCCCGTGGGTGGGGTCGCCCCCGCCGACTTTCATCGTCAGCCGGACGGCGAACGGAGTATTGGTTTCGTCCCCCAGGAAATAGTTGTACGTCTTGTCGAGATTGCCCACGAATTTTTTCGGCCAGTGACATTGCTCGCAGGTGTCTTGCGCCGGCCGCAAATTTTTGATGGGCGTCGGTATGGGCCGGGGATATTTGTTGAAGGCCACGGCGTAGAGTTGATAGGTGCCGGAGACCTTGGCCTTGACGAACCATTCCGCGCCCGGCCCGATGTGACACTGCACGCAAGCCACGCGCGCGTGCGATCCGTGCTGGTACGTGATCAATTCGGGCTGCATCACGGTGTGACAGGTCTGGCCGCAAAACTGGGTGGATTCCGTGAAGTGATAGGTGTGGTAACTCCCGAGCGCCGAGACCAGGAGGAATAATAAAGTGCCGGCGATGAAGAACCCCATGATTTTCCGGTCCCGGGGACGCGAGAGGTCCACCACGAGTTTGGGCAGCAACCCTGCGGAAGCCCCCAGCCTTTTGCGCGCCCGAAGGGCCCCAACCGCCGCCAGGCACAACCCCAAAAATAAAAACCCGGGCGCGATAAAATAAGTCAGGATGCCGATGTATGGATTCGAGAAATGGGCGAGCGTGTCCAGGAAGAACAAAAGAAAGAACGAGAACAAGCTGCCGGTAACCACCACCAGCCCGGTCAGACTCAGCCAGTTTCGTAGCAGCGATGGCCGCGGCGGATTTGGCGTTGGATGCTCAGCGTTCATGAATGTTGTTCCGATTGCAAACGGCACTCCCGCAAACGCCCCGCGCCGTTCAACCCGTGGTTACTATCAAGGCTGGACGCTAACCACAGAAATGTCGGCCTCGCCCGGCGCGGGCGTTAACGACTCGTTACGCTCAAACGGGCGCGAACCCGACTACTTCTTGAAGGTCCGCATGTAGGCCACGAGCGCCTTGATGTCGGCGTCGGACACGCCTTCCGTTGGCTTCATCAAGCTCTTGCCTTCCTTGTCCTTCAGCCCTTCTTTGATGGCTTTGAAGGCTGCCGCATCGGTAACGCCGTCCTGAACTTTTGGATCGGAATAATCCTTGGCCCCGAGTTTCTTTCCCATTTTGGTCTCGCCCTTGCCCTCGGCGCCATGACACTTGGTACATTCTTTCTCGTAGATCATTTTGGCGTCGGCCGCGAGCAACGTCCCCGTACTAATGAGGGCCGCAATGACTGTGGTGTAGATAAGTTTTTTCATATCATCAATGGATGGGCTGATTAATCTTCCGCCCGTCGGCCCGCCCGTCCTCACCCGCCGGGCTGATCTGATACCTTATTTCTAACGACTCCGGAGCACCCTTGCTCTTCGCCGAACCCAACTATTTCTTGAAGGCGCGCATATAATTCACCAGCGCCTTGATGTCATCGGCGGACAGGTCTTCCGCGGGTTTCATCAGTACTTTGCCTTCCTTGTCCTTGAGGCCATCCTTGATGGCTTGGGTGGCGGCTTCGTCTTTCAATTCGGCCTGAACCTTTGCGTCGGTGTAATCCTTGATGCCGAGCTTCTGGCCCATCTTGGTCTGGCCTTTGCCGTCCGCGCCGTGGCACTTGGCGCAGCTCTTGTCGAAGTTCGCCTTGGCCTCGCCCGCCACCGCGGACAAAGCGGAGGCAGCGATAATGGCCAGGCCGAGGAATAGTAGTTTTTTCATATGCTTTCGTGTTCAGTTAACAGCGATTAAACTTGCGGGGCAATCGCGCTGCGTTCGGTGCGATACAACGCCCTTTCCTACGTCTCAATATTTCTCCGTCCGCCCCGGCCTGCATTCCCAATCTTGGCAAAGGCCAGCCATTTATTGTTGTTCCACAACCGGCGGATAGTCGGCCAGCTAATCCGGCCGGCCTCGATTCAAGCCGCACAGTTCCGGCCGCAGACCGCGCCTGGGCTCCGCGGCTGGCGGGGGAAAATACGTGGGAATTTTGTTGGAACCCGTGGCGTTCACCAACCGGTCGCCCCAAAGCTAAAGTGGACCTGCCAGCGGAACACCACCCAAAACGAAATGCTGGGTCAAACCTGAACGGGGGCGTCTGACGGGAGAACTCCAACCGGCGCGCGGCTGGCCCTGCGGTAGCGCCGGAGGCTCGATGCTGCCTTTCAAATACGCTCCAAGGGGCTTCCGGCAAAAAGCGTCCGCGGGCCGGCAGCGGCACCAATCATTTCGCGACTGGATTTATGATCGCGATCACCGCCCGGTCGGGTCGGAGATACCGTTGCGCAGCGGCCTGTACCTCGGCCCGCGTGACCGCTTCGATTTTGGCATCCTCGGCGTCCAGATAACCAAAGCCCAGACCGTAAAGTTCATCGAGCGCGGTGGTGGTCGCCACGCCGCCGAGGTCCTGCCGTCCGATTTTGCGTTGGCCGATGACTTTGGCTTTGGCGCGATGCAGTTCCTCCGCAGTCAGCGATTCCGTGCGGAGCAATTCGACTTCCTTCAGAATTTCGGTTTCGACCAGCGCGGCCTTCTCCGGCTCGGTCCCGGCATAAAAGGCGAAGTAGCCGGGCGCCACGCCCAGCAGATTTTGCGCGCCCACATAATAGGCCAGTCCGAGTTTCTCCCGGATGCGCAGAAATAAACGCGACCCCAGGTCGCTGCACGCTTCTTGCAACAACTCCAAAGCCTGCCGGTCCGCGGCCCGGAGCGTGGTGCCGGGGAACCCGATGACGACCACGGCCTGCTTCTTGTCCCGCGTTTCAGTGAGCCGCTGGGCCGCATCCGGCGTGGGCGAATCGCAAGGGACGCTTACCGCTTGCACGTCGGCTGGAGCCGGTGATTTCCAACCGGCGAATTCCGTTGCGACCGCCGCCTGCACGTCCGCGACCGTGACATCGCCATAGATCGCGAGGACGCAATTCCCGGGCGTGGCGAGTTGCTGGTAAAATGCCTGAACGTCGCGCGAGTGAAGTTGGGCCAGGGACGCCTCGGTCCCGAGCATCTCCAAGCCATAGCCGGCGGTGCCGAATAGTCCGCGGCGCATCGTTTTGAACGCGCTCTTGAGCAACTCGTCCTTCTGGGCGTGGAGGCCGGCGATTTGCACTTCACGTTCGCGCTCGAGTTGGGCGGTCGGAAATATTGGATTCAGGATCACGTCCGCCACCAGCCCGAGCCCGGTGGCAAAATCGGAACTCAACACCTCGGCATTCACGCCAAAACTATTGTTGCCACCGTAACTGTCGAGGCTGCCGCCGACGGATTCGATCTCGTTGGCAATTTGCTCCGCACTGCGCGTCGTGGTGCCTTTGACCAGGAGCCGGGACAACAGCTGCGTAATGCCGCTGTTCGTCTCACTTTCGGCCAGCACCCCGCCTTGAAACACGGCGCGCAATTCCACGAAGGGCAGGCGGTGATCTTCCTTCACCAGCAACCGGAGACCGTTGGCCAGGGTGAATTTTTGAATCGGCTGCTCGAGGTTTGCGGCGGCGACGACGGCGGTTGTTGGGGCCGTCCCGGTGGGCAGCAACGCGTACAAGGTACGGTTTTCCGTGCTGAGATATTTGCGGGCGACGCGTTGCAAGTCGAGCGGTGTGACGCGCTTGATGGCCGCCAGATAGCGCTGGGAGAAATTCAAATCACCCGTCGCAAGCCAGCTGCCGCCCAGGTCCTGCGCCTGGCCTTGCATCGTCTTGCGGGTCGCCAACGTTGCGCTGATGAATTGCTTTACTGCTTTTTGCCGTTCCGCCTCGGTCACCGGCACGGCTTTTAGCTTCTCGATTTCGGCCAGCAGCGCCGCGCGGGCAGGTTCAAACTTGTCCGCATCCACCACGGCGCTCAGG
>JANXWY010000241.1 GCA_025350905.1 Verrucomicrobiota bacterium
TGACAAACGGTGACGAAGAGGTGTCGGGCATCTTCAGCCATCACCGCCACCATCAGATCACTCACCCTCCCGCCTCACCCGGCGATAAAATGAGAACTGCTGAATGGGGGGCGAAATGACTTGTCTTTGACTGGGAATGTAACAATCAATCCCGCCAATGATTTTTCATGAAAATGAGGGCGGCGGCCAGGGCGGCGGCCAGAGCGGAAGCGCCAGTGAGAATGCGCACCTGAGATGACCGGCCTGGCTGAAATTTTTGTCGGGCTTTTGCTCGCCGTGGCCGCGTTGGCGTTGGTCGCGCGCCGGCTGACGCTCCCCAATCCCATCCTGTTCGTGATCGGTGGATTGCTGCTCGGCTTGATTCCCACGCTCCCGAAAATCCGGCTGGATCCGGAGCAGGTTTTTCCTTTCGTGCTACCGCCGTTGCTGTTCTCGGCGGCGCTCTTCACTTCCTGGCGCGATTTCCGGGCGAACCTCCGCCCCATCTCACTTCTCGCCATCGGCCTCGTCCTGTTTACGACGGTCACCGTGGCCTATCTCGTACACTATTTCATGGGCCTGCCCCTCGCCGCCGGATTTGTTTTAGGGGCCATCATTTCCCCGCCGGACGCCATCGCCGCCACCGCGATCGCCGACCGGCTCCAAGTGCCGCGCCGCATCGTCACGATTTTGGAAGGCGAAAGCCTGGTCAACGACGCCACGGCTTTGGTGGCCTATCGATTTGCCGTCGCAGCCGTGGTCACCGGTTCCTTTTCCGCAGGCCAGGCGAGCGGACGATTCTTGATCGTGGGCCTGGGCGGAATCCTGGTCGGCCTGGCGGTGGGCTGGCTGGCGGCCCAGTTTCACCAGCGTGTGGATGACGCGCCCATTGAAATCACCCTTTCGCTGCTGACGCCGTTCGTGGCCTATCTGGCAGCGGAGCGACTGGGCGTTTCCGGGGTGCTCGCGGTCGTGACCGCTGGTTTATTTCTCGGCTGGCGCATCCCCGAACTCCTCACCTTCAAGACGCGGCTGCAGGGTGGGCCGGTCTGGGAAATGGTGAAATTCATACTGAATGGTTTCGTCTTCCTCCTCATCGGATTGCAATTGCCCGAAGTCCTTCGCGCGTTGTCCCGCGAAGCCATTCCGATTTCCCGGCTCGTCTGGGATGCGATGCTCATCAGCCTGGCCGTCATCCTCCTCCGCGTGTTATGGGTGTTCCCCGCGACCTATCTGCCGCGCCTGCTTTTCAAAAGACTTTGCCGACACGACCCGCACCCCAAGTGGCAGCACGTCGGGGTGGTGGCCTGGACCGGTATGCGCGGGGTGGTTTCGCTGGCCGCCGCGCTGGCCCTACCGCTCCGGGCCGGCGACGACTCGCCGTTCCCGGGCCGCGATTTAATTCTATTTCTCACCTTCATCGTGATTCTCGTCACCCTCGTCGTGCAAGGCTTGAGCCTGCCTCCGCTCATCCGCTGGCTCGGCATCAAGGACGACGGCGCGATGGCACGGGAAGAACGCAACGCCCGACTCCAGGCCAACCAGGCGGCACTCGCCCGGTTGAATGAAATCAGCTGAGCGCGACCCGACCAATGCCGACGCGTTGCAGCGCCTGCGCATCGAGTACGAGGACCACATCCGCCAGGTGGAAGGCGATGATCCGGCAGCGGCCGGCACTCCGCTCCGCCTCTTTTCCTCGGCCTACGAACGCCTGTCGCACGAAGCGCTGCGGGTCGAGCGCCGTACAATTGTACGACTGCGCAATCAGGATGTGATCAGTGACGAAGTCCTGCGGCGCATCCAACGGGACATTGACCTGGCGGAGGCAAGATTGGGGCCGCCACCGTAGCGCCTTTGGTGCTGGTACCGAAGGCGGCGTCCCAGGGACCGCCCGCGTCGCTCCAGATATTTTCAGCTTGCTCAGTCTGGGATTGCGCCGCCGGTTGGCAGCGCTAACGATTATGGACGGCAAATTCAAGTTGTGCCATTATGGGTGGCGGCAAAACCGTGGCCCTTGACCTGGCCAACGTACCAAACTGACTTCGAATAAAAACTATGCGAATGCCCGTAATATCAATTCTCCTTCACAGTTCGGCGGGGCGGCAATGGCCAGTGCGCGCTCGCGGCTTTATCGCCCGCTTCGCTGGTGGCGCGCAGCGCCAGGTCTTGACCCTCGCGCTCGCCGCTTGGATGGGGCTCCCCGGGCTCGCCGCGGAATCCGGGGGCTACGACGGCCCGAAATGGTCCTTCCTCGACCTCCAGCCGGTGCTGGCGGCCGCCGGGGAAATCACCACCACCAAATATCCCGATTGCGATGAAGTCACCGTGGATAAAAAGCTCGTCCGGGTTTACCGCGCGGACGGCACGGGCGAGGCGCAGGATGAAACTTTCACCAAGGTGCTGACCGAAAAAGGGAAACGGAACAACCGCGACCTGAGTCTGTTTTACATGCTGCCCTATTTCGACGTCGAGGTCGTCAAACTCGAAGTGATCAAACCGACGGGGGCGGTGGTGGCCGTGGATGTGGCCGCCAATTCCAAGGACATGATCGATGACAGCCAGATGGGCATGAATATCTACGATCCGAACAGCAAGATTCTCAAGGTGAACCTCCCCGGCGTGGAGCCGGGGGATCTGATCCATTCCATCGTGCGCACCACGACGCATCGCGCGATCATCGCAGGGGAATTTTCCGACGTGAATGTCTTGGAAGGCACCGGGTTAATCCGGCATTTGGCGTACGAAATCTATGAACCGGGCGACAAACCACTAAAACGGATTGTGGTGCGTGATGAAGTGCCCGGCACGGTGAAACACGTCACCGAGAAGCTCGCCGGCGACATCACCCTCCAGCGTTGGGAAGTGACGAACGTGCCACGCATGTTCCCGGAGCCGAGCATGCCTTCCGATCTTCTGGTCCTGCAGCGCCTGCTCGTAAGCACCACGCCCGATTGGCAAACCATCTCCAAATGGTACTATGATATGTGCCGCCCCCATCTGGATGCCATCACGCCCGAGATGAAAAAGACGGTCGCCGAGCTGACCGCCGATGCCAAGACAGACAGGGACCGGATCTCGGCCATCTTTTATCACGTCGCGCAGAAGATTCGGTACATGGGCTTGACCCCCGAGAAGGATCGGCCCGGTTTTGAACCGCACGACGTCCGGCTCACGTTCGAAAACAAATACGGCGTCTGCCGCGACAAGGCCGCATTGCTGGTTTCGCTGTTGGAGGCCGCGGGTTTCAAGGCCTACCCGGTGCTGGTCAATGTTGGCACGAAGCGGGACCCGGAAGTGCCCTCGCCGGATTTCAATCACGCCATCGTTGCCGTGGAACTGAAAAAAGGCGAATACCTCCTGATGGATCCCACCGCGGAAAACACCAAGGACCTCCTGCCCGCTTACGAGTGCGACCAAAGTTATCTGGTTTGCCGCCCGGAAGGCGAAACCATCCGGACCAGCCCGATCATTCCGCCGGAGGAAAACCTGCTCACCGTTGATACCACCGGCACGCTCGACGTCCGCGGCACGCTGCAAGCCAGCACCCGCATTGCGTTCGCGGGCATCAATGATAATGCCTATCGCGAAGCCTTTTCGCGGATGAAGCCCGATGACAAACGGCATTTTTTCGAACGCGCCCTCAAGCGGACGATGCCCGGGGCGCAGATTAAATCGCTCCACGTCCTGCCCGAAGACGTGCTGGATGTGGCGCAGCCCTTGCGCGCGGAACTGGAGTTCTCTGCCAGCGGTTTGACCGCCGACGGCGGCGGCAAAGCCGTGGTCAGCCTGCCGTGGATCGGCAAAGGCATGGGCGTGGTCAATTTCGTGCTCAGCGGGACCGGCCTCGAACAACGCAAGTACCCGCTACGCACCGAAATCGCCTGCGGCATCCGCGAGCAAATCAACATCACCCTGGACGCCGGTTACACCGGTTCGGTTTCCATGCCCCATTATGACCCAATCCAGGATGAATCTCTCGGTTATGTTCGCGAGGTGAAACTGAAGGGCAACACGTTGACGGGTACGGACGAATTCAAACTGAAGACCGTGGAATTCTCGCCGCGCCAGTATCTCACGCTCAAGCGCAGCCTCAAAGCCCTGGATTACGATGAACGCAAAGCGCCGGTTTTGACGCTTTCCCCCGCCGCCCTCGCGGCGGCGGAGTTGCCGACGCTCACCGCACCCAATGCCCCGGTGGATTCGAATGCCCGCATTCTCGAGAGCCACAAGGAATTGGAAATCGTCAGCCCCCACGCCAGCGTGCTGCACGGCAAATATGTTAAAAAAGTCCTAACCTACGCCGGCAAGAAATCCGAAGCCGAAGTGAAGCTGGGTTTCAACCCGGCCTGTGAAGACATCAAGCTATTAGGCGCAGTCGTCACCTCCGCCGCGGGTGTGCGGCAGTCCATTGCCACGAACGAAATCAATATCATGGACGCGGGCTGGAACGCGTCGGCCAAGCGCTACACCGGCGGCAAACTTTTGGTCGCCAACCTCCCGGGCGTGGATCTCGGCTCCACCATCGAGGTGGAATATGAAATCACTGCCCACGATAAACCCTACCTGGCCGGCTTCGAGAATTTCCAAACCTTTGACGACTTGGACCGAAAGGAGTTCCGGCTCAAAGCCCCGCCGACGGTCAAGGTGCAAACGGTCATCACCGGGCCCGCCGGCATCGTCAACGCCGAAACCAATTCCATCGATGGGTCCGCCAACTTCCGGTGGGCCGCCCAAAATGTTCGCGCCCTGCCCGCGGAACGTCAGTTGCCACCGGAATGGACTTATCTCGCGGGCGTGGACTATTTCGTCGGCGATCTGAAGGCCTACCTTTCGGCCCTGCACGCGACGCTCCGGGACCGGGCGGCCCAGAATACCAAAGCGGCGGAAGTGGCCCGGCGGTTGGTCGCCGAAGCCAAATCGAAAACGGCGGGGCTCCAAGCGATCCGCGATTTCGTGGCGAAATCCATCCGCCTGGCGGGGCCCGCCTTCAGCGAACTGCCCCTGGCCGAATTGTCCGCCGCCGACACGACGCTCAGTGAGGGTTACGGCCACCTGGCGGATCGCGCCATCCTGCTCCATGGCATGTTGGCCGCCGCCGGCTACCAACCCGAATTTGTGCTCGCTTCGAGCCTGCCGTCGATCGCCGGCATTACAAACCTGCTGTTGTCGTTCCCGCTCCCACAATACTTCCAGTCGCCGCTCGTCCGGGTTACCGTGGACCACACCCCCTACTACCTGAATGACACCGACCAGTATGCACAGCTCGGCACCACCGCCAGCGATGGCCGCGTGGCCATCAACCTCGCGACCCAAGGCTTCGAGGTCGTTCAAGCGGCGGCGGATTGTCACGACAAAACGGAAACCGATTATACCCTTTCCGTCGCCGATGACGGCACCACCCGGGTCGGCATCACGCGGCATTTCTTCGGCGCGAATTACAATGCTCAGAACCGCTACTTTTCCGAACTGCCGCCCGAGGAACGAAAACGTTATCATCAAGAAATCGTTTCCGACGTGGCGCAAGGCGCCCGGCCGCTGGGCGAACTCACGACGACTTTCAACACGTATCCTGGGGTGGAGCAGTTCACGGTCGAGGTCGATAATTTCAGCGTGGTCGATGGCAAATATTCCTACTTCGATCTGCCGTTCACCCCTTCATTTTTCCCGGGCGGAACCGACACCCGTACGCTGCCCCTCTATCTATCCCAGCAGAACGAGCGCAAGGTGCGCACCGAAATCGACCGGCCCACCGGATTCCCGCTGGTCGTGATTGCGCCGCGCAGCGAGCAGTTCGAAGCCCCGGATGGCGCCGGCAAAGTGCGGATCACTTCGTCGGACGTGGGCGGCAAGCGCGTGATCCTCCACGAGTTTCAGAACGCTCCCGCAATTGTCAGCGCTGACAATTATCCGGCCCTGCTCCATCTCGAATCCGTCCTCGGTCGGCGCGGCGCGCGGACCTTTCTGCTCGAAGCCAGCGAGCGCAACGCGGCGATTCCCTGAGCGGTGGTGGTCAGGGAGGCAGCAGGTGGGCCCGCGAGGATGAGCCGGCAACGGCATCGGGACGCGGAGTTTGTTCGGCCACCTGAAGGCGACGTTACCGTAGCGCAGGTTGGCAACCTGCCGTATCGCCGACTGGTAGTCGGCTGGCGGTTGTGCCTTCGCGTGGCCGCAGATCGCGAATCCTCGATACCGCCAACTGCGAGTTTGCGTTATGGTTCACCGGCACAATTCGCAGGTGTTCGGAGGTCGTGGAATCGCTCCCGGCCGCCGAATTTATCGAAGCATGATGAAAATTAACCGGCCCTTCATTGCATTGGCGCTCGGCTTTCTGGCCGCGACCCCGGCGGCCTTGGCGGCCCCCAAGGAGGTCAGCACGTTTCTGGCGGCGCATTGTTTCGATTGCCACGATGGTGAGCTGAAGAAGGGGGGATTGGATTTGAAGGGGTTGCCGTTTGACCCGGCCGAGGCCGAAAATTTTGCCACCTGGGTCAAGGTGCTTGACCGCGTGGCCAACGGCGAAATGCCGCCGAAGAAAAAACCGCGCCCGGAGCCAGCCCCGCTGCGTGCCTTCACCAACTCCCTGGCGCCCGCCTTACTGAAAATCGACCGCACGGCGCTCGCCCAGACCGGCCGAGCCACCCAGCGCCGGCTGAATCGTTACGAATACGAGGACACCTTGCGCGATTTGCTTTCGCTGCCATACCTCGAGGTCAAGGCGTTTCTACCCGAAGATCGCGAGGCGAACGGTTTTAACAAAAGTGGCGATGCCTTGGATGTTTCGCACGTGCAAATGGCCCGCTACCTGGCGGCCTCTGAATTTGCGTTACGACAAGCGATGGCGCCACAAACCGACCGGCCCGAAACCAAGACCACCCGCTATTACACCTGGGAGGATGGCGAGTTTTTCGGGAAGATCGACCTCGAGGGCCCCCTGAACCGCCGGACGTTTCCCTTGGTCGGTCTCGAATTGCAAGTGGGTGTGATGGCCGAAAAAAACCGAAAGATGCCGCACACCACCGACCCGGAGCGCCGCGAAAAAGAATCCCTGGCCGTGGTCGTGAGCACTTATGAACCGACCGAGATCCGGTTCGGCGGCTTCCGCGCGCCGATCGCGGGCCGGTATCGGCTCCGGTTCTCAGCCTATAGCATTTGGATGGCGGCGGATTTCAAGCGCGTGGCGAAAGCGCAACGCTCCGAACCCGTCAGCATTTATGCGGAAACGCCGCCGCGCAGTTTGCGCAAACTGGGCAGCTTCGATGTGAACCCGGAGCCCACCGTGCGCGAGCTGGAAGTCTGGCTGTTGGCCGGCGAGATGATCCGGCCGGACGCGGCGCGTTTTTTCCGTTCGCGTCCGCCCAATCACCAGAATCCCCTGGCCACCGACCAAGGCATGCCCGGCGTGGCATTTCAGTGGCTGGAAGTCGAAGGGCCCATCGTCGATCAGTGGCCGCCGGCCAGCCATCAATGGCTCTTTGGCCAGCTCCCCATGACAAATCGCGCCGAAGTCGCGAACGCCGGCGCGGGCCGCCGACGCTTCCGCGCCGCGCCCGGCATTGAGGTTATTTCCGCAACGCCCGAGCCGGACGCCGGGCGGTTAATGCGGGATTTTATGGCACACGTCTACCGCCGACCGGTGCGCGCGGCGGAAAGTGACCGCTTCGTGGGCGTGGTTCACTCCGCGCTCCAATCCGGTTTCAGTTTCACGGATGCAATGCTCGCCGGCTACACGGCGGTGCTGAGTTCGCCAGGTTTTCTTTACCTGAGTCAAACCCCGGGCCGGCTCGATGACCGGGCGCTGGCAGAACGGCTGGCCTATTTCCTCTGGAATTCCTGTCCGGATGCCGAGTTGGCCCAATTGGCGGCCAATGGAAAACTTCACCAGCCGAAGGCGCTGTACGCACAGACGGAACGGCTCTTGAACGATCCCAAGGCACACCGGTTTGTCGATGCCTTTCTCGATTACTGGCTCGACCTCCGACTGATCGCCGGCACTTCGCCCGACGAGCAATTGTATCCCGATTACCAACTGGACGACCTGCTGGCCGAGTCGATGATCGAAGAGTCCCAAATGTTTTTCCGCGAATTGCTCTGGCGGGATCTGTCGGTCACGAACCTGGTGGCCTCCGATTTCGCGACGCTGAACGAGCGGTTGGCCACGCATTACGGCATTCCGAATGTGGCCGGCGTCGCGCTCCGACCCGTGGCCTTGTCCGCCGACAGCCTGCGGGGCGGCTTTTTGACCCAGGCCAGCACCTTGAAAGTGACCGCCAACGGCACCACCACTTCGCCGGTCAAGCGCGGCGTGTGGATCATGACCCGACTGCTCGGCAAACCACCGGCGCCACCGCCGGCCAGTGTGCCGTCAGTGGAACCGGACATCCGGGGCGCCACGACGATTCGCGAGCAACTCGCCCAGCATCGCAACCAGGAATCCTGCAACGCCTGTCATCGCAACATCGACCCGGCTGGATTCGCACTCGAAAGCTTTGATGTCATGGGTGGGTGGCGCGACCACTACCGCTCGGTGGGTAGCGGAGATCCGGTCAAGGGCATCGGCCACAATGGAAATAATTTCCATTTCCGAGTGGGTGCGCCCGTGGATCCGAGCGGTGAACTGCCCGACGGGGAGCGATTCGAGGATGTGCGACAGCTCAAGCGGTGTCTCGCCAAAGACCCGGAACAACTGGCCCGCAATCTGGCCCAACAATTGGCGATTTACGCCACCGGCGCCCCCATCCGTTTCTCGGATCGCCCGGTCATCGCGAAGATAGTGGCGGAGAACCGGGCCCAGGGGTATGGTGTGCGCACCCTGATTCACGAACTGGTGCAAAGCGAAATCTTTCTCAACAAGTAACGAACGCTCCCGTAATGAACCAAAATTCTACGGCCGGCCCCGCCGAGGCCCCATTTGTGTCGCGCCGGCAACCGCTGTCGCGCCGACGCTTTCTCCGGAGAGCAGGGATTGCCCTGTCCCTGCCCCTGCTGGACGCCATGTGGCCCGCGTTCTCCGCCCCGGCTGAATCCACCGCGGCGACCACGCCCGGGGGCAAGCCGCGCCGGATGCTGGCCATCTGCAACAACCTGGGTCTGCTGCCCGACCAGTTTTTCCCCACGGGAACCGGCCGCGCATATGCGCCGTCGCCGTATCTTGAATTGCTGCGCGAACACCGCGCGGATTTCACCGTGTTCAGTGGCGTTTCCCATCCGGACGTGGATGGCGGACATCCGGCCGACAATTGTTTCCTGACCGCCGCCCCGCATCCAGGCCGCGGCAATTTCCGCAACACGATCTCGCTCGATCAATACATTGCCGAACGGATCGGCCACCTGACCCGCTTTCCGTCGCTGACCCTCGGCGTCAATGTGCTGCAAGGCCAGAAGAGCCTTTCGTGGACGAGTTCGGGCGTCCTCATCCCCTGTGAAGAAAAGGCGGCCGAGGTCTTTCGGCGGTTGTTCCTGAAGGGTTCCCCCGCGGAAATGGAGGATCAGGTGCGGAAGCTGGAACTGGGCGAAAGCATCCTGGACGCGGTGGCTGGTCAGGCGCAGGACTTGAGCCGCAACCTCGGCGCGCACGACCGCGACCGGCTCGATCAATATTTCACCAGCGTGCGCGATTTGGAAAAACGCATGACCATGTCCCGCGAATGGGAACGCAAGCCGAAGCCCTACGTCCAAGCCCCGATGCCGCTGGATCCCGAGAGCCCCCGGGCGTACATGGAGAAAGTCGAATTGATGTATGACATGGCCCGGCTGGCGTTCGAAACCGATTCCACGCGCTCCATCGCGCTCCTGCTCGACAGCGTGAACTCGCCCGCCATCGAGTTTGGTGAGATCAAAACCTCGGACGGCTATCACAACCTTTCGCACCACGGCAAGTCCGAGGCCAAGCTATCCCAGTTGAAAGCCATTGATGAATGGCACATGAAATTGTTGGCCAAGCTGTATGCCCAATTGAAAGCGACGAGCGAAGACGGCGAGCCCCTCCTCGACCGCACCATGATCCTGTACGGCACTAACCTTGGGAATGCGAACACCCACGTGACCACCAACCTGCCCACGTTATTTGCCGGCGGCGGCTTCAAGCATGGCCAGCACCTGGCGTTTGACACCGAGCGGAATTATCCGCTGCCGAACCTCTACACATCGATGTTGCAACGCCTGGGCATTGAAGCCGATAAATTCGCCTCCGCCACAGGCACGATGCGGGGCTTGGAGCTGGCCTGAACGAAATTTTTCGGGGGCGTGGAGGTCCAAGGCTTGCCGGCGTCGACCGCAGGAAGGGGGGAATGGTAGACGCGATAATGCTCCCCCTCCGTCGAGAACTCCGCCGGAATTGGCCCGTCCGCTTCGACCTCCACGATGATGTAGCTCATAACGGATCAGTTACGCCCGGCCAGCCATTTCAGGGCGCCATCGAGATCTGTGAACGCGCCCTCCAGCTGGGCTTCGAATGCCTCCTCGAGCAACCGGCCAAACGGCTTCCCCGGCGGCAGGCCGCGCGCGATGAGATGGCGGCCTTGCAATAATGGTTTGGGCGCCGCGTCGCGCAGCCGCAGGGCTTCCGCCCTGACCCGCAGCTCAACAATACCTTTGTGCAGCACCCGCGGTTTGGGGGGCCGACCAAAATGATCAGCTGTCATCACCAGGCAAAGTTCTGCAATGGTCGCGGGCTTGAGGGAGTTCGCCAGCCGGCGAACGGAGCGGTCGCTGGCCGGCGGCAAATGCGCAAGATGATGCTGCACCAATGGCACGACCCGTTCCTTGATCTCATTGGGCGCGTTGATCCGGGTGAGAAAAGCTTCCGCCACGGGCCCACCTTGGATCTCGTGGCCCGGCGAGACGATGCGCATTCTTCCGTCGCGCTCGGCTTCGTGCGTGGTCTGCGGCTTGGCGAAGTCATGCGCCAGCACCGCGAACATGAGCACGCGCCGGGTCGTTTCGTCCGCTGCACGCCACTCCGGCAATTCCGCCAGTGCGTCGCAGCAGTGCCCGGTGTGCGTGAAGACATCACCCTCGGGATGCCACTCCGGATCCTGCGGCGTTCCGTCCAGGGCCGCGATTTCCGGAAAGTGCTTCAACCAGCCGGTATCCTGGAGGAACCGAAGGCCGGCCGACGGTCGCCGCGCGGCCAAGGCCCATTTGAACCATTCCATCCCCACGCGTTCGACGGCGAGTTCGGAAAAACTCTGCGCGATGGAACGACACAACTCGATCGTCGCCGGCGCCGGCGTCAGGTCAAACCGCGCGGCAAACTGCATCCCCCGCAACACGCGCAGCGGATCTTCCACGAAGGCCGCACTCGTGTGCCGCAACACCTGTTTCGCCAGATCCTCGCGGCCGCCGAAATAATCGAGGTATTCGCCCGTGCGCGGATCAAACATCAGGGCATTGATGGTAAAATCCCGCCGACTCGCCGCCACCTGCGGCGCGATGTCCGGTTCGAACTCGACCTGAAATCCCTTATGCCCGGCGGACATTTTCGAATCCCGGCGCGGCACACTGAAGTCCCATTGCGCGCCACCGCGGCTGGTGAACTTGATGACTCCGAACGATTTTCCAACCAAATCCACCCGGCCATGTGCACTCAACGCCCGCGCCAATGTTTCATAAGCCACGCCGTAAACTTCGAGATCAAAATCCTGATGCGCGATGCCGAGTAGCGAATCCCGGACGCAACCGCCCACCAAATAAGCTCGAGCCAGGGCCGGCACCGCGCGCAACAGCTGGGTTAGTTCAGCGGGCAAATTCATTTCGCTGCGCGCCTGAACGCGCGCGCAACGACCTGCGGGCCAGCGAAGCGGTTGTTGGGTTGATGGGCCATTCGCGATTTCCAATCTCCCAGCAACGGTGCCAACAATTTTCCTGCCACGCAATCCCACCGTGCGGCGGTTGCGGCGGATATGTCGCGCCTTTCACCATGATGGCTCGCGCTGGACGCAGGCGGCTGAGGGTTCGCTGCCAACTGGTGGGTCTAACCGGCGAAGCCGTAATCGTACGGCTTGCGCATTTCGCGAGCGAGGTGCGCGTTGGCGGCTGAGGCGTGGTCGCCCACAAACATTTCCGCCGCGGGATCCCATTGGCATTTGAGGCCCAGCCGCAGGGCAATGACGATCAGGTGGCCGACACTGGCCGAACGATGACCGGCTTCCACCGGGCTGATCGGGTCTTTGCGCGTGCGCACGGCGTCGAAGAAATTGCCCATGTGATCATTGCTGACTTCAAGGCGGACCGCGCCGTCCGGCAGCGGGGTCTCGATGATGGTGTCACTGCTTGCGTCGAGGTTGCTGCGGTTGACCCAAATCCAGCCGTCGGTGCCCTCGAACTTCAAGCCGTTGCGCTGGCCGGTCGGCTTGATCACGGCGCCATACGGGCTGTCGTCGGGAGTCGTTTTCACGACTTGCTTAACGCCGTTGGCCCAGGTGAGAGTCGCTTCAAATTCGCTGGGCGTGGTGTAGCCACCGGGCACGGGTTGCGTCAACGCGCGGGCTTCGATTTCCGTTGGCCCGTCCTGACCGATCGCCCAGCGGGCGATGTCGTTGTGGTGCGCGCCCCAGTCCGTGACCGGACCGCCGGAATAATCCCACCACCAGCGGAAGGTGCCGTGGCAGCGTTCCTTGAGGTAATCCACTGACGGCGCCTGGCCGAGCCAGAAATCCCAATTGAAACCTTCGGGCACGGGTTGGGGTGAAAACGGCCCGCCACTGATCCCGGCGGGCACGAACACGTTCACCTGTTTCAGTTTGCCGATGCGCCCGTTGCGCACGAGCTCGCACGCGAGCCGGAATTTTTTGTCGCTGCGTTGTTGCGTTCCGGTTTGCAGCACGATGCCGCTGGCGCGCACGGCTTTGACCAGGCGCTTGCCCTCGTCAATCGTCAGCGTCAGCGGCTTCTCGCCGTATACGTTTTTCTTTGCGTGGGCCGCCGCCAGATTGACGAGGGTGTGCCAGTGGTCAGGCGTGGCCTGGACAATGACCTGAATGTCGTCTCGCGCCATGACTTTGCGGAAGTCGGTATATTGCGCGGGCGTCTTGCCATTCTTGGTGAACTGTTTCGCCGCCGCTTCAACATGTTGCTGATCCACATCACACACAGCGAGGATGTCGCCAAAGCGGCTGGCGTTTTGGGCGTCACCCCGGCCCATGCCGCCGCAACCGATCAAGGCGACGCCGGGCCGGTCGTTGGGGCTGGCCGTTCGGGCCGTCGCGTCCTGGGCGTTCGCCAGTTCACGCTGCACAAACCACAAGGGCAATCCGGTGGCGGCGGCCACGGTCGTGCAGCGGGTGAGGAAGGAACGACGGGAAATTTGCAGGCGCTTGGTCATAGAGCTATTGAACTTTCAACCGGGAGGTAATGCAAGCGCAACGATCCATTCGGGTGCGACCAGAAGTGGCGGTCAACCCGGGTGGTAGGAGTGTTCGCGCTGCGAACACTCCGCC
>JANXWY010000245.1 GCA_025350905.1 Verrucomicrobiota bacterium
GCGCTCTACCATTGAGCTACTCTGGAACTTAGCAACCGCTCGCGAACTTGCACAAACGGATACGCACTCTACAAACCGTGACCTCACCCGTCAAACGCTTTCAGCCCGCATTTTGGCTTGGGCTTTCTTCCGCGGCTGACACTCCGGACAAAAAAATGTGCTCCGCGCGGCCTGGACAATGCGTCGGATCGCGGTTTGACAGCGTGAACAGGGCAAACCGTTCCGGTCATAAACCCGGAGGCGCTCCGCGAAATAATCGGCTGCGCCGGCCGCGCGGCCAAAATAAAACAGCCCGTCACCACTTCGTTGCGTGCCGTAATGCAACGGAATGGTGCTGCCCCAGCGGATCGCCTCAACCAGAACGGCGCGAATCGTTCGTCGTAGGGCTCGCACTTGGTCCGGGTTCAGTTTGCGGGCCGCCAGTTGGGGCGCGATGCGGGCGCGGAACAACGCCTCGCTCGCGTAAATGTTGCCCACCCCTGCGACGCAGGATTGATCCAGCAATTTCACTTTGATGGCTTGGCGGGAGCGAGCGAGAGCCGCGCCGAAAATGGCGGCACTGAAATCTTCGCCCAGTGGCTCCGGCCCGAGGCGTGCCAAGGCCCGGGTGTCGAGCGTGAACCGCCCAAAATAGCGCGCATCCTCGTAAACAAAAAATTCGCGACCCAAATCCAGGACCACGGCCGCATGCTTGGGCAATGTCGCCCTCCGCGGAAGGAGATACATCCGGCCCGTCATGCCAAGATGGCCGATCAAGTTCAATGGAGTACGACGACCCGGGCAGCGCAATTCAAAGACCAGGTACTTCCCGCGTCGTGACAGTCCGAGGAAGGTGGCCCCGCGCAAGGCACGTTTGAGCTGGCCGGTTGAAGTCGGCGTCAACACCCGCGCGCGCCGGACCAGGACCCCACGAATCGTCCGACCGCAAACCAGCGGACGCAAGTGGCGTACGAGAACTTCAACTTCGGGCAGTTCCGGCATCGGTCAACCGGTGACCACGGTGCCGACGGCGGCGCCCTGCACCACGCGTCGAAGATTGTGTGGCTTGAACAGGTCAAACACGATGATCGGCATCTTGTTATCCATGCACAGCGAGAATGCGGTCGAGTCCATCACCTTGAGTTGCTTCTGCAACGCGGTGAGGTAGGAGATTTGCGCGTACCGTTTGGCCTGGGGATTTTTCTTCGGATCGCTGTCGTAGATCCCGTCCACCTTGGTCGCCTTCAAAATCACTTCCGCCCCGATCTCCGTCGCCCGCAGCGCCGCCGCCGTGTCGGTTGAAAAATAGGGATTGCCCGTCCCGCCACCAAAAATCACGACCCGGCCTTTTTCCAGATGCCGCACGGCCCGGCGACGGATGAAGGTCTCCGCCACTTGCGCCATGGTGATGGCGGTTTGCACCCGCGTGGCCACGCCGAGTTTTTCCAAGGCATCCTGCAACGCGAGCGAATTGATGATGGTGGCCAACATCCCCATGTAATCGCCGGTGGCGCGTTCAATCCCCTTCTCGCTGCCCGCCAGGCCGCGGAAAATGTTGCCGCCCCCGAGGACGATCACCACCTGGACGCCCAGATCGCGCACTTCCTGGATTTGCTCGGCCATGCGCTGCACGGCGGCGGGGTTGATGCCCACGCCACCTTCGCCGCCCAAGGCTTCCCCACTGAGCTTGATCAAGATTCGGCGGTACTTCGGGCGGGTGCTCTTTTTCATTTCGGGAAAGGGATGAATGTCATCGGCGCCCGGCGTTTTAGCAGTCCGGGCCGCAAGCGTCAATCAAAGGACGTTGCGATTCCTTGCACCCGGATTTATTCTGTCGCCATGCGGAGACTTGAACCACCGGACGTGCATCATTTTCACGCGGCCCAAGGGTGGCTGGGACTCGGCGCGCGCGCGGACGCCTGGCTGGAGTTGGACGCGATTTCGCCGCCGAACCAGCACCATCCCGCGGTGATGGATTTGCGCTGGACGATGCACGTTGAAGCCCGCGAATGGGACGCGGCCCTGAAGGTCGCCGGCGACATGCTCGTCCACGCGCCGGGTCGGGCGGACAGCTGGCTGCACCACGCGTATGCGTTACGCCGCGCTTCCCACGGCAGTCTGGCCCAGGCCCGCGCCGCCCTCGAACCCGCCGCAAAGAAATTTCCGAAAGAGCCGGTCATTCCGTACAATCTTTCATGCTACGCCTGTCAGTTGCATAAATTGGAGGAAGCGCGCTCGTGGTTTCAACTGGCGTTGAAGGCCGGTAAAAAGTCCGAACTCAAACGGATGGCGCTCGCCGATTCCGACCTCCAGGCGCTGTGGGAGGAAATCCGCCAGCTTTGATTTCTGCCGCGCCGGAAGTCAATTAGAGCAACGCCAATACTTTTTGTCGCCAACGGTCCGGTTTCTTTCCAAGCTTCCCGCCCGATGACGATCACGCTTTTCATTCCGTGCTTTGTGGACCTGATGTATCCACAGGTCGGCATCAGCATGGTGCGCATCTTCGAGAAGCTTGGCCACAAGGTCGAGTGTCCCGAGGGGCCGGCGTGCTGCGGTCAGCCGGCGTTCAACACCGGATACTGGGACGAGAGTCGCGCCATCGCCATCAACGTCATCGAGTCCCTCAAGGCCGCCGAGGCGATCGTAATCGCCAGCGGTTCGTGCGGCGCGATGATGAGTGTCTTTTATCCGCAACTCTTCGCCGGCACGCCGCACGAGGCCGCCGCCAAGTCGGTCGCGGCCAAGTGCTACGAATTTTCAAGCTTCCTCGTGAATAAACTCGGCGTCACCGATCTCGGGGCGAAGTTTCGGCACCGAGTTACGTTTCACGACGGCTGCCATGGCTTGCGCGAGTTGAACAACAAACGTCCGCCGCGCGAATTACTCGCCAAGGTACGCGGGCTGGAATTGGTCGAGATGGGCGCAGCGGAAATCTGTTGCGGCTTTGGCGGCACCTTCGCGGCGAAATTCCCCGCGATCTCCACCGCGATGGGGGAAGTGAAATGCACGAGCGCCCTAGAAACCAAGGCTGATTACATCGTGTCGTGTGATTCGAGCTGCCTGATGCAGATTCAAGGCCTGGCCGACAAGCAAAAGAAGGGGATCAAGACGATGCACCTAGCTGAGGTTTTGGCCCAGCAATAGGTTTTAACCACGGATGGACACGGATAAACACGGATTGAAAACCGATCATTGGACACTTTATCAAAAGCTCGACTGGGTTATCGCTCAGTGGTGCGAAAGAAAGGCCTTACGGCCTCTGAGACTTCTGCTCCCGGCTTATCCTGGAATTCCACTACATACTGACCAATTTTACATTTTGCTGGAAGGCCTTCGTGATGTGAAAGGTCTTTGTAGAGCTGAGCTGACCACCGATGAACTTGAGCACCTCATCGCGGCGATAAATGAAATCGAGGATGCCTTGAAGAGGCAGAATGCAAAATGATTATCCGTGTTCATCTGTGTTCATCCGTGGCTAAATTTCTCGCCACATGAGCACCCCGGCCACCCAATTCAACGAAGACGCCCGGCGGGTAGCGCCGGACTTGCGGCATCGTGGCATCATCCAGACCGCGATGGGCAAATACGAGGTCGTCCGCGACCAGCGCAAGTTGTGGTTTCAAGACTGGCAGGGCGCGCGGAATCTCGCCGCGCGCACCAAGTTCGAGGCAGTTAACCACCTTGACCAACATCTCGACCAGTTCGCGCGCTTGCTTGAATCGCGCGGCACAAAAGTTCATTGGGCCAGCAACGCACAGCAGGGCCGTGACATCATCCTGGGCATCTTGCGCGAAAAGGGCGCCAAGGTCATCGTGAAGTCCAAGGCAATGACTTCCGAGGAAATCCACCTCAACAACGCGATGGAACACGCGGGTTACGAGGTCGTCGAGTCCGACCTGGGCGAATTCATCGTGCAACTGCGACAGGAGCCGCCGTATCACCTCGTCTTTCCCGCGATGCACCTGACGCGCGGCGAAATCCGGCAAACCTTCCAGGAAAAACTCAACGACGCACCGTCCGACGAACCCGAGGACCTCACGATGGTCGCCCGGCGGGTGATGCGGCAGAAATATCTCCAGGCCGACGTGGGCATTACCGGGGCGAACTTCTGCATCGCCGAGACGGGGATGATTTCGATCACGGAAAATGAAGGCAACGCCCGGCTGACGGCGGCGTTGCCGAAGACGATGATCACGCTGGTCGGCATCGAAAAAGTTTTACCGCGCCTCGAAGACCTCGCCTTGTTCCTCCCGATGCTGGCCGTGATGGGCACGGGCCAGGCGTTGACGTGTTACAACACGATGTATGGCGGGCCACGGCAGCCGGGCGAAGCCGACGGACCGGAGGAATATCACGTCGTGCTACTCGATAATCACCGAACCGCGTTGCTCGCCGACGCCGAGCAACGCGACGCGCTGGGGTGCATCCGCTGCGGCGCGTGCCTGAACGTCTGCCCGATCTTCCGCAACGTGGGCGGCCACACTTACGGCACCGTCTATGGAGGACCGATTGGCTCGGTCATCACGCCGCATCTGCGCGGGCTGACGCAGTGGAAACATCTTTCGGAAGCGTCGTCGCTGTGCGGCGCCTGCACCGAGACGTGCCCGGTGAAAATAGATTTACACCATCACTTGTTGCAAAACCGTCGGAACGCTTCGCAACAGAAACCGAGTTGGTGGCAGAAGCTCGTGTTCAAAATCTTCGCGCCAATAGCGAACCAGCCCGGCTTGTGGTCGCTGACGACAAAGTTTGGGCGCTTCGGCATGAAACTGCGCGGTTTGGTGAACGGCACCGTCCTCGACCCGGCGCACTCCTGGACGAAAACGCGCGACCTGCCGCCGATGGCGAAACAGAGTTTCAAGGAGTGGTGGAAGGAACAGAAATGAATCTATGTAGCAGCCGACGTAAGGAGGCTCATTCCAACCCCAGATCAGTCAGAGCCTCCTCACGTCGGCTGCTACGCCTATTATGAGCGAACGCGAAAATATTTTCACCCGTATCCGTGAAGCGCTAAGTGTCGAGGCGCATGCGCACCACGGAGCCGGTTTGCCGAGCACGTCCGATCATCGCCGCGTGATGCCGCCGGTTGGATTGACGATGGACGAACGGTTCGCGCTGTTTGCCAAAAATGCCAGCGACCTGCGCGCGACGTTCAAACTCGTAAAGGACGCCGTTGAACTGACCGCCGAATTGCGCGCCTTGCGGGATACCGAGAAGTGGCAGCGCGTGGCGACGCACAAAAGCCCGCTCGCGCAGACTCACGCAATTGGACTGGGATTGCCGACCCTCGTCACCGATGCCGGCTACGACAAACACGAACTGGAACAATGTGATGTCGGAATCTCCGAGTGTGATGCCCTGGTGGCACAGACCGGAACGATCGTGGTCACCAGCCAGACGGGAGGCGGCCGCGCGTTGTCCTGCCTGCCACCACATCACGTCGTCATCGCCCGGCGCGAACAACTGGTGGCGGATTTACCGGCGGCGTTCGCGTTCATCAGACAGAAGCACGACGCCAATTATCCGAGCATGATTTCGTTCATCACCGGCCCGAGCCGCACGGGGGACATCGAACGCATCCTCGTTCTCGGCGCGCATGGACCGAAGAAACTGACGATCCTTTGCCTTTAACGAGTGGTCAAGAATCGGCCCGGCGACTTATTCCGCCATCGGCCCCGGTGGCAGAACGGGTAAGATCGAGAAACTTGGCGCTTTACAGGAGTTGGAGACGGTGAAAGTTTGCTGAGGCATGAAAACCATCGTCGGCATCTTGGGTATGGTGGTGCTTGTTTTCGCGACAGGCTGCCAGAGTTCTTACCAGACGCTTTCTGATAAGACGATTCTGCTCCGTGCTCCCAAGCGCGGGCTTCTAGTTCCATATCACGTGCTCAGAACTAATGCGCTTTCGGCAGATCAGATGATTAAAGTGCAGGTTGGAGGACAAGTAATGCATCCCGCAAAGTTTGCACTCCCCCAAGGCGCAACACTACTGGAAGCCATTGCTCAAACCGGCGGGTTCACTGAGCGGGCGGATCCGAGGGGTTTGGTTGTGATGCAGCTCGATGGCAGATTTTTAAGGCCTAAACTGCATCGGGTGAACGATTGGCGAACTTGGAAAAGCTTTGCCTGGTATGGTGAAACCAGCGACTGGCAGCTGGAAGATGGAGCAAAAGTTGAGGTTCCAATGCGTATGCCGGCTTGGTAGCAGCGGCGGCGCTGGTAGCTTTGGACTGCCTCAAGAGGCCCTGACGTTCTATTGCCACGGCAGGGGATTTACCGATTTGCCCGTTGTTCAAAATTGTGATTCGACCTATTCCAAAGTCAGAAGGATTCGTCGCAGCACCTCCAACGCCTGCGTGCCAGTCACATTCTTGAACGTCTCGCGGTCGAACGGATTGAATTGTTTGAGCACAATGGTTTCATCCGGTGAAGCCAGCCCGATGAAAACGGTGCCAACGGGTTTGGCATCGCTTCCGCCGCCGGGCCCGGCGATGCCGGTGACCGACAGGGCAAAGTCCGCCCCGGTCTTGCGGCGGGCGCCTTCGGCCATCTCACGAGCCACGGTTTCACTGACCGCCCCATAGGCTGTAAGCGTGGCGGAGGAAACACCGAGAAATTTTTGTTTCGCCTCGTTGGCATACGTCACCAGGCTGGCAAGCAAGACCGCCGAAGCGCCGGGAACATTGGTGAGACGGTTCGCAATCCCGCCGCCGGTGCAGGATTCCGCCAGGGCGAGGGTTTGTTTCCGCTCCGTGAGCACGCGAACAATAACGGCTTCCAGGGTTTCGTCGTCCTCGGCGAAAATGTGGGCGCTGAGCTGGGCGCGAACCAACGCTTCCGCTTCGCGCACCAGTTCAGTCGCGTGCGGCCCCTGCGCCGCCAACCGGATATCCACCGCCCCGATATGCGCGCAGTAGCCCAGATCAAGTCCCAGCGCGAGAATCTCCCGCAACGGCCCGCCAATCTTGTCGGCGACCTGGGATTCACCTATGCCAACAGTGCGCAACGTGCGACAAACGTACTCGTGATCGAGCGGCAACACGCGGTGCAGCAGCGGCACGACGGTGTCGTTGAACATGGGGCGCAACTCCCGCGGCGGGCCGGGCAACATGATGAGCCACTTTGAGGAGGTTGAGGGTTGGGGGTTGAGAGTTGAGGGCGAGGAAACTTGGGTGCCATTCTCCGGCTTCCATGCTCCATCTTTCACCTTCATCGCCAGACCGGGCGCAGTGCCGTTTGGGTTCGCCAACACGATGGCGCCTTCCGGCACCATCGCCTGCACCCGGGTGCTGGCCGGCATGGGGCGTTTGCGCGAGTTGAAAAACTGTTCGATGTGCTGAACGATCGCCGCATCTTCGTGAAGCTTTTTGCCAAGCAACTGAGCGATGAGATCGCGCGTGAGGTCGTCGGAAGTCGGGCCCAGGCCGCCAGTGGTGAGGACGAGGTCGGCGCGAGCAAGAGCTTCCCGCACGGCTTGCTCGATGTCGGGTCCGGCGTCCGCCACCGCAACCTGCCGTGTGACCACATAACCAAGATCGGCCAGGCGGCGGCAGAGCCATTGCTGGTGCGTGTTGAGAACGCGCCCGAGCATGAGTTCGCTGCCGGTGTTGATGAGTTCGACGTTCACCGGGCGGAGTTTGGCGTTGGCGGGCTGGCCGACAAGCGTGGAGTTCTAGCGGAAACTGGTCTCGTAGATCGCATAGTGCGTGGGCTGCATGCCGAGCTGGTCGTAGGCCTGCTGGGCGCGGCGATTGTTCTTTTCCACATAAAGCCGCAGGCCGCACACGGCGGGGCGCGAGCGGGCCAGCTTTTGAACATGGCTAAACAGCGCGCGGAACACGCCGCGCGAGCGAGATTCGGCGGCGACATACACGCTCTGAATCCACCAGAAATTCCCGTTGCGCCAATCGCTCCACTCGTAGGTGATGAGCAATTGGCCGATTACGCCACCCTGTTCCTCGACGACAAAGTACGTTCCTTTGGCGGAATCCTTGAGCAATGCCCGCACCCCACCTCGAACCGTGGCGCCCTTCAACCGCAGTTTTTCCGTCTCCCACGCGAGCCGGGAATTGAAATCGGCGATGACGGCAGCATCGGTCAACCGGGCCTTGCGAATTTTCATCGGCCAAAAGAGTAATTGGGCAAGTCGGGAAAGCCAGTCTGCTGGTAGCCGGCGACGCGCGGAGGTGGTTACGAAAACTTCCGCAAATCCGCGCGCAGCTCTGGCCACCTTTGAGAAAATATCTGCTAGACAAGCATAAAGCCCAGACTTAGTGTCGCCATCAGTGAAGCCATTAACGGTCAAAAAGGCTGAGCACCTTAGCGAGTTGTTAAAACATTTGGAAAAGTGGCTCTGCATAGAACTTGCAGCTATTACGTTCCTTGCAGCGTGTCTGTTCGTGCTTCTCAAAAGGCGTGACTTGTTGCTTCGTTACACCTCAGCCGAAGCCAGGTTCTTTTTGCGACTTGGGATGTCGGCTCGTCTTGTCAGCGCGAGTCGAAGACTCTCAGAAGGTCGCTTTGTTGTATATTTTGTCGCTACCCTTCTTATCCTCGGCGTGGTCGTTTTTGTTGCCGGTGCAGTTACCGATGTTCATTTTAGACTGAGCAGATAGAAGAAAAGTAACCATCGACTCACCGCTATTATTCGCTGCCTTGGTTAAAATTGCATCGGCACTCAGTTGCCTTGATTTCGGTAAGCGGATTTGAGTAAATCATCTTGTAACCACCACCACGCCCGAGCGGTCAATAGGCCATCCAGCATAAGTACTCCATTGTGCATCTCCAACCGCCGCCACCCAAACCTTGAAGCAAATTACTCAAACTTGAAGTTCCGTTTCGCGCTCTGTTCACGCACGGCGGAGATCACCACGGAATCCAGAGTGTTTGTGCCCGCAACCTCCTTCATACGCTGCGCGACATATTGTTCACGTTCCGCATTGAGCTGATTGATCCGGGCCTGGATTTCAGCGCGTTCTTTGGAATTCTTTTCAATGAAAACCCTTCGTTCCCCGGCATCCATTTTCTGCATTGGGGCGGGCAGTTCCTCGGTTTTCAATTTGGCAACCTCAAAGGTCTTGTCCTTGGCCGCATCCACCAAATCCCACGCGGAATTTTGATAATTCGCCGAAGCCTTGGCCACGGAGCGTTGCAACACCGCGCCGGAAGCGGGCGCGAGGGTCGCAACGTTGGCATCCTGCGCAACCTGGCGGGCAGCGCCGGCCCGGCCCGCCACCCCGTAGGCCAGATAGGTTTGGTTCAACTCCAGGCCCAGCCGGGCGATTTCCTGGTCCTGCGGCGTTGCCATGCTCACCACGGCGCGGTTCTGATCAATCACCAGGTACTTGCCGTCGGCGAGGTCCGCGCCGTCTTTCCATTTGGTGTTGATGCCTTCCGCTTCCGGGCCGCAATGAATCGTGTTCACGATGATGCCCTTGGCAATCGCGGCTTTGCACGACTCGGCGTAAGGTACCGGCCCTTGCGTGAACGGTTCGTTGCCGGCGATGAAGATGGCCTTGTAAACATCCGGGGCGGAACTCCACGCCAGTTCGTTGACGGCGTCCTTGATGACCCAGCCGCAATACTCGTCGCCGCCGTTCGTCCGCAACGCGAACAATTCCTCGGAAATCTTGTCGAGGTCCTGGGTCAACGGCTGAATCTGGCGGATCCAGCCGGTCTCCGCTTTCAGACTGCTCTTGCCGTATTCATAGAGCGCCACCTGCACCTCCGGGGCAACGCCATCCTGCCGGGCTTTGAGGAACTCGTTACTGATTTTCCAGAGCTGACTCTTGGCCTGATCGATGAGGCCCTCCATGCTGCCGCTGGTGTCCAGCAGGATGGCGATCTGGACGAGCGGTTTCTTCGTTTCCTTCGCGAAGGTTGCAGCGGGCGGTTCTTTCGCAGTGGCGCAGTTGACAGAGGCGCCGGCCGCGACGGCCGCGAGCAGTTTGAGGAATGATATTTTAGTTTTCATGCGGAGACCTGGTTGCTGGTTTCAATGGCTGGGGTCGTAAATCTCGTAAAGCGTGTCCTCCAAAACAAACTGCACATTCTGACCGAGCGCCAGCCAGGCCAGGGCGCGCGGCTCCTTGGCGGCGAAGGCGAAGTATTCCTTCGAGTTGAACGCAAGGCGCTGGCGCTTGAGGCTTGGGCGTTTCTGGGCCGCTTCGTCCATCCATTGCCGGTCGTTCTGGTAAAAGTTTTTCCCGGCAACGAACCGGCCGGATTGCGAGTACTGCGCCAGGCGGACCTTGGCATCGGGAGCGGGCGTGGCGGTGACGACCGGTACGCCGCCGCCGGCCACCGACCCGCTGAAGCCCAGCGCCCGATTGGCTTCGACGCTGGAGGATTCCGCGCTGGCGGCGGGCGCGAGGGCGTTTTTCAATTCGTAACCAAAGCGCGCGGCGGACACGGCTTGGTCCCCATCCTTTTCCTGCTTGAAGCCGTCCCAGTTCATCGTTGCTTCTTTGCGCGCGAGGCGGTCGGAATAAAGCTGCGGCAACGATTGCAGCGCGAGCGGCACGTTGCGGCGCGATTCATCCTCGACGATGAGGTAGGCAGTATAGGGCGTGACGATGCCGTATTTGCGCGCCAGATCGGTGACTTCGTCGCGCAACTCGGCATTCTCCCCGTGCAACCGGATTTCGTCGAGCAGGTAGCCGACCCGGCGCGTGGCCCAGAGGCGCGGGATGAAGTCGTGATCGTCCGCCAGCCGCGGAAAATTCACTTCGTAAGTGAACTTGCGCTTCGCCCCATTGACCGTTCCTTCGAGGATGATGGCGGCATCGCCCCGACCGGAGTAGCGGCCTACGAGTACGAGTTGATCGCCGCGGAACAGGTCCGGCAACGGCGAGGGGTAAAGCTTCGTCACGCGAACGTCGCCGGTGAACTGGAGCGTGGGGTTCGCCAGCACTGGCTCTTT
>JANXWY010000309.1 GCA_025350905.1 Verrucomicrobiota bacterium
ATGCCGCCGGTCATCACCAGCAGCAGGATGTAAAACTCCTTCTCGCGCGTCTTGATTTCGAACGAGCAACACGCCGCCGCGAACGCGACGATCGCACCCATCAACACCAGTCCGACATTCAAACCGTCCACGCCCAGCTTGCAAACGATGCCCAGTGATTCCGCGCCGAGTCCGGGAATGACGCTGACGAACTTGTAGCCATTCGCATCCGGGGGCGCACTGTTGAATTGCCAGAACATCAGGATGCCGAGCAGCATCGTGACAAACGTCACGCCCACCGCCACGGCACGCATGATGACGGCGAGGTTTCGTGGCACAAACACCAGCGCGATGGCGGCGAGCAGAGGGAGGAGGAAGATGTAGGTCAATATCGTCATTAGTAGAGAAGCGGGAAATTTGTTTTTACCCTCGCCCTCACCCTGACCCTCTCCCTCGGGGAGAGGGAACAGCCGTTGGGCATTTCCGGTTTTGCGATTGATTGTCCGGCAAATTCAGCCGCTCGCTTTTCCATGCGGCGGCGAACGTATCTCCCTCTCCTGGGGGAGAGGGCTGGGGTGAGGGTGGTCGTGCCACACAAATCATTTGGCACAACACCCCGTGACCTCTCATTAGCACCCGACTTCAGCCGGGTGTCCACGACGGCGTGACATGCAAACCGTTTCAACGGTTTGCTGCCCGCGCGAAGAAACCGTTGAAACGGTTTCTCCCTTTCGTCCGCATTAGACACCTGGCTTAAGCCAGGTGTTAATGAGAGGCGAATGGTGTTGCGCATCATCGTTTTCATTTCCCAAGCACGAACCACAGCACCACGGCCACGCCGAGCACGAACAGGAAGGCGTAGGTCTGGAGGTTGCCGGTCTGGACCAGGCGCAACGCGCGGCCCGTCAAATCCGTTCCGCCGCGCACGAGGCCGATGCAAAAGCCTTCCACGATCCAGCGGTCAATCCAGTCGGAGATCGCGGCGACGAGATCGTGAGCTCGGATAAACGTGGCTGCGTAAAGTTCATCAAAATAAAAGCGGTTCGCCATCGCGCGGGAGAGTGCGCCAAGCTTGGCGGGCAGGGGATCAGTTTTGGCATTGCCGTAAAGTGCTTTCGCAGTGAGGAAGCCAATCACGACGGCGATCAATCCGCCGAACGCGGCGACGGGCGCGTGTTGGAACGGCTCGATGATGCGCGTGAGCAGGCGGACGTGTTCGGCGTGTTCTCCAGCTTCACCGGCAAATTGTGAGTTGAACAATTCGCTGATGCCGATCAATCCACCGATGATGCTCGCCACCGCAAGAATTCGCAGCGGCCAGATCATGACGCCCGGCGATTCGTGCGGTTCGTAGGACAGGCGTCGCGCCTGTCTCAAGCTTTCATCTTCCGCTCGGGCGGCTTCCTTGGAGTTGGAGACAGGCGCGACGCCTGTCCTACGTTCACCGACGAACGCGACGAAGAACAGGCGGAACATGTAGAACGTGGTCAGCACCGCGACAAACACGGCGAGGGCGAAGAGCAGGTAGTTGTGCGCCTGCCACGCCTGCGCGAGGATGGCGTCCTTCGAGTAGAAGCCGCTGAACGGCGGAACGCCGCAGAGCGCGAGCGTGCCGACGAGGAACGTCCAGAACGTCACGGGCATTTTCTTGCGCAGCGCGCCCATCTTCCAGATGTCCTGTTCGTGGTGCAGGGCATGGATCACCGAGCCGGCGCCGAGGAACAGCAGCGCCTTAAAGAACGCATGCGTGGTGAGGTGGAACATCGCTGCGGGCGGGCCACCGAGGCCGACGGCCATGACCATGTAGCCGAGTTGCGAAAGCGTCGAGTAGGCGAGGATGCGTTTGATGTCGTTTTGCTGGACGGCAATCAGCGCAGCGAGCAACGCGGTGAAGCCGCCGATCCATGCGATGACGGTCAATGCGTCCGGCGTGAAGATGAAGAACACTCGGCACAGCATGTAAACGCCAGCGGCCACCATCGTCGCGGCGTGGATGAGTGCGCTGACGGGTGTCGGGCCTTCCATAGCATCCGGCAGCCAGACATGCAGCGGGAATTGCGCGGACTTGCCCATTGCGCCGCAGAAGATCAACAGGCCGGCGAGCGTGGCTGCGCCGCCGAATAAAGCTGGATTCGCTTTGAGCTGCTCCTGAATCGTCGCGAAGTTCAACGAGCCGATGACGGCGAAGATCGTCAGGATCCCCAGCATAAAGCCGAAGTCACCGAGACGATTCGTGAGGAAAGCTTTTTTTGCCGCGTCCGCTGCGCTGGGTTTTTCAAACCAGAACCCGATGAGCAGGTAGCTCGACACCCCAACTAATTCCCAGAAGATGAACAGCTGAAGGAAATTGTTCGCGAGCACGATGCCAAGCATGGAGAAGGTGAACAGGCTCAGGCAGGCAAAGAAGCGCGAGAAGCCCGGGTCGTCGTGCATGTAGCCGTAGGAGTAAATGTGGATCGCACTGCCGACGCCGGTTACGATGAGCAGCATCATCAGGCTGAGGGCGTCGAGCTTGAGGCCGAAGTCCACATTCAGGCTGCCGATGGCGAGCCAGTTGACGGAAAACTCGCGCGCTTCCCAGCCGCCGAACTTGATCGCCGCCAACGTGAGAACGAAGCTCGTGACAATCGCCGTGATGGACAGCGTGGCGCTGACCGTTTTATTGCGCAGGGTGAACAGTGTGATGATGCCCGCCGCGAGCAGCGGCAGGAACAAGATCAACCAGGGTAACGCTTCGAGTTTCATTTCTGCTCAACCAGGGATGGACACAGAGGGACCCGGATAAAACTTGTAGCAGCCGACGTAACGAGGCTCTGACTTCCATCACGCAATACACAACCCGCATCACGGCGCGCAGAAGTTTGAGCCTCCTCACGTCGGCTGCTACCAATTAATTGGAACGCTTCGCTCCTCATCACAGTTTCATGCTGGTCAAGTCTTCAACGTGCGCGGACTGGCGTTTGCGGTAGAGGGCCACGATGAGCGCGAGACCGACCGCCACTTCGGCCGCCGCCACGGTAATGATGAAGAACACCAGCACCTGGCCGTTGAGGTTGTCGTTGAACCGCGAGAAGGAAACGAGCGCGAGATTGGCCGAGTTGAGCATCAGCTCCAGTGACATGTAAACGACGAGGAGGTTGCGTCGGGTGATGACGCCGAGCAGGCCGAGCGCGAACAGCAGTGCGCTGACGATCAGGTAATGTTCGAGGCCGACGTGCATAATCATTTAGCCGCGAGAGAACACAAAGAGCGCAGAGAGAAAAGGTAAAAGGCCGGCAAACTTGCTATAACCTTCCTCGCGTGCTTCGCCTTGGCTGAAGACGTATTTCCGAATTTGGAAACGATAGGAGCCAAAATTGATCAGCAAACCATGTTCGATACGCGAAGCTTTCAGATAACCGAGGGTTTGGGCTACGTGTTCGTCCGCAATCGTCTTCGCGGCTTTCAATTCCACAATGAGACGACCGTCAATCAGCAGGTCAGCAAAGTATTCGCCAATAACCGTTCCGTCTTCGTCGCGGACTTTGAGCGGATGCTGTTGTTTCACGTCGAAACCAGTTTTCCGAAGCCGATTCGCCAAAGCATTCTCATAGACCTTTTCTAGATGCCCGTTGCTATGATAAACGTGAATGTCATAAGCCGTCTGTCTCACGGCATCGCACAGGTCGTTAATCGATTTTGTTTGCATGGTTGGTTCTCCTTTCTTTGAGTTCTATGCGTTCTCTTGTGGCTATTTAAGGTCTTTCTTGCTTAACAAAATTACACCGACCATCGCCACGAGGAGCAGGAGTGAAACAATTTCAAACGGCAACAGGTAACTCGTGAACAGCATTTTGCCGAGGGGAATGGTCGCGCCTTCCACGGTCGGCGCTTGCAGATTCTGGCCGGGCTGCGTTGCGAGTAGCGACTTCACGAAGATGCCGACAATGGCGCCGATGGAAATCAATCCGGCGACGAGGCCGAGCTTTTTGACTTTGCGCCGTTCCTCTTCTTTCAAGTCGAGCAGCATGATGACGAAGAGAAACAGCACCATGACCGCGCCCGCATAGACGAGCACCTGCACCGCCGCGAGGAAGAAGGCGTGCAGCAACACGAACAATCCCGCCATCGAGATGATGGTCAGCACGAGAAACATCGCGCTCGTGACCGGGTTGCGGCTGAACGGATTCGCGACGACGAGCACGCCGCACGCGAGCGTCAGGAACGCGAAGATGTAAAAGAGAAGGTCTTGCATTGTCGGATCAAGGCATATCGCACGTTAAATAGAAGCGAACTCCTCGTTCAGCGGCCACTCGAAGAATTGCTCCAATTCCTTCTAAATCGACAATTACCCGCCTTCGCATGTCGGGCAGGGAATCTGGCAAAGCAATTTGAAAATCTTTGTCGCGGAATTTGGCTAAAAGTTCGCCAACCATTTTGAATCCCGCATTTGCCTCGTTCCATTTGACTAGTTGAAGCGATAAATCACCAAGCTCAACTCCTTCTCCTTCGGCAAACCCAAGCGCGTCGGCTGGATTCACGCTGAAGAATTCATCAATAGAATCAAGGGGGGAATTGGCGTGATTTGGCAAAGACTGACTGTGGAAATGAGCGCGGGCAAGCGCCTTTCCATCTACAGCCAATGGGTCAACCCCTTGAATTGGCTGTTCTAGCATGCAGTAATAACCCATTCCCATTGTCGCGATTTTGTTTCCGCTTTTTGAATTAAACCTTCACCGGAAAATTTTCCTGTTCCTTCGCTTCTTCGGCTTTGTGCTTCCATTTCTGGATGCCGGCGTGGACACCGCCGAGGGCGAGGAGTTTTTCCTTGTTGTAAATCATTTCGGCGCGGCTCGTGCCGGTGAGCGAATAATCCTTTTGCAGGAAGATCGCTTCCTCCGGACAGACTTCCTGGCAGAAGCCGCAGAAGATGCAGCGAAGCATGTTGATCTCGAATTCCTTCGGCATTTTCTCCGCATTCGGACGATCCGCGAGCTGGCCCGCCGGTCCGGGCGGCGTAATCCTGATGGCCTTGGGCGGGCAGACAAATTCGCAAAGCTGGCAGCTCACGCATTTGGTGCTGCCCTCCTGGTCCTTCACGAGATACGGCGCGCCGCGATAACCCTCGGGCACGACCCATTTCTGCTCGGGATATTGCATCGTCACCTTCGGCTGGAAAAAGTGGCGCAGCGTGACTTTGAACCCGCCGATGATGGCCGGCAGGTAAAGCCGCTCGAAGAGATTCAATGGTTTGCGTTTGACGATCATTTCAAATTCTCAATCACGCGCGAACAACCGGATCGCGCCAATCCAATGTTTATTAGCACCCGGCTTTAGCCGGGTGTTCAAGCGACGGAGAAAAGAAAACCGTTTCAACGGTTTTCCTCCTCGTGCCAAGTCAGTCCATAACGCTCGACAAATTGTTTCAACTCTTCAGTAAATGATTTTTTGCGGTGGTGCTCTTCCTGACTCGCGATGTAACCGCAAACGTCATCCACTCCCGAATGCGAAACCGAGAACGCCCCATAACCACGTTGCCAGCCAAATTTTCCAGGAATGAGGTTGTTCTCATTCACCCAATGCGACGATTCGCCCTTCAACAGTTGCACCACCTCATCCATTGCCTTGCCCGCGGGCAAATCTATCAAGACATGCGTGTGGTCGGCATTCACGAAGTTGATCTTCATGTAGATGCCTTTCTCCTTTGCGTAATCATGCAAATGCGCTGACAGCTTTGCCGCCGCAGGCCTCGGCAATAACGGGCGACGCTCGATGGTTGCCCAAACGATGTGCAACCAACAGCGCGTGTATGAATGGAGTGGCATGAATTCGTCATGGGTTACACAACTTCTCAAAACCAATCAGCAAAACCGTTAAAACGGTTTCACTTGCACTTTGCATCGCTAACCCCCGGCTGAAGCCGGGTGCTAATGAGAGAACTGCACCGAATTTTCGGTTAGTCTCCTGCGATAACATGTTTGCTGTGACTCTCATTTCCCGCTTTTCCACCACAACCACACCGCCGTCACTAGAATGTTTGCGAGCGCAACCGGGATGAACCGCCGCCAGCCCAGGTCCATCAATTGATCATAACGGAAGCGCGGCCACATCCAGCGCACCCAGATAAACATCAGCAGAAACGCGAACAGCTTTGCGAGGAAGACTCCGATATGGACCACGCCGAGCAGCAACGTCGTCGCGGGCTGATCGAGGCCGAACCACGGCAGCGTCCAGCCGCCGAAAAACAGCGTCACCATCATCGCTGACACGAGAATCATATTCGCGTATTCACCCATGAAAAACATGGCGAACTTGATCGAGCTGTATTCGATGTTGTAACCGCCGGCGAGTTCCTGTTCGGCTTCGGGCAGATCGAAAGGCGTCCGGTTGGTTTCCGCGAACGCCGATACGAGAAAGATGCAGAACGCGAGGAAGGTCATTGGACTTTGCAGCACGAACCAATTTGGAAGGAAGCCGAGCTGCGTGCCGGCCTGGGCCCGGATGACGCTGCTCAGATTCAGATCGCCGACGCAGAGGAAGATCGGGATCACACTCATGCCCATCGCGATCTCATAGGAGATCAGCTGGGCGCTCGACCGGATGCCGCCGAGGAAAGGATACTTGGAATTCGCCGCGTAGCCTGCCAGCACGATGCTGTAAACACTCAACGAGACAATGCCGAACGTGTAGAGAATGCCGACGTTGAGGTCTGCGAGTACCATCGGCTGGCCGTTGAGGTTGGAGCCGAAGGGAATCACCGCGAGGTTTAACACCGCCGGGATCAGCGCAATCATCGGGGCGAGGACATAGAATACCTTGCGAACATGGGCCGGGGTCATTTCTTCCTTGAAGAATGCCTTCACGCCGTCGGCGGCCGGTTGCAACAACCCGAACGGCCCGGCACGATTCGGTCCGACGCGGCCCTGAATAAACGCGCAGATACGGCGCTCCGCCAGGACCGTGTAGGCGAAAATCGTCATCATGACGGCAAACGCGCCGACGGCTTTCGCCGCGGTAAACAGCGCGAACTGTTGCAGGTCGCTCAAATGGTTAAGCCAATCAGTCATCTCAATTCTTCATTGGTAGGGTCGGTGCGCTGCGCCGACCGGACGCCGCACCGCGGCGTCCCTACCTTAAATCTTCACCGTGACGCCCGTGTCACCCAGACTCCCCCACGTGAGCCCATTGAACGCCGGAACGTCTTGGGCCATCTCGTTGAACAAACCCTCAATGGTCAGGAAGCCGTTTTTGCCGGTGACGTTGTAAACCAAGTCGTGCAGGAAATGCCACTCCGCCCGCGCCTCGCCCGGCGGCTGAATGGCTTGCATGAACTTCTGCACGCGGCCGTTGGTGTTCGTAAACGTGCCGCGTTTTTCCGCATGGGCGCAGCCGGGCAGAACATAATGTGCGAACTTGGTCGTGGCGTTCGGCAGAATGTCACTGACGATGAGGGTGTCCAACTGGCCCAGCAACTCCGTCGTCAGCCCGTGCTCCTCGACGACCTCGCTGACAATTTCCTTTTCCCGAAGCGACTTGGCGCTGATGGCGCGCTTGACGATGTCCTCCCCAAAAACGATCAGTGTCTTGATTTCGCCACGCGCGATGCCGCTGGCTATTTTCACGAGATTGATGCCGGCTTCGGTAAAGCAGATTCCGGTGAGCCGGGCGCCGTTGGCGTTGGGGTTCTTGTCCTCATCCACCAGCAGTTTGTCGGCTTTGCCCAGACGGGGAATGGAATCACTCAGCGCGCCGAGCTTCGCTTTCAATTTGCCGAGCAACCAAAGCTCTTCGTTGGTCTGCCGCGCCGAGGCGATGATAGCCACCGAGCCCGCCGGCGCTCGCTTGAGCTTCTCCGAAATTTCGCTGAGCGCCACCGTCCACGAAGATTTCTGTCCGCGCACCATAACTTCCTTCAGCCGATCTGCGCGATGAATCCATTTATAGTTCAGGCGGCCGGCGTCACACATCCACGGGCCGTTGACGGCGTCGTTTTCGCGCGGCGTGTAGCGATAGACTTTTTCCTCGCGCGAACTGATCAGGATGTTGCACCCCGTCGCGCAACTGGTGCAGACGCTTTTGGTTTCCTTTAAGAACCACACGCGCATCTGGAAGCGAAAATCCTTGGAGGTGAGCGCGCCGACGGGGCAGATGTCCACCGTGTTCAGCGTGTAGTTGTTGTCGAACGGCAGGCCGGGGAACGTGGCGATGGTGTTGTAACTGCCGCGATTCACGATGCCGAGGGCGTCGTCGCCCGCCACGTCCTTGGTAAAGCGGATACAGCGCGTGCAGAGAATGCAGCGCTCGGCGTCGA
>JANXWY010000360.1 GCA_025350905.1 Verrucomicrobiota bacterium
CGGCGGTTCAAGACCGCCACCGAACCAGAACTGCGACGCCGAACCAAGCCGTCAGGCGAGTTTCGCGGGTCGCTTGACCATCATGCGCCGTCAGCAATCCGGGAAAATTGAAAACATCGCTTTATTCAGCGTCTCCTTAGCGATCTGACTCAAAATATTCTGTTGCGCGTTGCCGGCGGGCAACAACGCGGCGAGTTGGGCGGCCGTCCTCGGTTCCTGGTACGCCAGCGAACCGATGGCGTTTTGTAATATTCCATTCCGTTCCGCACCTGCGGGCAAAGCCTGCACGTACGCCAGCGCGCCTTCCGCATCCTGCTGCATCCATTGATTGACGACGCTGCCGAGCAGGCTGTTCTTTGAACTGCTCAACGGCATGGTTTGCACAAAGGCCAGTGCCGCTTTGGGATCGCTCTGCGCGAGTGCCATGCCCACATTGCCCATCGCCTCCTGCTTACCCGGGCCGTCCGGCATTTGTTGAACCCAGGCGAGCGCACCGTTGGGATCATTTTGCGCCCAGGAGGAAACCACCGAACCGATGGCGCTACGCTTCGCCTGTCCATCCGGCAAATCATTGGCCCACGCCATCGCCGCAGTCACATCCGACTGCGCCCACTGACTGGCAACCTGGCTGATAAAATTGTTGCGGGTCTGACTCAGCGGCAGGGTGGCCGCAAATTCTGCCGCCGCTTTGGGATCATTTTGCGCCAGTTGCCAGGAGATATTTTGCAGCGCATTTTGTTTGGCCGATCCTTCCGGCAACGTCCCGATCCATTCCAGCGCGGCTTTCGTGTCACCGCTATTGGCAAAACCATTGGCAATCTGGCCCAAGACGTTCTGCTGCGCATTGCCGGCGGGCAACAACGCGGCGAGTTGCGCGGCGGCATTGGGGTCTTGATAGGCGACCATGCCGATGACGTTCTGCAACATTTTATTTCGTTCGCTCCCCGCGGGTAAGGTCTGAACATACGCCAGCGCGCTCGTCGAGTCCTGTTGCATCCATCCGGAAACCAGGGAATTGATGGCAGTGCGCCTTTCCTGGCGGTTCGGCAAACCATTCGCCCACGCGAGGGCGGCCTGCGGGTCTTGCGAAACCCATGTCGTCGCAATCGCTTGGAAGGCCTGCGCACGTTGCTGAGCGGATGGCAACTCGGCGGCTTTCGCGGCGGCTTCCGCGGGATTCTGGTTCGCCCAACTGCTGAATACCCCATACGTCCCGTCGCCCCACCGGCTGTTGCTCCGACCACCCGCTATCAAATCGAGGGCCGCCTGCGGATTCTTAGCCGCGAGCGAGGCACTCGCCTGGCTCATCAATTGGTTCCGGAGCGGACCCACGGGCAATTCTTTAACCCAGGCAGCCGCGGCTTGCGCATCTTTACCGGCCCAACTCGTGACGAATGCCACCATGGCTGCGTCGCGCTCAGTTTTATTGGAAATGGATTCCACATAATGCAACGCCCCCCGCAAATCCGTTTCCGCCCAGCGCGAGACCAGCAGCGGGCACAATCCCAGCCGGAGTTGCCGTGGCGTGCTCTGGTCAATAAACGCCAGCAATTGCGGGAAGTCGGCGACGTCAATGGAATCCAACACCTTCAGGAATTCTCGCTCCCCAAACCGGCCGAGATTGGCGTTCAGTCCACGAATCTTTTGCTCGACTTCCGCCAGCGAGAGTTTCTCGCCGCCGGATACCGACGCGGACTGGTTTCCGCGCGAAATGTGTGCCGGCGGGAGTCCCAGAGTTGCACCGGGTGAGAATTCGCTCCCAACGGATTCCCGGTCGGTGGTTGGCGCGGTGTGCATGCTCTTGCGAGCGCCGAGCCAGTATCCACAGCTGAGCATGGCCAACGAAACCACACAGGAAAGAAACGAGCCCTTGCTCATAAATGTTTAAAATGGGCGGACACGCAACATCGTGATTCACTGGGTTTAACAGTCCAGCTAAAAAGTTGAAGAACGACTGGGCGGTTCGCAATTTGCCGCCAGGAGTTCCGCGACCCAGTTTCATCGCTGCGCCCAACCACAATTAAGGCTTTGATCATTGGCGCATTGGCGACAGGGGCTGTTGGGTACCTTTTTACTATGCAATCAGGGTGATGACCATTTGCCGGATCGCCGGCACCGCTCAGCCAGGATCACACCAATCCTCAATTGCCACTAAATCATCGGCGGCGAGGTCGTGACAACGAAATACTGCCGCCCCTCTTGCCGAGTATTCTTTCGCAAAAATAATCTGGTGCGGGCATCACACCTGCGCTTCTCGCTGCCGCGACACGTGCTGAAATGCTCGTAGAGCGGGAACGCTGGCAGGCATTCGTGCGTGATGATTTGCTCGCAGCGCGGTCGGATGAATGGGTGAACGCAAATTTCTACCAAATACTCGGATGGACTTTTATGCTGATCGCTTGCTTGTTTGCGCTGGGTTTGGCGACGCCCATCGCGCGGCACTTTTATCCCGATTCGCCCAAGTTCAGACACCGATTGGCGGCACCCCTTATTTTTGGGGCTTTGGCAGTGGCGTGTTTCATTGGGTTTGGACGTGCCGCATTGTTTCTTGTCGCCCTGCTGGGTCTGAGCCTGATCGCCGTCAGCCGATGGAGACGCCGGAGTGCAAAACGTGCCGGCTGACCGTTGCGGGCCCTCAAGTCGGAGCTCGGCCGGCGAAGACTTGCGACCTCGTCCCCCCCGCTCGGGGGACTTCCCCGGGGTTGAACCTGCCCGGACAAGTTCTAAATCAGACTTTCTCGCTTTTGTGTTTCGTTCCCGCGAGGACTCACTCACTGGCACGCACTCCCCGCCCAATTGGCGGCAGTCAAACGGCAGCCTGACAAGCGCAACCTAACCGTTGCTAATACTCGTGCTGGTGTCGCGTGGCAGGTGAATTGCTTTTTTGTTCGGAGGAGGAAGTGGAATCTACAAAAAGGACGTATGTCGTATTCAACAAGTGAGTCTAAGATGACACAAGAACCAACCGCGGATATGGATTGTCGGGCGGAGCGAAGCGGAATTAGCAGCGTCGCTCTCTGCCTGACTAAACAGGCTTTTCAGTGCAAATTTGCCAAAGGCTTTAGTTCTGGCTATTTCTGTCTGCACCCTGAGCACTTTCGAATTGTCGGTCGCACCGAGTCCCCCCTGCCGGCGTGATTTTGTTTCGGATCAAGACAAAATGCCCGCAGCAGATTTGGACACGCTGCGGTGCGGCTGAACCCAAAATCGACGGTGTGGCCAGCCCAAGTTGACCGCCTCGTAGGTTGTCGGCCTCAACTCACCGCGTGTCGCTCGACCTGCTACGGCAGGCCCATCCGACCATGATACTATCGATGCACTGACGCACCTTCTCCTGCGCGAACACCTCAACTTGCCGTGTGCGGCGCGTTCAGCGGAGGCAGTGGAGCAGCTCAAGATCAGCCCGCGCACCCTGGATAACTGGATGAAAAAAGGAACCTTCCCACACGTCCGGATTGGAAGATACGTGCGGTTCAAATTGAGCGAAGTCGATGAGGCGGCGAAACGTCGAAAGTCTCCGGTTGTTCGTTCAAGGTGATTGGCTGAGGCCGCCGCATACGAACATGGCGCCCTGGTCTGAGTTGATCACAGTCCCTGCGTCCCTCCCGCACCGCCGTCGCCGGATGCCACCGCCTCTCCGGCCGGGATTTCGCCCCGGGAAAATAATACGGCGCGGGCATCACACCCGCGCCTTGTAGCTGCCGCGACGACCGCTGAAATGCCTCGTGAACCGGAAAGGTCCGCTGAAAGCCTGCGGCCATTGTGGCGGGAGAAAGTTTACTCCTCCACGCGATCGTACGCCAACTTTTCTTTTCCAAATGCAACTCACAGCTTACTACTAATGACTGGCAACCGGCGACCCGGAGTCGATCGCTTGCAGTTTGTGATGGAAGATTTGCGATCCGTCACGGGCTGGGCGTGTCAGGGCCCACAGCCAGTCGAACCTTCTGCCATTGACGCCTCCGTATGACCCGACCTAAAGTCGCCGCATGCAATCCGATGGACTAGCAGCCTGTCGGACTTAGGCGTTTTTCACACAAAACGGAGTTTTTTAGACCATTAAAACACTCTCGCGAAAAATCAAAATCGTTTGTGCGGCATTTGTGGGCGTCGGGTTTTCTAAGTCCGACAGGCTGCTAGGCCAGCTTGGCGTCAGATGCCAATAAACGAATCGCCAGTCGCATATCAAGGTGCGGGTTTGCTGTTTATGAATGGCTGTTTATGAATGGCTTGCAAATTCCAATTTTGGCTGGGGACGAATTTCAATATACGAACGAGCCGTCGTTGAATAAAAGTAGAAATCAATATGCGCCTCCACGTCACCAGTTTTGTGCTGAGTAGTATTTTTTCCGCATGCTTCGCTTGCTGCGGAGGACAAAGCGGCGAGGTGCTTGTGGTCGGCTACACAAATGGAGCACCAGTTACCAAAGTTGGGACGAAGGACTACTACCGCGACAAGCTTTCCCGTGGGTTGGATAAGAAAACTCTCGATGTGCAGTTGGGTAGCCCCAAGAACTGGCGAATGAGTTACGACCAGTTCAGCAGTGCACTCGTAAAGGAAGCGAGGACGGCAGGTTTGGATGCCGATTCATTGGAGAAGCTGTTGAAGAAATTGATTCGCGCTGAAGAGAATAAGGGGCTCGCTGTTATGCCCGTTGCTGTCCACCAGACTCAGGACGGCGGAAAGCCGATCTGGGTTCTCACGTTGAAATGAGAAGAAGAAAAAGCAGTGCTCGGCGGAAGTACGATGGCTCACATCCGTTTTTTTTGGTTCGATAGGAGGATTCTGAAACAGTTGGATTTCCTGACATGCGGTTGATTGCCCTTAACATAGAATAGGCTTTTTTCACGCCGAAGCGGGCGAAGCACCGAATGCAGCACCAGGGCATTTCCCTACCCAACAGGACTTTTCGGAAAACCCACAGAAGGCTCGATGCGATCGGCTAGAAGTGGTGGCTGGAGCCAGAATTGAACTGGCGACACAAGGATTTTCAGTCCTCTGCTCTACCAACTGAGCTATCCAGCCAACCAGTCGAGGGATTCATTTAATCTTTTTGCCGCACGCTTGGCAAGAGCGATTTGTCCCGCCGTTCAAACGAACATGTCGGGCCGTGAACGGCGGCTGGACATCGCGCCAAAACTTTTTACGCTACTGGCCTTATGACTGATCCGCGTTACCTGAAACTAGCCGCTCTGCTCGTGACCTACTCCACCCGCGTCCAAAAGGGCGACCGCGTGTTGCTCGACCTCACGGATGTGCCGGATGAAATGGCCGTCGAATTGATCCGCGCCGTGCGTGCGGCCGGCGGTACGCCGTTGATTGATGTCCGGCACAGCCGCGTTTCGCGCGAAGTCCTCCGCGGCACGAACGAGCAACACGCCCTGCTCCTCCGCGACCTCGACCTGGCGCGCATGAAAAAGATGCAGGTGTACATCGCCATTCGCGGGGCGGACAACACGAGCGAAAACTCGGACGTGCCGGCCGACCGCATGGCGCTTTATTCGCGCATCCTCCGTCCCGTGCTCGACCAGCGCGTTAATCAGACCCGCTGGTGCGTCCTGCGCTGGCCGTCGCCGAGCATGGCCCAGGGCGCGGGCATGAGCACCGAAGCGTTCGAGAATCTTTACTTCGAAGTGTGCACAATGGATTACCGCAAAATGGCGCGTGCCATGGCGCCGCTGCAACGCCGGATGCAGAAGGCCAACCGGGTCCACCTCAAATCCCCCGGCACGGACCTCACGTTCAGCATCAAGGGCATCGGCGCGCAGATGTGCAAGGGCGATCGCAACATCCCCGACGGCGAAGTATTCTCCTGCCCGGTGAAGGATTCCGTGAATGGCGTCATCCAATTCAACACGCCGACGATTTATTCGGGCACGAAGTTCGAGAACGTGCGACTGGAATTCAAAGCCGGCAAGGTCATCAAGGCCACCAGCAACAACACGAAGCGCTTGAACGAAATTCTCGATACGGATGCCGGCGCGCGTTACATCGGCGAATTTTCGCTCGGCTTCAATCCTTACATCCTGAATCCGATGTGCGACATTCTGTTCGACGAAAAGATCGCCGGGTCCCTGCACTTCACGCCGGGGCAAGCTTACGAAACGTGCGACAACGGGAATCGCAGCGCGGTGCATTGGGACATGGTGCTGATCCAGCGCAAGGAATGGGGCGGCGGCGAAATCTGGTTTGATGGCGAACTCATACGCAAGAACGGCGTCTTTCTGCCCAAGGACTTGATGTCGTTGAATCCTGAGAAGCTAAAGTAGTCTGGCCGCTCATTCTTGCGGCCGGCGCAGTGCCGACTTAACTTGGAGTTCGATGAAAGTCAGCAAAGTCACTCGGCGGCGCTTTATTCTCGCCGGGCTGCTTTTGGCCCCCTGTGGATTGTACGCCGAAGCCCGGTGGCTGGAGCCCGGTTGGTTGAAAGTGCAACGACTTCGATTGACAGCGGCGAAACCTTCACACCGCTTCGTTCATTTTACCGATCTGCATCACAAAGGAGACCGCGCCTATGGTGAATCCGTGGTGAGGGCCATCAACTCGCTTTCGCCCGACTTCGTCTGCTTCACGGGCGACCTGATTGAGGATGGAATACATCTGCCTCAAGCATTGGAGATCCTTTCCGGGATCAAGTCGCCGCTGTATGGCGTACCTGGAAATCATGATTACTGGAGCAAGGTTTCATTTGACGGCATCAAACAAAGTTTTGCGGCTACGGGTGGGGGTTGGCTGCTCGACCAGCAAGTTCTGACTCCGGACGGCAAGGTCAATGTAATCGGGGCCAGCTGTGTGAGTGCGAGCCAAGCTCCGATACCAGCCAAACCCGGAGTGAAGAATATTTTTCTCATGCACTATCCGGCGTGGGTCAAGCAACTCGGCGAAAATAGCTATGACGTTTTGCTGGCGGGCCATTCGCATGGCGGCCAAGTGCGGATTCCGTTTTATGGCCCGGTGGTAGTTCCGTTTGGCGTGGACGAGTACGACTTAGGACTGTTTCAAACACCTTGCGGCCCGCTCTACGTCGGCTCAGGGATCGGGTGGTTTCTGTGGCCTATCCGCTTTCGTTGCCGCCCGGAAATTACCGTCATTGAAATCTGAGTCGCGGCCTGCTAACCCTTCGCCGGTTAATGTCTGACTCAATCCCAAAACTCCAGATGGCGGCGCCGGAATCGGCGGAACTCATTGCCAAGCGGTTGGCACGCGAGCAGATCACCGTGAATCGCGAGCGCGAATTCGGGTTGGAACAATCGCTCGCGCCCTTTCGGGTCGGGTCGGTGAAGGCCCTTAACACGGTGCCGCTGACGCGGGGGCTGGAAGAGCAAGTCAGTTACGCCACGCCGGCCCGGTTGGCCGAAATGCTGCGCGGCGATGAGCTCGAGGCCGCGCTGGTCAGCGTGGTCGAACCGCTGTTGAACGACCGCTACGATATTCTCGACGGTGTCGCGGTCGCGTCGCTGGGCGAAGTGCAGAGCGTTTTTCTCGCGCACCGCCGGCCCCTGGAAGTCGTGCGTGAAGTTTTCTGCGACCCGGCTTCGCTCACGAGTGTGCTGTTGCTGAAGGTGCTGCTGGCGGAACGCGGACTGAAACCGGAGTTCAAGCCGCTGGAAAACTACCTAGCGGCCAAGGAAAAAGATTTTGTCCTGCTCATCGGCGACGCGGCACTGGATTTCGCCTTGGCGCCGCACCCGCATGAGATTTTTGATCTGGGCACCGCATGGTATGAACTGACGGCGCTACCGTTCGTGTTTGCCGTGTGGGCGCTGCGGCGAGGCATCGAGAACCGGGAATTGCGGCGTCAGTTGCGCGAAGCAAAAGATTTCGGTATGGACACGCTCGATCACATCATCCATAGCCGGACGGAATACACGGAAGATTTCCGCAAAGATTACCTCGGCTGGCACTTGCATTATCACCTCGGCGCAGATGAGAAGCGCGGCATCGCGAAGTTTATGGAGTTGCTGCGCCAGCATGGCTTCGGCCCGGTGTTTGAGCCGACGTATGTGGCCTAGTCAGTTGGCGGGCTTCATTTCTTGACCGGGGCCGCGGCGGCGAGCGCTGACTCCGGCGCCGCCGGCAACGACCGGAAGCGAAAAAACATTGTGCTCATACCCGGAAGCGTGAGCTCGACGGAGTGGAGCCGATCGTCCCACTTGATCGGGCTGGTCTTCACGGGTTCGGCATGACCCGCCCCATCGCCGCCGTACCGTTTACCATTGGTGTTGAGAATTTCCACCCAAAGTCCTGCCTGCGGCACGCCGACCCGATGGTTAGGGCGGGGCACGGGAGTCATGTTGGCCACCACGAGCAAGATTTCGTCGAGTTGGGTGCCGTGCCGCACAAAGCTGATGACACTGTTGTTGCCGTCATGGTTGTTGATCCACTGGAAACTTTGGTAATCGTAGTCCGACGCCGGCAGGAATTTGTGCTGGAGGTAGATTTGGTTCAGGTCGGCGACGAGCAGGCGAACGCCTTCGTGATCGAGGTACTGGAGGAGATGCCAGTCGAGGCTCTTGTCGTAGCGCCATTCGGCGGCTTGGGCGAACTCGCCGCCCATGAACAGTGTCTTCTTGCCCGGCCAACCCCACATCCAGCCGTAGAGGGCGCGCAACTGTCGGGCTTTGTCGGGGATGTGTTCCGCCGCCATCTTCAGCAGCATCGAGCCTTTTCCATGCACGACTTCATCATGGGAGAACGCCATCATGAAACGTTCCGTGTTCTGATAGATCATGCCGAACGTGAGCTGATTCTGGTGAAACTTTCGGTGAATGGGATCCTTTTTGAAATACTCCAAGGTGTCGTGCATCCAGCCCATGTTCCACTTGAGGTCGAAACCGAGGCCGTGGTCCTTAACCGGTTTGGTGACGCCGCCCCATGCGGTGGACTCCTCGGCAATCATGAGTACGCCGGGAAAATATTGATGCACGGTGTCATTGGCATAGCGGAGAAAATCCATCGCCTCAATGTTCTCGCGCCCGCCGTGCTTGTTGGGAATCCATTGCCCTTCCTTGCGCGAGTAATCGAGATAGAGCATCGAGGCGACGGCGTCCACGCGCAGGCCGTCAATGTGATAGCGATCCAGCCACGTAAGAGCGCTGCCGAGCAGGAAGCAGCGCACCTCGGGACGGCTGTAATTGAAGATTAACGTCCCCCAATCCTGATGTTCACCCTGGCGCGGGTCGGCATGTTCGTACAAGTGGGTGCCGTCGAAATGGGCGAGCGCAAAAAAGTCCTTGGGGAAATGGGCCGGCACCCAGTCGAGAATGACGCCGATCCCATTCTGGTGCATGACATCCACCATGAACATGAAATCCTGCGGCGTACCGTAGCGGTGGGTCGGGGCGTAGAAGCCCGTGACCTGGTAACCCCACGAACCTTCGAACGGGTATTCCGAAAGCGGCATGAATTCCACATGCGTGAAGCCCATCGCCTTGACGTAAGTGACCAGTTCCTTGGCCAGCTCCCGATAGGTAAACGGCCGGTTGCCATCTTCCAGGTTGCGGCGCCACGAGCCGAGGTGGACTTCGTAAACCTGCACTGGCGCTTTCAACCAATCGGTGCGCGCGCGCTGCTCCATCCAGACCGCATCGTGCCATTGGTATTGGTCCACATCCCAAACGACCGAGGCGTTGTTGGGCGGGCCTTCGAAGTACGAACCGTACGGATCCGTCTTCAACCGCATCGCGCCCTGGCGGGGGACGATCTCGTATTTGTAGAGCAGTCCTTCCTCCAAGCCGGGGATAAAAATTTCCCAGATGCCGGAATTGCCGAGCGCGCGCATCGGAAAATACCGCCCATCCCAACGGTTGAAATCGCCCACAACAGAGACGCGGCTGGCGTTGGGCGCCCAGACGGCGAACGAGACGCCGCGCACGCCGTCCAGTTCCCGCAAGTGCGCGCCGAGTTTCTGGTAAACGCGATGCTCGGTGCCTTCGTTGATCAGATACTGATCCTGTTGGCTCAAGGTGGGCAGGAAACCATAAGGATCGAAGAACTGGCGGATCTCGCCATTGCCTTTCTCCACCCGAAGGCGATAGCGAAAAACCTCGGTGGCCTCGGGGATGAACGTCTCGAAAAACCCGGCCGGATCCAGTTTTTCCATGGCCTGACGTTTTTCCGGCTCCGTCCGGCCATCCACCACGGCGCAGGTCTTGGCATCTTGAATCAAGGCGCGGACAACCAAGCCACGCTGACCATTGTGCGTGATAGGGTGCATCCCCAATACCGCGTGCGGCTGTCCCTGCCGACCACCCAGCAGGTCATCGAGTTCTTTGCGTGTGACAATCATGATTTTTTGAGAGTGGTCGACTATTTATCGCGAATGTAATCGTAGATGTTCAAGTAATGCTGTCCGGGATGATTCCACGAATAGTCCGAGCGCAGACCGTTGAGCATCAGATCCCGCCAATGGTTGGGAAATTCGTAATAGCAGCCGAGGGCGCGATGCAGGGCGGACTCGAGGCCCGGGTTATCGGCGTGCTCGAAGACATAGCCGTTGCGTTCTGACAGCGGCCGGGACGAATAATCCTTGTCGAAGACGGTGTCCGCCAGGCCGCCCACCGCGCGGACAATGGGCACGGTGCCATAGCGAAGGGCGATCAATTGCGTCAAACCGCACGGTTCATAGCGGCTGGGGACGACCAACATATCCGCGCCGGCGTAGATGAGATGAGCGAGCTCCTCGTGGTAACCGATTTCGAGATGGCAGTCCGGGTGGTTGTTCAATTGGTGTTTCAGGCCCAGAAAATGGTCGTTTATCGCGCGCTCCGGGCTGCTGCCCAACAGGACGAATTGAGCGCGGTGGTTCAGCGCATAGCCGATGGCATGCCGCACCAGTTCGAGACCTTTCTGCTGATCGAGTCGGCCGATGAAAGCGAGGATGGGCTTTTCATTGTCGGCCAGCCAGAACCGGTTGCGTAGCGCCTGCTTGTTCTCATATTTCTTTTCGATGGTCTGGGCGTTGAAATGCACCGGGATGTACGGGTCGGTTTCGGGATTGAATTGATCGTAATCCACGCCGTTGAGCACCCCGCCGAACTTGGAGTGATGCGTGTGCAACGTCGGTTCGAGACCATCGCCCTGCCCGGCGTCCTTGGCCTCCCAGGCATGGCGGGGCGAAACCGTCGTGGTAAAATTTGAGTAAACGATCCCGGCTTTCATCAGGTTGAGGGCCCCGGCATTCTTGTTGTCTCGCAGCCGGTCGTAATGGAAGAAATATTCCGGGCGGTTCAAGCCGGTGGCCGGCAGCACCTGACCGCCGGTCACGCCTTGATGCCGGAAGTTGTGAATCGTGAAACACACGCGCGAATGGCGCAAACCCAGGGCTTGATACATCTCGTACAGCAGCACCGGCACCAACGCCGTCTGCCAGTCGTGGCAGTGGATGACCTCCGGATGCTTGTTGGTCTTGAGCATGAACTCCAGCGCGGCCCGGCAGAAAAACGCATACCGCATCACATCGTCCGGCTGGCCGTAATAAGCGCCGCGATTGAAAAAATTGTCGGGGGAATGCGGCTCGATAAAGAAACACTTCCGACCATGAACAAACCCGAACCACACGGAAGTGTGGATGGCTCCGCCGTACCACGGCACCCATAAATCCTCGTACACCTTGGTCAAACCCCAAATGTGGTCGTACCGCATGTGGCTATATTTGGGAAGAATGATTTCGACCGAATTTCCGCGGAACTCCATTTCCCGGGCCAGGCCATAGACGACGTCGCCCAAGCCGCCCACTTTGGCGACCGGGGCCAACTCCGGAGTGATCATCACGATGTACATCGGGTGGACAGCGGTTCGTGAAGGCGGCGGCGTAGCTTCCGGTGCGGCGGGCGCAACGACCTCGTCTTGTTGACTCGGCACCACGCGGCTTTCCGTGTCCTTGGAACTCAAATCAGCTTTGGACTGCTTCGGTTGCGAAGCCGGACGGATTAGCGTCACCGGTTTGTCGACCGGCTTAATGCCGGAACCGACCACCTGCGACCGGGCGGGTTGCGCCGGCGGGGCTTTAGGTTTGAGTGGCGAAGCTGGCGCCATTTGCTCGGGCGCGCCCCCGCCTTGCATCGGGGGGGCTGCCACCGCGATCTGGGTTGGATAGGTCAGCGAGACCGGTTCAGGTTGTGGGGAAACACCCTTCGGGCGGAGCGGCTGCGGGCGAACTGGAATAGAAGTCTCGGGAGGGAGATTTTCACGCTTTGTCTCCGGTGGGAGTGCTGGCTTGAGGGCGGCGGGTTCAATTCTGGATTCCGGCAGCAGTTGCGGCTTGGGTGCGGGCGCGACTCCCGGATCCTGGGCCTGAGCAGTAGCGACTGGCTTGTCGTCGCGAAGCAATTTTTCCAACTCGACTGGCAGCACGATTTGCGTTCCGAAAGGTAGCGGCGGCGCGGGTTGAATGGGAGCTGAAGCGGCTTCGATTGTAATTTTTGCTTCGGTCCCGGTCTCGGGTGTTGCCAGGGTTTCGCGAGGTAATGGCGGAGTCTTCGGCCGACCTTCCGGGGTTGTTGAGTTCGCGGCCGCCGCGGTTCCAGCAGATCGAGGTTGGGTGGCGGGGCGTAGCTTGGTATCCGCCTTGGCTGCTTCCGTCGAAGCGGGAGTGACGCTGGTGGATTTTTGTTCTTTAGCCATAACCCGTCAGTCGTTGGTCGTTTGTCTTGGTGCGAGCGTAACTTCTCCCCACCATTCGGCGAAGCAAAAAGCAGAATTATGCGAAATATCTTTGCGCCGGTGAAAACCAGCCGGCCGCTCCAGCCTTCGAATCCATTGCGAAATGACAACTGACGAAGCCATACGGTGCTCGGCCGGCTCAGTTGCTGGCCCGCGCCATCGGCGCGCGTCAGCGTCACGTTGGGTGGGGCCTTTGCCGCCACCGCTGCAAGCGAAGTCGGGGCCACGTTGCCGATCTCCTGAGTCCTCGCAAATGAATGGTCGGATGGTCTGGCCGGCCTCTCAATGGATGGGAACGGGTCTGCGCCGTTTGTAAATAAGAAGTGAACGCCACTCCATGGCAGAGCGGCGACTCAGTCGCGACTGCGGAAGCCGAGTGCGGACTCAAGCACCAGGATCCTCGGAAATCTTCTCCACCTGTTGACGAAATTCCGGCCAGAGCGGTTGCAGATCGTTATCTCCCAAGGCCGCGCGCAGGCGCTGGAGTTTTTCCGCCGGGCTCGTTCCGCAAGCGAGGACGATCTCGAACCAACGGCGCGCACCGGGCAGATCGCCCAATTGGCTCGCGTAGCAGGCGAGATTGTAGGCAATGGTGCTGTCCTGGGGGAAACGTCCCGCCGCCGGCCGCAATAAATCGAAGGCCTCGCGGGTGCGGCGAAGTTCGTGCAGCGCGAATGACCGGTGAACCCACGGCTCGGGATGGTTGGGAAGGACGGTCAGTTGGGCTTCGGCGACCACCACTGCTTCCGCCCAGCGATGTTCGCCGGACAGCAGACTCCATTCGACCCCCAACACCTGCGGCCGCTGTCGGCTCCGGGTGGAAAGCTTTTCAAACTCGGCCCGCGCCTCGACCACGTTGCCGAGCATCAACCATCCGGTCGTCGCGTTGACGTGATGATGGTCCGGCCATTCGAGGTCCGTCATGTGTTTAAGCTCCGGATTTTTCCAGCGCCGCGAGCACCTCCGGGTCGCGGACGTCGACCCAGCGGCCTTGAATTTTTAAGCCGGCCAGCGTGTGCTTGGTGGCGATCAAGGCGCTGATGGCATCGGTGAGTTCGTATTCACCACGCGGAGATTTCTCGAGCTTTGCCGTGAACTCGAAGAGCGACGGCCTAAAGATGTAGATGCCGGCATTGTACCAGGCCGTGGCCCCGGGCGGGAGCCAGCCCGTGCGGCGGAGCTCCTCGAGTTGGGCGGCGGATGGCTTTTCCACGAGGCGACGCAGGCAAAACTGTTCGTCGAAAAAATTCAATCCCCCCTGCGTCACATCTTCCCCGGGCGTAACGGTGATGACGCCGGAATAATAGCCCTCCTGAAAACGATGCACCATTTGTTGATACGTTTCTGGTTGCACGAGAATGTCGCCGTACGTGAGAAAGAACGAAGACGGGCCCAGGAACGGTTTCGCGAGTTCCGGTGCCTTGCCCGTGCCGTCCTGGATAATTTGACGGCCGTAGGAAATGCGCACGCCCCATTTGGCGCCGTCGCCGAAATGGTTTTCAATGATCTCTGCCTTCCAGCCCGTGACGATGAATACCTCATGCACGCCGGCGGAAATGAGCCCGCACAGAATGTGTTCCAGGATGGGCTTGCCCTGCACGGGGAGCATGGGCTTGGGCACCGCGTGGGTGAGCTCCTTCATGCGTGTGCCTTTGCCGGCCGCCAGAATGACTGCTTTCATTCCGGCCAAGATGAACGGAAACCGGCGAGAAGAAAATCCAAAAACGAAACGCCGACTGACTGCGCGATTCGTGTCGCCACCGCCGCAAAGATTCCCACAAACGCTTTCGCCATGGCAACGATGTCCGGGCGAGCTGAGTTACTGTCAAGTGCGTGGGATAGACTACATTTCGGTGTCCGTTTCCCGCTCCCCTTCGGAAGGGGAGCGGGTCAGGGCGAGGGGTTGCGTGGGGATGCGGAACGTGGCGTTGGTCAATGAC
>JANXWY010000361.1 GCA_025350905.1 Verrucomicrobiota bacterium
GTCCTTGGCGAAGAACCCGGCGGCGGCGGCACGGTGCGGTACGTGGACAGCTCGCTCGAACGCTTGCAGATCAAAGCCCGCGGCCTGACCGGCGATCGCTTTGCCATTACCTGCAACGGTCATCGCGTGCCGTTGCACCCCACCGGCACCAACGGCGAAGGCGTGGCCGGGGTCCGCTATCGCGCCTGGCAGCCGCCGACCTGTTTGCAACCCACGATTCCGTCGCACGCGCCGCTGCGGTTCGATCTTTACGATCAGTGGAACCAGCGTTCGCTCGGCGGCTGCACCTATCACGTCGCGCATCCCGGCGGGCTGAGCCCCGAGACGTTTCCGGTGAACAGTTACGAAGCCGAGAGCCGGCGCCTCGGCCGCTTTTTCCGGCATGGCCACCAGCAAGGCAAGTTCACGCCGCCGCCGGAAATTCCGAACCGGGACTTTCCCTTCACCCTGGATTTGCGCAATGTCTGACGCGGACGACTCAGAACGAACCCGCGCTCAGCCCCCCATGTTGCAATCCCAATCTCAATCCCAAGCGGCGCCGGGGGAAACGCACACGGCCGGAAAGCCCGCGCCGGCGCCGGCCAGCTTATTGTCCGGTTACGAGCCCAACGCGGCGCCGTTCGACGAACTGCTGACGGTCAGCGGCGAGCCGCGCCCGCATTATGCGCCGCTGCTGGGGGCACTGGAAGAATTCAAGGTGCCGGAGCTGCGCCGGCGGTCCGATACCTGCCAGCGGCTCGTCCACGAGCAAGGCATCACCTACAACGTTTATGGCGACCCGCGCGGCATGGAGCGGCCCTGGCAACTGGACCCCATCCCGTTCATTATCGCCCCGGCAGAATGGCAGGAGCTCGAGGCGGGATTAATTCAGCGGGCCACGTTGCTCAACAAAATTCTCGTGGATTGCTACGGCGCGCAGGAGCTCATTCGCTCCCGCTGGCTTTCGCCGGCGATGGTTTTCGGGCAGCCGGACTTCTTGCGTCCCTGTCACGGCGTCCGCGTGTTGCGGGACACGTTCCTGCATTTCTACGCCGCCGATCTGGCGCGGTCGCCCGACGGCCGTTGGTGGGTCGTTTCCGACCGCACCCAGATTCCCACGGGCGCGGGTTACGCGCTGGCGAATCGCCTGGCGACGTCGCGCATCCTCCCCGAGCCGTTCCGCGACAATCATGTTCATCGCCTCGCCGGATTTTTCCGCGACGTGCAGACTTCGCTGATTCAACTCGCGCCGCGCCCGCAGGACAAGGCGCGGATCGTGATGCTCACGCCCGGGCCGCACAATGAAACCTATTTCGAGCAGGCGTATCTCGCGCGCTACCTCGGCTACATGCTGGTCGAAGGGCAGGACCTCACGGTGCGCGACAACCACGTCTTCCTGAAAACCCTGAGCGGGCTCGAGCGTGTGGATGTCATGCTGCGCCGGGTGGACGATGATTTTTGCGATCCGCTGGAGTTGCGCAATGACTCGATCCTCGGCGTGCCCGGGCTGGTGGAAGCCGTCCGGGCGGGTAATGTGACCGTCGCCAATGCGCTCGGTTGCGGCCTGGTCGAAAGTCCGGCCTTCATGTCCTTCCTGCCGGGGTTGTGCAAACATTTGCTCGGCGAAAAGTTGAAATTGCCGTCCGTCGCCACGTGGTGGTGCGGGCAGGAACCGGCGCGGAAATACGTCCTGGAACGCCTCGCGGACCTCGTCGTCAAACCCGCCTTCCGCACACACGCGCGCGCGCCCGATCCGGAAAAACCGTTGAGTGCCCCGGAGCGCGACGCGCTGAAACGCCACATCGAATTTGATCCGGATTTGTTCGTCGCCCAGGAACGGGTGGAGCTGTCCACCGCGCCGTCGTGGGACGGCCGCGGCCTGGTGCCGCGACCGGTGGGGTTGCGGGTATTTCTTGTCGCGACGGGCGAGGGCTATCGGGTGATGCCTGGTGGATTGACGCGGGTCTCGCCCGACGGCGGCGGGCGCTTCCTCTCCATGCAACGGGGCGGCAGCAGCAAAGACACGTGGATCACTTCCCCCACGCCGGTCGAGGAAGACACGTTGCTGCATGCGCCGGGGAAAAATGTCGAACTGCGGCGGACGGGAAACAATTTGCCGTCCCGCCTCGCGGACAATTTCTTCTGGCTCGGCCGGTATTCGGAGCGCGCCGATGCCACCGCCCGCCTGCTGCGGACCTCGCTTCAGCGTTTCAATCCCGAGCGCGCCGGCGGCGCGATGCCGTTGATTGTGCCGCTGCTGCAGACGCTCCAGACCCAGGGCCAGTTACCGGGCATTCTGGACAAACCCGAGTTGCAGCAGAACTCGGAAGCGTTCGAGGCCGAACTGCTGGCGGCGATTTTTGATCCGGCGCGCCCGGGCAGTTTGCGGCAGATCGTCGACCATTTACATCGCCTGGCCATGCTCGTGCGCGACCGCACCTCCAACGACATGTGGCGCGTGTTGAGCCAGCTCAACGACCGGCTGGCCACGCCGCCGACGGGTCCGGTGATGCTCGCGGGCGAGGCCGTCGGCGTGTTGAGTCAAACTTTGCTGGGGCTCGCGGCGTTTCACGGTCTGGCCCGCGAAAACATGACTCGCGCCCAGGCCTGGCGGTTTCTCGACATGGGATTGCGCCTGGAACGAGCGGTCTATCTGGGCACGCTGCTCGACGCCACCTTGCGGTGGCCGGAATCGGAGAACCCCAGCGTCCTCGAGGCCATCCTGGAAGTGGTGGACAACTCGATTACGTTCCGCTCGCGCTACAATTTGCTCCCGCACGCGCCGGCGGTGTTCGACCTCGTGCTGCTCGACGACAAAAACCCGCGCTCGGTCCTGTTTCAAATCAATCAGCTGGCAAAGCATTTTCGCCACCTACCCCCGGAACGCGAATCGGCGGCGGACGTGGGGAAAAATATTTTGCAGGAATGCGCGGCCCGGCTGAATCGAACGGACGCTCGCGAGCTGGCGAACAAACCGGAAGCCTGGCCGGAGACGGACGTAAACGCCGCCATCCGGCAAACGCTGCGCGATTTGCCGCGGCTGTCCGATGCCATCGCCGCGAGTTACTTCGCTCACTCCACCATTTCGCGCACCGGCCGGGAGCTACTGGCATGACTTACCACATTCGCCATCGCACGCTTTACGAATATGCCGCGCCGGTGTCGGTCTCGCAGCACGTCGCCCGGCTGGCCCCCCGCGGGACCGCCACGCAATCGTGCACCGATTTCAACCTGGAGATTTCCCCGGAACCCACCTTGCGTCAGACGCGCCCGGATTATTTCGGCAACCAGCTCTGTCTGTTCAGCATCCAGGAAGTTCACGCGCGCCTGGAAATCGTGACCCACAGCCGCGTGAGCCTGCGCGCGGAACCACCGGTGGCGGTGGAAACGTCGCCCGCCTGGGAGGAAGTCGCGCGGCTGTTTCGCGATCCGGTCTCGCCGGAGGTCATTGAACCGTACCAATTCGTTTTTGACTCGCCCCAGGTGCGCGCCGCGTTTGCGTTGGCCGATTACGCGCGTGAAAGTTTTGCGAAGGACACGCCGCTTCTGGCGGGCGCGCGCGAGCTGACGCGGCGCCTCTTTACGGATTTCAAATTCGACCCCAAAGCCACCACCGTGGCGACGCCGCTCGAAGAGGTCTGGGAGAAGCGCCGCGGGGTCTGTCAGGACTTTGCCCACCTCGGTCTCGCCTGCCTCCGTTCCCTCGGTCTGCCGGCGCGTTATGTGAGCGGTTACCTGCGCACGCATCCGCCGGCCGGCCAGCCGCGTCGCGTCGGCGCGGATGCGTCGCACGCATGGTTCGCGATCTTCTGTCCCGGCGCCGGCTGGGTTGATTTCGATCCGACCAACAATGTCCGGCCGGCCGCGGAACACATCACGGTGGCCTATGGCCGGGATTTTGGCGACGTGAGTCCGGTGGCCGGAATTCTGACGGGCGGGGGCGAGCATGCGGTGAAGGTTTCGGTGGATGTCACGGAGGCTTGAAAAAATGGAAGCCTGCTCCCATTGCACACCCCAAAGCCGACGATTTTTGCCGGGTGCTTGGGATAGACGACATTTCGGCATCCGCTTCCCTCTCCCTTTCGGAAGGGGAGAGGGTCAGGGTGAGGGGTTGCGTGGAGATACGCAACGTGGCTTTGGTCTATGGCCGTGCGGCCTTTCCCCCTCACCCCGGCCCTCTCCCCCTCCGCGGGGGAGAGGGAGAATCGCTCCGCGGCGCTGCCGGCTTGTTCCCAACCATGGCGACGATCCCTGGGATTCATCAGCGAGGGCCCGCGCGGCGCGTCTTTCGTTGTTGGGCGTTCGAGGTTCATTGTTCGATGTTCAGCTCGTCTTAATTGCATGAAGTGGGAAATCATCCATCGCACCCAATATAATTATGCCTCGCCGGTGCGTGACAGTTTCAACGAGGCTCGCCTGCAGCCGTTTTCGGACGCGTGGCAGACGGTCGATTATTTTCTGCTGAAAATTCTGCCCGCGGCGCGGTTGCGCCATCATCACGATTTTCATTCCAACGTGGTGCACCATTTTGAAATCACCGAACCGCACAGCTCGCTGCTGGTGGAAAGTCATCTGCGCGTGACGACCCGGCCGCCACCGGTCCTGGCGGACGCCGCCACGCCGTGGCCGTTGGCGCGCATCGGCGAGGCGGCGCAGGAGGCGCGGATCTTCGAGTTCCTGCAGGAAAGTCGGTTCGTGGATTTATCCCCGGAAACCTGGCGCCTCGCGCTGGACGCGACCGCCGGTGTGACCGACACCTGGCAGGCGGCGCGGACGATCATGGGCTTGATCCATGGCCAGTTCCAGTATGTGCCGAATGCCACGGGCGTCCATACTCACATGCGCGACGTGCTCCGGGAGAAACGCGGGGTCTGTCAGGATTTCGCCCACGTGATGCTTGGCCTGTGTCGCGTGCTGAAGATTCCGGCGCTCTACGTCAGTGGTTATCTCGCGACGGAAACGGCCAGTGCGACGCATGCGTGGGTCGAAGTTCTGATTCCCGGCGTCGGCTGGCGCGGGTTGGACCCGACGCACAATCGTCCGACCGATGAGACGTATGTGAAAATTGCCGTGGGCCGCGATTACGCCGATGTGCCGCCGATGACCGGCAATTACAAGGGCACCACGGATCGCCAAATGCAAGTGCAGGTCAACATTCAAGCCCTTGGCTGAACCACCGCGCGCCGGCGCGCCGAGTCGGCCAGAATCAAGGCTTCCACGGCCGTGTCGGTCCGGTGCGGAAATTGGTGCGGACGATGACTGCGGACGGCTAAGGAGACGCTGAATAAAGCGATGTTTTCAATTTTCCCGGATTGCTGACGGCGCATGATGGTCAAGCGACCCGCGAAACTCGCCTGACGGCTTGGTTCGGCGTCGCAGTTCTGGTTCGGTGGCGGTCTTGAACCGCCG
>JANXWY010000363.1 GCA_025350905.1 Verrucomicrobiota bacterium
CGGCGGTTCAAGACCGCCACCGAACCAGAACTGCGACGCCGAACCAAGCCGTCAGGCGAGTTTCGCGGGTCGCTTGACCATCATGCGCCGTCAGCAATCCGGGAAAATTGAAAACATCGCTTTATTCAGCGTCTCCTTAGATTCATTTCGGTTTTGGTCGGCGAATGCAACATTTCTGTCCGACAAATCTGACCAACCGGCCTGACTTTGGTCATTCGTGCGGTGCGCAAGTTGTTTGCCACATCGGGTGCGCACACCAAACCGCATTCGCCGACCGGACCACGATTAATCCTGGGCGCGACTTCAATCTCGGGAATCGCTAACCCAATCTAATCCAATGTATTTTGTTATTGGGAGAGCTTTTCGCCCGGACCGATCGCGTGCGAAAAGAAGGCTAACCACGAGTCCGCCTTGGAGTTGGACACGCCGAAGCTCGGAATGGGACACGTCTGATTGTGCGAACCCTGATTCAAAAGCATTGGCCCGTCAGGTTGAGGCGATTTCACACGCATTCGGCAAGCAGCCATGCTTGTGCGATTCAGTTTGTAGCCGAGCGGACTAGCAGATAGACGAGTGGTTGTGAATGCGCTGGACCAGAGCATATAGTTGAATGTTCACAGGCCTGACGTTGGTGAGCCCGCAGCAATGAGGTCGCAGGAAACTTGAGGGGTTCCGCCTTGTGACCACGGTTTCCTGAATTTGGCGGTAGCTCGCAGCAGCTCGGAGCACTCCAAAAAAGGGAGAAATTAATTGGGAATCCTCAAACCGCTAAGTTCGAAAACTCTGCATCTCGGTAGAATGCCGATTTTCTACCGTTACCAGTAGGCAGGAGCCATCGGCACGCCGACAGTCGGTCCGTCCACGAAGGCGCTGCCAGATCAATGAAAAGCCGCTCCAGAATTCTGGAGCGGCTCTTGAACTTTGGGCCAGCACGGTGCCGGCATGCTTACGCCTGATTACTTCTTCGCAGCCTTCATTTTGCGCTTTTCTTCGATCGCCGCCTGTGCCGCAGCAAGGCGCGCCACCGGCACGCGGAACGGCGAGCAGCTCACGTAGGTGAGACCGATGCGATGGCAGAATTTGACTGAGTCGGGATCGCCGCCGTGTTCCCCACAAATGCCGAGCTTGATGCCGGGACGGGCTTTATTGCCCTTGGCAATGGCGATTTCCATGAGTTGGCCCACGCCGGTCTGGTCAATCGAGGCGAACGGATTTTTCTTCATGATCTCGGATTCCTGATAGGCGCCGAGGAATGAACCTGAATCGTCGCGGCTCATGCCCATCGTGGTCTGCGTGAGATCGTTCGTGCCGAAGCTGAAGAACTCCGCCGTCTCCGCGATTTCATCCGCGGTCAAGGCGCCGCGTGGAACCTCGATCATCGTGCCGACGCTGTAGGTGAGCTTCACTTTCTTTTCGGCCTGCACTTGCTTCGCGGTTTCGTGAACGATGGCAGCTTGCAAATCCAATTCCTTCTTGAAACCGACGAGCGGGATCATGATTTCAGGTTTGCACTTGATACCCTGCTTGGTGGCATCGGCCACCGCTTCGAATACCGCGCGCGCCTGCATCCGGGTGATTTCCGGGAATTTGATCCCGAGCCGGCAGCCCCGGAACCCGAGCATCGGGTTGAACTCGTGTAATTCATGCACGCGGTTCATGATTTTTTCGACGGGAATATTGAGCTTCCGCGCGAGATCCATCTGCGACTCTTTCGAGTTCGGTAGAAATTCGTGCAACGGCGGATCGAGGAACCGAATCGTGGCCGGAAATCCTTTCAGCGCCTTGAAGATGCCAAAGAAGTCCGCCCGTTGATACGGGAGCAACTTCGCCAAGGCTTCCTCCCGGGCGGCGAGATTGTCCGCGAGAATCATCTCCCGCATCGCGTCAATGCGGTCGCCCTCGAAGAACATGTGCTCGGTGCGCGTCAGGCCGATACCCGTCGCGCCAAACGCGACCGCGTTCTGCGCCTGCTCGGGCGTGTCGGCGTTGGTGCGGACCTGGAGGCGGCTGAACTGCGAGCACCACTTCATGAGTTGATTGAAGCTCTTGAATTTTTCCGTGGCTTGGGCGGCTTTATCGCCGCCGATGAGTCCGGCAATGATCTCGGACGGCGCCGTCTTGATCTGACCGGCGTAGACCGTGCCCGCGGTTCCGTCAATCGAGAGGAAGTCGCCTTCAGCAAACCTCTGGCCATCCACGGTGACGGTCTTCTGGTCGTAATCCACGTGCAACGACGCCGCGCCGCAGACGCACACCTTGCCCATTTGGCGGGCGACGAGGGCCGCGTGCGAGCTCACCCCGCCGCGCGCCGTGAGAATGCCTTCGGCGGCGATCATGCCGCGCAAGTCTTCGGGTGAGGTCTCGATGCGGACCAGCAAAACTTTCTCGCCCTTTTCAGCGGCTGTCACCGCCCGGTCGGCGTTGAAATAAATTTTCCCGGTCGCGGCGCCCGGGCCGGCGGGCAAGCCGGTGGCGATGACTTTGGCCTTCTTCGCTTCGGCCAGGTCAAAAATTGGCGCGAGCAGCTGGTCGAGTTGGTCGGCCGGATTCCGCAAGACAGCGGTTTCCGCATCAATCAACTTTTCCTTCACCATGTCCATGGAGAACTTGAGGGCGGCGGCGGCGGTGCGCTTCCCGTTGCGCGTTTGGAGCATGAACAGCCGGCCTTCCTGAATCGTAAACTCGATGTCCTGCACGTCCTTGAAGTGCTTTTCCAGGGTCTTCCGGACGTTCATCAGCTCCGCGTAGGATTTAGGCATTTGTGCCTTTAACTGCAACACCGGCTCCGGCGTGCGCACGCCAGCGACGACGTCTTCGCCTTGCGCGTTGATGAGAAATTCGCCATAAAATTCGTTCGTCCCGTTGGCCGGATTGCGCGTGAACGCCACCCCGGATCCGGAGGTGGCGCCGGTGTTACCGTAAACCATCGCCTGGACATTGACGGCCGTTCCCCATTCGGTCGGGATGTTGTACTTGCGGCGATAAACGGTCGCCCGATCGTTCATCCAGGAGCCGAACACCGCCCCCGCAGCGCCGCGCAGTTGCTCCCAGGGGTCATTTGGAAAACTCTTGCCGGTGCGTTCTTTCACCAGCGCTTTGAAACGCTTCACGAGTTCCGCCTGGTCCGCCGCCGTGAGTTCGCTGTCGACAATATCCTTGTGATAGGTCTCATGCTTGAACTCGTGAATAGCCGTTTCAAACGGCTCGTGATCTTCGTTGGCGCGCTTCTGCAACCCGAGGACGACATCGCCATACATTTGAATGAACCGACGATAACAATCCCACGCAAACCGCTCATTTTTCGTCGCGGCGGCGAGCGAGAGAACGGTTTGATCGTTCAGGCCAAGGTTCAAAATCGTGTCCATCATGCCCGGCATGGAATCGCGCGCGCCCGAGCGCACCGCCACCAGGAGCGGCATTCCTTTGGCGTCGCCGAATTTGCAGCCCATGATTTTCTCCATGTTGGCGATGCCGGCCTGCATTTGGCCTTCCAGTTCCTTGGGATAAGTCTGCTTGTGCGCGTAGAAATAAGTGCAGACCTCGGTGGTGATGGTGAAACCGGGGGGCACTGGCAAGCCGATGCGCGTCATTTCGGCGAGATTCGCGCCTTTGCCGCCGAGCAACGGTTTCATGGAGCCGTCGCCGTCCGCTTTCTTGTTGCCCCAGGTATAAACGTATTTCTTGGATTTGGATGATTTAGCCATAAATTCAGATTCAGTTTGGATGCCGTCGGTTCAATTTGGTGTTACCACAAAAACGAGGCGCGAATCTATCAAATGCAACCTCAGAGTCAATGAATGAACCGGAGAAAAACAGTTGCCGCCGAGTGAATACCAAAAAATGCGCAGCGACTCAGCTCTGGCGCGACGAATCACGGATTTTTGAACCACCAACATTCCATCTGCTGGACTCGGGATTCGGTGCGGGTATCCCTCAATTCCCCGAACCCGTAGCCGGAACAACTGCAAGGAACGAACTGAAGCCATGCGTTCGATCTTCAGGCCTTTGCCGTTTTGCGCCAGACGTAGCGGGCCAATACTACGCGCAATACCGCCGCCAGCGGGATGGCGAGGATGCCGCCCAGAATCCCTCCCAGCAAGGTCGTCCCCACCATCAAGGCGATGATGATGGTTACCGGATGCAAGCCGACCCGTTCACCCATGATTTTCGGTTGGATCACCAAGCCTTCAAGCGATTGCACCACGGCGAAAACGACCAATACCAAGGCTGGGTGCTGCCAGTCACCGAACGCGACGAGGGCGATCACCAGCGCGGCGATGCACGTCGTGATGGCCCCGAGGAAGGGAATGATCGTTAGACAGGTCGCCATGACGCCGATCAACATGGCATAGGGCAGGCCGATCAGAACGAAGCCGACGGTATAAAGCACGCCGTCGCACATCGCGACCAGCACCTGGCCCCGAAAAAAGGCCACGAGATAGCCGTTGATGGAGTTGATGAGGAACACGAGTTCGTCCTTGAATTTTGAGTCCTGTACGGGGAGATAATCACGCCATTGCTGGTTGATGCCGTGCTTCTCCAGCAGGAAATAAAACGCATAGATGGGTACGAGAGCCAGCCCCGCAATGACACTGAACAGCGCGCCCACGAAGCCCAGCACTTGCGCCAACCACTGGCCAAACTTGGGCAACAGCATCGTGGCGTAATCCGCGAGCGGTTTGAACGAAGCCGGGCCCGGCGCGGCGGGGAGCACCATCACCGCATTCGGTGTATCGGCATCGATCACCGGCGCCGGCGGTGCGTTGGTTGCAAAAGATCGAGCGTTCTCACTGTACGTACGGAGCAAGGGCACGATCGATTGCGGCAACCACTTGGGGGGGTGGTCGGCGATTTGCCCGGCCTGCGCGGGCAGCCGGGCGGCAAATTGACTGGTGGTGGTGGCCAGATCGCGCGATTCCACAACGAGCTGAGGCACGACACTCGCGAACAGCGCGACCACCAGCACGAACGCCAGAACAAACACCACGAGAATGGCTCGCAGGCGTGGCACCTGTTTACGCACAAGAAAATCCACGACTGGATCCAGCAAACAAGCCGCTACGCCCGCCACCGCCAGCGGCCAGATCACCGGGGAAAAGACATGCAAAACGCGGCCGAGCCCCCAAACCAGGGCCACCACCAAAACTACAATCACGGCGAGGGCGAGCCCGGTCAGGGCGGTCCAAAACAAACGGGCCTGCTTGTCAGAGGGTGGCGGAAAGTTCATGCGGCAACGGCAGAGAGTTTCCCGGCTTTCCACAAAACTCACAATGGAAATATTGCCGACCGTTTTTAGCCAGGAAGAATCCAACGCCAACCGTCCTCCCCTTCAGCCATAATAGACAAGGGTGTCGTAATCAAAATTCACCCAGCCGTCCATTTGCTGCGCGTGAAAGGCCTGGCGGTGTCGGCCAAGCATTTCGTCGGGCTTGGGCTGTCCTGGCGCGGACGCGAAGGAAGAAGAAACCTGCCGACCTGGCAGCCCCGCGTAATCGAAAGGTTGCGAATTCAATTATTTCGGCAGGATTACCCGACCGGTACCGAGGGTAATTCTCTACCCGATTGGAGAACTGCTCGGCAGGGGCAATCATGGCGGGTTCTGGTTCAGCCTTGTCCAAGCTTTTTGGATTTCTCGGTCGCGGCCCTTACGGCGCTCATGAGCGTGCCGCGAAATTTACCCTTCTCCAATTCGTACAAGCCTTCAATGGTCGTCCCGCCGGGACTGGTGACCATGTCCTTGAGGGCGCCGGGATGTTGACCGGTCTCCAGTACCATCTTCGCGCCGCCCAACACGGTTTGCGCCGCGAGCCGCGTGGCCACGTCGCGCGGCAAACCCGCCGCCACGCCACCATCGCTCAGCCCCTCGATGAATAGGTAAACATAGGCAGGCCCACTGCCGCTTAACCCGGTAACGGCGTCCAGCAACGTTTCCTTCACGGACAACGCCGTGCCGACCGCGGCGAACAGTTTTTGGGCGAGAGCGCTGTCCGCGGGACGCGCGGATTTCCCAGCCGCATACGCCGTCGCCGATTCCCCCACGAGCGCCGGCGTGTTGGGCATCACGCGGATGACCCGGGCACCGGACGGCAAAGCGCCTTCCAGCCGGGCCAGCGGCACGCCGGCCGCAATGGAAATGAGCAGGTGCGCCGCCGTAAATTCGTCGCGGACTTCGGCCAGCACCGTTGCAGTTTGGTCGGGTTTGACGGCCAGAAAAATCACCTTCGCGGACCGAACAACTTCCGCATTCGAGGTCACCGATTTGGCCCCGGTTTCTTTGGTGAAGGCGGTACGCGCCCCTGGAATTGAATCACTGGCAACGATTTGATTCGCCGCTACGAGTTTCGCACGAATAAAACCGCGCGCCAGCGCGGTGGCCATTTTACCCGCACCGAGAAATCCAATCGTGAGCTTCGCCGACATGCGCGCGTTGTAACAGTTCGGCGCGCGCGGCGGAAGGCAAAACGGGCGCCCGCCAGAATGTTGTCCTCGTTCTCGTCCTTGAAACCAACCCGAAATCGAGGACGAGGAGGAGGAAGATCCGATGCCGGCTGTTTCAGGTCCGTCATTCGCTCACCGACTCTTGATCGCGCCCGCTTGCGGAAATTTTGGGAGAAATTGGATCGCGACGCGCAAGGGCACGGTCCGTGTAAACCCGATGGCTCATTGCGCGCTGTTGGCACCGCCTCACGCGGCTGGCAATCTTTCCCCGGATTTTTCATGAAACTCAAATTGAAACTCGTTGATGGATCAATTGTCGCCCCGCAAGGCTTTCGGGCCAGCGGCGTGTTCTGCGACATCAAACGCCTCGGCACGGGCAAAGGCTCGCAGAAAGGCAAGAAGCGCGACCTCGCGCTCATCGTGTCCGAGCAGCCGGCGACGGTCGCGGGCATGTTCACGACCAACCAAGTCTGCGCTGCACCGGTGAAGGTTTGCGCCGCCCGCATGAAGCGCGGGCAGGCACAGGTTGTGGTCGTGAATTCCGGCAATGCGAACGCCTGCACGGGTCGGCCGGGCATGCAGGACGCGCTGGAAATGGTGCGCTTCACCGAACAAGCACTCAATCTTCCCGCCGGCCTGGCGCTCGTGGGCAGCACCGGCCGCATCGGGGTCGCCATGCCGATGGATCACGTTCGCGCCGGCATCATCGAGGCCGCGATCCTGCTGGGCAACGCCGCCGAGCATGGTCGGCAAGCCGCAGAGGCCATCATGACCAGCGACACCCAGCCGAAGCAGATTGCGGTCGAGTTCAAACTGGGGGGCAAGACCGTCCGCCTGGGTGGCATTTGCAAAGGCGCGGGTATGATTCAACCCGGCATGAGCGCTACGGGCGCCCGGCCGGCCGCCCTACCCCACGGCGGTCTGCATGCCACGATGCTTTGCTTCCTCACCACCGACGCCGCCATCGAAGCGCCGGCCTTGCAAGCGGCTCTGCGGGAAGCCGTGGCCCACAGCTTTAATCGCATCACCGTGGATGGCGACATGAGCACGAACGACACCGTGCTGGTGCTGGCGAATGGACTCGCGAAAAACCCCCTTCTCGTAGCCGCCGACGTGAGGAGGCTCAAATCAAAGCAGGGAAAAGTTAGCGCCTCGTTACCTCAGCTGCTACAAGATTTGGCGGTTTTCCAAGTTGCGTTAAATCACGTCTGCCTCGAACTGGCTAAGAAAATTGTCCGCGACGGCGAAGGCGTGCACCGCGTGGTGACCGTACGCGTGAGCGGGGCAAAAAATATTCAAGATGCCGACGCCGCCGCGCGCGCGGTGGCCAATAGTGCGCTGGTTAAAACAAGCTGGCACGGCGGCGACCCCAACTGGGGACGGATCATCGACGCCCTCGGCTATAGCCCGGCGACGGTGGTGGAGGAAAAGGTCGACATTGGTTACCGCTCGTCGAACTGCCCGAAAATTCGGTGGAGCTTGAAGCGGGGCCAGCCGACAAGAGCGACGTTCAAGGAACTCTGCCTCGCGGTCGCGCCCAAGGAATTTGAGCTTCAAATCAACCTGAACCTGGGTGAGGCCAGCGCCGTAATGTATGCCGCTGACCTCACCGAGGCCTACGTGGATTACAACAAAGGTGACGTGACCGACCCAACCACCTTGGGAGGTTAGTCGAAGCCCGGAAAGCCGGTCAGTGGCAATTTGATTTGCGCCGTTAATGATCCAACCGCCCGGCCGCCCAAAGCGTTCCCCGGGATACGAGCGTCAAATAATCCGGATCCCGCCAAGCCTCGTCGGAGTGGCCGTAGGTGGTCCCAAAAACGCGGGTATTCCCGTACTGGTTTATCCAGGCCACGGGATAAGTTTTTCCATCCTGTTCGCTCACCGAAGTCGCCAAGGCCTTCGCGTGTGGCCAAAGCTTTTCGATCACGTAAAGTTCGTCCATCGACGTCACCCAATTCTCGGCGATGCCCTTCAGAATGGGCTGGCCCGGCGACACCAGCTTGACCGGGTATTTGCCTTGATGATCGTGCCTCCGGCTGGTCACGCCAAGAAATTCGCGCCAGTCGTCGATGTCCGTTGCACGATACGTGTGCATGGCGCAATGAATCACCACTGCCGGCACGCCGGCCTGATGCGCGCTGGTGATTTTGCGAATATAAGTGCGGTTCGTCGTATCGGCAAAACACTCATTATGCACGACCACATCAAAGCCTTTGGCCCAGTCCGGATTGTCGTAAATAGAAATCTCCGCCTTCGTACCACTGCCGCCCTCCATGACCACGGTCCATTCGACCGCGGCCAGCTTGGCCACGGCGTTGGTCAGTTGTTGCGTCTGAAACGGATAATTGTGGCAACAACCACCGGTGACCAGCAATGCCCGGAGCGGCTTTGTTTCCGCGGGTGAATCTAGGACGAATCTGCCCACCAAGAACAAACCGGCGGCAAAGAAGGAAATGCGGCGAATCATGATTCGGACGCTATCCCCGATCACTTGCGCGGTCAATTCTCCTTTCCGATATGTCCCTTCCCAAAATTGCTTTTCCTGGCGCGGCCCCGAGGTGACAACCGCCGGGCCGATTGGCCGCATGGCCCGAGGCGCATTCGGAATCACTCGAACCTACCGACCAGAATAACTTGACGATTGGATGGCAGCCGACCTCCGCGCGTTTGTGGAATTTAGGATCGCCACAAATACGTGGCCGCAACCGATCAGCGGTCGGGCCGCAGTACATTTTGCAGGAGGACAATGAAGCGCCACTTTCCTCCGCCACCTTCAGCAAGTTCTTCGAGGCGGACAACCGCCAAACGGACTTAAGCGAAGCACCGTCCGCCCACAGTTAAAATCCTAAAAACACAAAATGGCGATTGACATTGAAGGTGACTTTGGCTAAAAGTTCCGCATCAACGACCAAAGGTAAATGGCACAGAGTTAAGTTATTAGTTAGCACAGAAAGTCATACACCAAACCAGAATCAATAAAATGAAGAACACCAAAAACCCATCCGTCCTCATGCGCGCGGCGGCGAGAGGCAAGTCTTACCAATGCTCACTGGCCTTGGGGCTGGCCTTGACCGCGCTCAGCAGCATCAGCGCGCAGGCTCAAGTCACGTTGGATCCGAGCTGGCGCGTCACCCCGGACACAAGCAAACCCGGCTTCAAATGGAATTATTTTCAAACCGGCAAAAACACGGGCAACAATACCACGAGAACCGAAAGTGACCTGGCCGGACTGTCCCGGGATGCGACGGGTGCGCCGTGGCCAAATCTGGGAGACCCGAATACTGTAGGTGCCGCAATGGCGCCCGCCGCGCCCGCGAATCCTACGAACGGATTGTTGTACTTTGAGATTACCAACGTCATCAATTTGTCCAAATCCGAAGGTGGATCCGGAGGATATTTTCCGGCGGACGAACTGGAGCCGGGCGTCGACCTAACTGTGTCAACGGATGGCCAATCCGCGGAGATTCTAACCTACCTCACACTCGCAGCCGGGACCAACTACATGGGTCTGAATGCCGATGACGGGGTCAAGGTTGAGTCGGGATCAAATCCACTGGATAAATTTGGCCGAACGGTGGTGGCCGAGTTCAGCGGCGGAGCGGGCATCTTCGAGTTCTCGTTCGTGGTCCAACAGGCCGGCACTTATCCTTTCCGCACGATCTGGGAGAATGGTGGCGGCGGTTCGGCCGTTGAATGGTACAGCTCGTCGGACGGCACTAATAATCGAGTCCTTATCAACGACGTGGCGAACGGCGGTATTCCGGCTTATCGGGCTAAGCTTGGCGTATCGCCACCGTATGTTAGATCTGTTGCTCCGGATAACATTCCGCGGCAAACGGAGGCCACCTTCAATATCTCATCCGTGGTATTGGTGGACGGCACGACCGCCGTGAACACTAATTCCATCGCGCTCCAAATAGATGGGAAACCAGCACCGATCACCTTGGAGCGCTCAGGTGCTAACGTGACCGTTAACTCAGGAGTCTTCTTGAGCGCGTTGCATCTTTCGGCTGAGGTTCACACCGCCGTACTCACGTTCAAAGACGTTCCTGGGACGTATTCGCGCACGCAGGCATGGACGTTCGCAAACATCGAAAACCTCATCTTGCCGGCCAGCCCGGTCATCGGAGAAAACTTCGACGCCTATCCCGAGGCGACCGATCCGACCAATGCGGCCCCTCCGGGTTGGACACTGACGAACTACAGCTGGCTCGAAACCGGGGCCTCTGGCTTCGGGGCTAATGGGGGCAACGTTTGGGATCTTACCGCCCAACACAATGACCCATACCTAAACTGGTGTATGGTCGACACCAATACTGCGTTTAATTTGGAATCCGAGATCCTGGACAACTACAAGGGACAAACCATCAACGGGATCCCAGTGACAACTAGTTGGATGGCGGGTAACTGCTTGTTTGCGGCTTCGGATGGGCGGGCAAGACATGTTAGCGATAGCTCTGGCGGTCTTCCTGATTACGCACCTCAAATTCAAATCGTCGTCAGTGCGCCGTTCAACCTGTCCACCGTAACCAATCCGGTGCTGACATGGTCGAGTGCGGTGAGACTCTCTGGAAACGGAGAAGAAGACGGCTTGGAATATTCAGTGGATAACGGAGTAACTTGGTTGCCCGCGTTTATCGTCTTTAATAATAACCGCACTTTTCTGAACTCGGACGGAACCTACGACGCCGTGAAAATGTTGACCAACATCTGGGCCGATGTAGCGAAATTCCCGGTCGCTCAAGATTCAAGCACCCGCGATTGGCTTAGCTCTGGACCGCTCGGCCAAAAGTTCGGAGACGTGCTTAAAGTACCTATCACGCCTGCTTTGTCGCCTTATATCGCTGAACGCAACGATAGTGCGCTAGCTCGCAAGGTGGAAGCGATTCGTCTGCCCGCCGCCAGCAAGAAGAGCCAAGTTCGTCTTCGCTTCAACCACTACGGCTCGTGTGGTTGGGAATGGGCGATTGACAATATCGCCTTCTACGACATCGCACCCCCGGCCACTCAAGCGCCGGTAATCACCAGCATCGTTCCCTCCGGTGCCAATATCACGATTCAGTGGACCGGTGGCGGAACGCTGGAATCCGCCACTTCCCTCACCACCCCCACTTGGGTCAGTACGGGCAATAGTTCCGGGAGTTACACCGAGGCGCGAACGCCGGGCAACAAATTCTATCGCGTCAAGCAGTAAGAATTAACTAATAACCGCGCGGTCGACGTTCCTTGCCGCAGCCGGTTTTGAAATCAGTGTCCACCACGTACAGCAATGTGCGTGGTGGACTTGTTTTGAGAGGGGAGATTCCATTGCGAAACTCCATCCCAAGACTTCTGCTTCGCAGTTCCGTAAGCTGACACCCGGCAATTTGAGTCGCGGCGACAGTTTGCCACCCCGAAACGAGGAGGAGCATCGAAGTACCCCGAAAGCAAGCCCGTTAATCAATTCCGCCGCTTTGCAGCTTGCCATGCGGGCCATGAATCTTCGAATATTCGCCATGCTTTCCGGCGAATCCCACGTGCACGGTCGGACTGCGAATCTCCCTTCCCCCAAGCGATATTTGAAGCTCACAAGCTGTTTCTTGGTCGCAGCGGTATTATTTGCGGCGACGGGCGACTCAGGTGGTATTTCCGCAGAACCAACGTTGGCGGGTCCGACCTTTAACCATGAAATCGCTCCGATCATTTTTCGGAATTGCTCCGGGTGCCATCACCCAGGTCAGTCGGGCCCTTTTCCGCTCCTGACCTATCGGGATGTCGCGAAGCGCGCCCAACAGATCAGCGAAGTCACCGCGAGCCGTTTCATGCCGCCGTGGCTTCCGGAGCCCGGGCGGGGCGAATTTGCCAACGCGCGGCGATTGGAGGCGAACGAGATCGAACTCCTTCGACGTTGGGTGGTTAGTGGTTTGACCGAAGGAAAACCCGAAGATCTTCCGCCCGCGCCCGTTTGGAATAGCGAGTGGCAACTGGGCAAGCCGGACCTGATCGTCGAGGTGCCCGAACCTTATGCGCTGGCAGCCGAAGGCAAGGACGTTTACCGAAACTTAGTGGTCCCCATTCCGATCAACGCAAAACGATTCGTCCGCGGCGTGGAATTCAAACCCGGAAATTACCAGGTCGTTCATCACGCGTTTGTGGAAGTCGATGAAACTCGTTTCTCCCGGCGACTGGCGGAGCGCGAACGCCCGAGCGGGTTTGCGGGCATGGAATTGCCAGAAAGCGTGCATATGCCGGGCGGACAATTGTTGGGCTGGCAACCGGGTAAACAACCGGCATTCTCGCCGCCCGGCCTGGCCTGGGAACTCAACCAGGGCACCGACCTGGTATTGCAATTGCACCTGCACCCGAATGGAAAGCCGCAGACTGTTCAACCCCAAGTTGGATTCTATTTCACGGATGACCCGCCGACCAACGTGGCGTACCGGCTCAAATTGGAGAATTGGAAAATCGATATCCCACCCGGCGCGGACGATTACCACGTGGAGCAAAGCTATGTCCTCCCGATTGACGTGTGGGTGCTGCGGATCCTGCCGCATGCGCATTACCTCGGGAAGGAAATGGAAGTTTACGCCAGGTTACCGGACGGCACGAGAAAGTGGCTGATTCATATTCGCCAATGGGACTTCAACTGGCAGGGTGATTATGCGTACCAGAACCCGATTGCTTTGCCAAAAGGCACCACGCTCGTCATGAATTTTTCCTACGACAACTCCCCGGCGAACCCGCGCAATCCGCATCAGCCCCCGCAACGGGTGAAATATGGGCTGCAAAGCTCCGACGAAATGGCAGAGTGTTCCCTTCAAGTGTTGCCCCAGCGTGCCGAGCAAAGAAATGAATTGGCGAAGGACTACTATCGGTACTATGCCCGGGCCAGTGTGGACTATAACGAATTCCTGCTCCAGACCGACCCACTGGATGCGACGGCGCACGCTAAAATTGCTCGAGCCCTGCTGGCGTTGGGAGACTTGGCCGCAGCCCAAAAACACCTCGGCGACGCCATCCGCGCCAAACCGGACTTTGATAAGGCGTATTACGACCTCGGCATGATTTGGTTCAATCAAAACCGACTGAAGGAAGCAGAAGCGGCGTTTAAGGGAGTGGTCCGGCTTAACCCGGGGGATTCTGAGGCGTATGGCAACCTCGGAATCATTTGCCTGCGGGACGGGCGGCTGGCGAAAGCCGAGCAATACTTCCGGGCCGCGATCCGCCTAAATCCGGATGACACTGTGGCGCGCCAAAACCTGGACGCACTGGTGCAAGCGAAGGGGACTGAAAAAAAGAACTAAGCCGTCGCGGGCCGCCCCGGGCGCGGAAGTAAACTGGCGCGACCCGCTATATTGTCCTTGGCCGCTGCTAGCTTGACGGTCGAGGGACCGCCGACTATTCGTTGCGGTAGCTCAATGATGTTTATTTCTCCACCCCGAGTGTTGCTGACGGCTGGCTTGATCCTGACCAACCTCGCTCAGCCATGTCCATCCGCGGTCGCCGCGACTCAACTCGACTCGACTTACTCCCTGTTCGCGCGCAGCAATCTGCTGGCATGGTGTATTGTGCCTTTTGATTCGCAAAAGCGCGGACCGGAGGCGCGGGCGCAAATGCTCACACAGCTTGGGATCAAACAACTGGCCTATGACTGGCGCGCCGAACATATTCCCACGTTCGACGCCGAAGTCGTGGCGATGAAAGCGCACGGCGTGACGCTGACGGCTTGGTGGTTTCCCGGAGTACTCAATGCCGAAGCCGCTGCCATACTGGATTGCATCAAGCGCCATGACATCCACCCGCAATTGTGGGTGATGCTGGAAGGCGGGCCGCACTTGCGCTGGGATCAGGCATTTGAAAGCTCCCCGGCGGCACAGGCGGCGCACGTCGAACGCATGGTGGCCGGCATCAAACCCATCGCCGCGGAAGCCGCAAAACTGGGTTGTCAGGTGGCATTGTATAATCATGGCGGCTGGTTTGGCGTGCCGGAGAATCAAATCCAAATCCTGGAGCGTTTAAAGCAGGATGGCATTACCAACGCCGGCATGGTTTACACTCAACATCACGGTCACGGAGAAATTGACCGGTTCGCGGCGTTATTTCCCCGGATGAAACCTCACCTGCTGGCGGTGACGCTCAATGGCATGTTCCAAGATGGTGATTTGCCGGGGCATGAACTGGGTACGACACCGTTAGGTCAGGGCGATCAAGACCTTCGACTATTGCGCATCATCAAGGAAAGCGGCTGGAACGGGCCGATCGGCATCATCCTGGAGGTAATGGCCGATGCCGAAGTGCGCCTGCAAGACAACCTCGAAGGGCTCGACTGGTTGGTCGCACAACTGGCGGGCCGGCCGGCGGGCGACAAACCACAACCCCGCAGTTGGCGGCCGCCGGCGAAAAGCTACTGGTCGGTTGAGGATCCGAAGGAGCGCGAAAAACTCCCGCTCTATCAAGTCATCCCCGCCGCCAAACCCGATGAGCTCACGCCGGCGAACGGCTTCCCCAAGCGCGAAAAATTTCTGACCTGGCATCGTTCGCATGGCGACAATGGTGGCACGCGCTACTCGGGGCTAGATCAGATCAACCGCCAGAACGTGACCAATCTCCAGGTCGCTTGGACGTATCATTCCCGGGACGGCAGCAACGCCATCCAGTGCAATCCTATTATCGTCGATGGCGTGATGTTTGCGCCGACGCCGGGTAAATTCATGGTCGCCGTAAACGCGGAGACCGGCGCGGAGCTGTGGCGCTTCAAGCCCGAAGGCAAGCCGGCGTTTCGCGGATTGATCTACTGGCCGGGTCAGGCCGGCGCCGCCGAGCGAGTGATGTTTTGCGCCGGAAAATTTCTGTACGCCCTGAATCCTCAGACCGGCCAGCCGATCGCAAATTTTGGCGACGGCGGGAAAACTTTGTTGCCCGGTCGCGCCCAGGGCGATTTCGGCGCGGCCACCGCCGGGCCGGCGATTTATGAGCACACGATCATCGTACCGGGTTTCGAAAAGGACGTCTGGGGCTTCGATGTGGTGACAGGGCAACCGCGCTGGACGTTTCATACCGTGCCGCAGCCGGGTGAATTTGGCTACGACACATGGGATCACACGGAGAATTATGGAGCGAATTGCTGGGCCGGCATGGCTCTCGACGAAGTGCGCGGCATTGCGTACATCTCGACCGGGGGCCCGAAGAGCAATTTTATCGGCGTGGACCATCGGGGCGACAATTTGTTCGCCAACTGTTTGATTGCGCTCGATGCCCGCACCGGCCAGCGACTCTGGCATTTCCAGGAAATTCGGCACGACCTCTGGGATCTCGACATCCCGGCGCCCCCCAATCTCACGACCATCACGCGCGACGGGCAACGCGTGGACGTGGTTGCCGTCGTCACCAAGATCGGGAACACGCTGTTGTTGGACCGCGTGACGGGCAAACCGATTTTCCCCTTCCGGCTGCGCCGCGCGCCCACGAGCGATCTGCGTGGCGAAATCACTGCGCCGTACCAACCCGACCTGGAGTTGCCCGAGCGGTTTTCCAAACAAGAGTTCACGGCGGCGGATCTCACGGAGCGGACGGAGGAAGCCGCGGAATTTGCGCGGACCCGTTTCAAGAGCGCCACAACGCGATTGTTACTGCCGTGCAGCGAAG
>JANXWY010000364.1 GCA_025350905.1 Verrucomicrobiota bacterium
CGGCGGTTCAAGACCGCCACCGAACCAGAACTGCGACGCCGAACCAAGCCGTCAGGCGAGTTTCGCGGGTCGCTTGACCATCATGCGCCGTCAGCAATCCGGGAAAATTGAAAACATCGCTTTATTCAGCGTCTCCTTAGAGAGTTTGCCAGCTTCTTGGCGACGGCATAAAGTCAGCGGATGTCGTCGACTCAAATCCTTGCTTGGAAGTGGTTGCAGAGTGGCGACGAGGTGTTTCCCGCCTTGCTCGCCGCCCTTGAGGCCGCCGGAGCAACCATCCGGCTCGAGACTTACTTTTTCGCCAACGATGCGCTGGGTCGGCGTTTTCGGGAGGCCCTCGTGCGGGCGCGACAACGTGGCGTGGCCGTCAGCGTGCTGGTGGACGCAGTAGGCTCCGTGGGTTTGCCGGGCGATTTCTGGTCGCCGCTCCTAACCGCGGGTGCGGCGGTGCGCATCTTCAATCCGCTCGCGTTAAACCGGTTTGCCATCCGGGATCATCGCAAATTGTTGGTTTGTGACGAACGTTTGGCATTTGTCGGCGGTTTCAACCTCGCGACGGAATACGAGGGCGATGGCGTCACCCGCGGTTGGCTTGATCTGGGGCTGCGCTTGGAGGGGCCGCTGGCGTCGACATTGGCCGAGGCCTTCGATGAGATGTTTGCGCAAGCCGACTTTCGGCATAAACGGTCGGCGCGTTGGCGGCGGGGTGCCCGGCGGCACAAGGTAATCTCAAGTGGCGAACAATTGCTGCTGGGTGGTCCGGGGCTGGGTCGCAATCCGATTCGCCGTGCCTTGCACACGGATCTTGCATCCGCCCGCGCGGTGCAAGCCATGGCCGCCTATTTCCTGCCCCCGTGGTCGCTGCGCCGTGATTTCGCTCGCGTGGCGCGGCGTGGCGGAAAAGTGCAGTTCGTACTCGCGGGCAAATCCGACGTGGCGCTCGCGCAACTCGCCGGCCGGAGTCTTTATCAGCGGTTACTTAAGTCCGGCGCTGAGATTGTCGAATATGCGCCCCAGGTTTTGCACGCCAAGCTGGTCATCGTGGATCACGCGGTGTATGTCGGTTCGGCGAACTTGGATTCGCGCAGTCTAGGGATCAACTACGAGTTGATGCTGCGATTGACGCATCCTCAATTGGTGGCCGAAGCGCGGGCAATCTTTTGCGCGGCGCAGGCGCGGGGGCGGCGGATAGATTTTGAGCAATGGAAGCGCGCGCGCAGTTTTTGGCAGCGGCTGCGGGAGCGGTGGGCCTATTTTGTGTTGGCGCGCGTGGACCCGCATGTGGCGCAACGCCAGTGGCGGGCGCTGCCGGATTGAGGGGGAACGGGGCACGCCATTCACCGCGTCAGCGCAAACAGATATCGTTGCACCCGGGCCGCATCGTCAGTTTGTTTGAGTTCGAGATAAATCTGTTCCAAGTTGCCGCACATGCGGGCCAGCATGCGGCGCTCGCTCATCGGATTGAGATATTCTTCGCGGCCCGCGTGGTGGCAGCGGGCGAGGTGTTCCATGCAATCGGCGCGGGTCAGCAGTTTGCCGAGATTGAAGGTGTCCACGTAAACTTCCTCCAGTTCGGAGAGGTAACGGCACAGGGAATGACCGGGCAGTCCAATGCCACAGACCGGCAGCCCCAGCCGTTGCGTGAGTAGGATGTAAACCAGACTGAGGCTGATGGGATTGCCCGTGCGCCGATCCAGGACCCGGTTCAGAAAGCTGTTCTCCGGGTCGTAATAATTCTCCATATTGCCCGTGAAGCTGAGTTGCGTGAAAACGAATTCATTAATCCGGGTGAGCAGGCGCTCTTGCGGATTGCTCAAAGCCAGCCATTCGCGGAGTTCGCCAGCATAGTCATCGAGCAGGGCCCGGTAGGCGGTCGGGTTGATTTCCGGGTATTGCGTTCGCGCCAGCAGCCATGCGCCCGTTTCCAAATCCAACTGTTCCTCGGATTGCAGACAGTACGCCATGAAGCGCGAGTCGGCGATCTCCCGATCAATATGCTGGATCAATTCCATGGCGTGTCGGCGCAACATGGGGTCGCTGCTCAGTCGAAACGGTCGCAGCCACACCTGGGTGTCGTGGCCGAGGGATAGAATCTTTTGCCGCACCGCCTGATAAACCGACGGGTCGTCGTCGCCGAGCAAACTGATCAAGGCGGACCGTTCGCGCTCGGGTAAGGGACCCCAATTTATTTTCGTTGTAGCGGGTTGCATGAAATCTTGTTGCCCTAGTAAACCGCAAGCCGCCGGTGACAACAATTCAGGGCAGGGCGGGAAATGCCCCCGGTGAAACTACGGGGCGCCTCTGCTCGACTCGCAGTGTGGCGTTAAGGCGGAAGCCGCCGAACGCGATTTGAACCGGTCGGCCATCCGAGGGGTGTGGGAGTCGGCAGGCGGTTTGGGGCGTCAGGAATTGCCAGGACTAGCGCTTTTTACTTGGCCGCCGGCGCTTCTCGGATTCGAGCTTGCGGAGTGTTTCCTCGAGCAAGTCCCGCTGTTCGTGGCGGCTTTCGGTGCGGACCCAAGCGACCTCGAGCAGGGACGCGGTGGCGGCCAGGGCCGTGACCAGGAAGCAGGTGCTCCAGTAGCTCAGGAACGCAATCGGCGATAACCGGCCCTCGAGCACTGTCTCGCCAGCGACCAACATGCCGACGGCGGTGAGCAGGCATAGTCCGCCAAACCAGCGGCGACAGGTTTTCGTCCTTAAATTCATGGTGTCAGCCTAAATCGCCATTTCTCATTCGGCAACGACGACCGCGAGCGGCCGGCCAAGAATTTTTACCACAGCGGGGGGACAATACTTCCGATCCGACGCAGCGAGTTACAAGTAGGTTCTACCCGAGGGCTGGGGCGAACGACCCGCACTGATAAACGAATTTGACATTGATTGGAGGCACGCACTCCGGTAGCTTGCGTTTGTGTCCAACAAACTTCCGCTTATTGGGGCATCCGCTTCGGGAGACGAGGTCTGGCGGGTCGGCGAGCGCAGTCGGGGAGCGGGTGCTTGGCGAAAGGCCAGATGATTATGACCGCTCAGTTTGTTAGTCAAAAACGCGCCCGGCCCCATCCGGCCTTCACGTTGATCGAATTATTGGTGGTCATCGCCATCATCGCGATCCTCGCGGCCATGCTGCTTCCGGCGCTGGCGACGGCCAAGGAAAAGGCCAAGTCGATTAGCTGCGTCAACATGCTGAAACAAATGGGGACCGCCGGTATCCTGTACGCGGGTGATAACAACACCAAGTTTTGTCCCACCTTCTGGGTGCGCAACAACAACGCCGAGCGGAAAGCCTGGTTCAACTATTTGCAGCCTTATCAAACGACCAATCTATTGCTTTGTCCTACCAAGACGCTGAAGTTTAAGGAACTTGTCGCAAACTATCCCAGCGCGGCGGCGGATCAAGCCATCTCCAACTACGAAGCGAATTTTGCGCTCGGTGGCTGCGATTGGGCCGGAGTCTGGGACGCAAAGGACTGGCCCCAACTCAAGGATTCGGTGGCGCGCCGGCCCGCGAGTACGGTCTATATGACGGACGGCGGAAGCCAGCCGGTTAATACCAAGGACCCGTTGAAGTGCGTCACAACCAAGTCGGTGGAAAAAGCCGGCTGTTGGATTGTTCATGATCCGGCGAATGATGCGCCCTGCGGCGGTTGTGTCACCGCCGCGCCCGCGCCCGCCGGCGACTCCAACTGGGGTGGCCCCCACCTCCGCCACAACGGCCGAAGCAACGTCTCGTTTGTGGATGGCCATGTCCTGGGAATGAAGGCGGCTCAATGGTATTGGGCCGGCACTCCATGGCTCAAACCATCGCTGGGTGGCGATTAATCTGGATCCACCGACAAGTTTCGTGGTCCGTGTGGACGCTCTCTTGATCCATCTTTGACGCCAATCCTGCTCAACTCGGTAGCCCCAAATTCTTTCCGGCCGTTGGGAAAACTCGCAGCCACCGAGTCCGGCGCGAATGGGCATGTGACCAGCAAGCATGCTCTAATTGCAGGACCACTTACACCTTTGGCGTGGACCTGATAGGCGATCGAAGTGGGAAATCCGGTCTTCGGCATCAGCGGGCTCGCGGTTGCGCACGGATGATCAGTGTCACGCCGCCGGTGAAAGGCACTAACCGATGCGGCTCCGGCACCAAATTCTGCTTGGTCCTTGGTCAAACGGGCGTGCGTGAGCCCATTCTGGGAATGGAACGTGCTGGGTTTAGGCTCGCATGACATTTGAACTGGTGAGCGAAGTTGGTGGTCGGACCTACAAGATAAATCCGAAAGCGTTTGGCAAGTTGTTGCACATGGCTCGGCTAAATGGTTGGCGTCCCGAGCGCGTGTCGTCGGACTGGCCATCAGAATCCTGGGAGACCGAAATAATTTTACCGCACTTGGGTCCGTATATGCCGGGTCGTATCTCTCGAGCCGATGCCGAGGGATTGCGGCTGGCGCTCACCCGGGCGCTGGCCACCGGTGCCGTGGCTGTGGAAGGCACCGTGCAGCTGGCCTCGGTAACTTTGCTTCAAGTGGCACGGGCGGGAGCATTTCGGGTGTGCTGGACCAACACCGAATCTCTGGAGTCGCAGTCGCTCTTCGGTGTTGCGGTGTCCTGATCTGGTTTCGACAAATTGGCGCTCTGCGGCGCACGGGGTCTGCAAACCGATTTTCCGTCGATCAAACCCACCTGACGGAAAGCGCAATTTTGGCTGGTAACTTGACACTGGTCCAGTGCGTCCTATGCTTGCCGCCGTGCAGCGGACTGATCGCGAGTTTTCCAAAACCTACCGGGCCGCGATCCAACCCAACCCACTTTTTCAGTACCTTTGTTCATCCGTTATCGTGTTTCTGTCCCTCGGCCAAGTATTCGCGCAGAGCGGCGCGTCTTACACGGCCCAACGCCGGATTGACACGATCATCGTGGATGGAAATCTGAATGAGGCTTCCTGGTTCAACGCCGTCAGCACCTCCGTTTTCACCCTCTGGAATGGCAGCCCGGCCCCCGCGGCTCTGCAAACCACCGCCAAGTTGGTTTGGGACGATCAATATTTGTTCATCGGGTTCAACATCCAGGATTCGGATGTGTATGCCACTTATGGCGGTCGCGACCCCAACTGCTGGGAACAGGATGTTTTCGAAGTGTTTGTAACGGTGCCCGGTACCACCGGCTACATCGAAGTGGAATGCAGCCCGAAGGGAATCATCTGGGACGGTTACTTCACCAATGTTTTCCAAGGGCTCGGCGGCAGTTACAACCTGGCGAATCTCCAGGTCGCCGCGCATGTGAACGGCACGCTGAACAATTCCGCCGACTCGGACCTTGGGTTCTCCGGTGAGATTCGGCTACCGTTCTCGGATATTTATCAAGGGGTTTCGGGCGGACACCCCACCGACGGCACGGAGTTGCGGTTGAATCTGAATCGGATAAATTGGAACACCCCGATCACGCCGGGCGGCCAGGGCGCTGCCGGTAGTGATACTTATTACGCCTGGTCGCCCGTACCGGGCGCCTCCGTTTCCTTCCATCGGCCAGCCAATTTCGGCACGGTTACTTTCACGACTAATTCCGTCCCCGCGCCGACCTGGCAATTTACTGGCCAAACACTTTCCGACACCAATCTGGTTTTTAGTGGCATAGGTCACCCGGGCGGAACGTATTGGGTGCTGGTCGCTACCAACCCCGCCTTGGCGATGGCGAGCTGGACGCGAACGGCGACCAACACTTTTGATCCTGTCACCGGGCAGTTTCGTTTCACCAACGCCATCGCCCCGAGCAGTCCGCAACGCTTTTATCGCCTGCAAGCCCCCTAAGAAATATCCTGCTGAGTCTGGAGGCTCCGGCGCCATCGTGAAGGTGAAGCAGCCCGGAACCGGATCAAATTTTGGATTGTCCTATGCTGCCCAAGTCGGTTGCAGAAATCGCAGCTGACATAAGCGGGCTTGGATTTTTACGGATCCCTTTCTATCGGTTAGCTCCTCCGGTATTCTTGCAACGCGCCGCGGGCCACGCAAAACTTCATGGCACCAATACCCTCAGTGCCTTGGGCATGACTTCTAATTGCACGGGTGTGTGGCCGATCAGCTCGCCGTCCGCCTCCACTTCCAATGGTGAGTCCGCCTCCACCGCCACGCAGCGCGCCCTGAAATAGCGCAACTCGGGGTGGGACATCTGGCGACCCCGGCACGCTTGCCAGAGCAGGGCAACCGTGGCCCGGCGGTTGATGGCCGCGCAGACGTTTACGTCCAGCACGCCGTCGTCGATGCGGGCGCCAGGAGCGAGGCGCATGCCGCCACCTGCCATTTCGCCGTTGCTCGCGCAGACCAGCAGAAAACGATTCTCCGATACCTGACCATCACACGTCACGCGCATCTGCGGGGCGCGGTAACTCCAGATGGCGCGGAGCGCGCCCACCGGATAGGCCAGCCGGGGGCCGAATGCGCGTTTAATCATCGGGGTGGTTTTTTTTAGCGCTTCCCCAGCCAGGCCCACGGCGCCAAAGAGCAAGGCGTAACGTAAGGCCGGCGAGCCGTCCACCTGACAACGAATCTTGATGGCGTCCACGGTTTTGATGCGGGCGCAGCGCAGGGCCAGGCGCGCCTGTCCGGCATCACCGATGCCGCACTGCCGGGCGGCATCATTGCCCGTGCCCAGGGGCACCACGCCCAAAGTGGGGTTGGTGACACCGGACAGCAGCAGGCCGCTGGCAACCTCGAAAAGGGTTCCGTCGCCCCCGACGGCCACGATCACGTCACAATCCCGACTCAACTCTTGTGCGAAACGCAGGGCATCTCCGGGGCGTGCGGTGAACCGCGACTGCCCTTGAATGCCGTCCTGATGGAAACGGTCCTGTAATACAGTCCAGCGCGCTGCGCAGCGACCGGCGGCAGCGGCGGGGTTGATGATGAAACCGATTTGGTTGGGAGCGGTCATTTTTCAGGGCGGGGTCTATTACTGCGATGACACGTCATGATCGTTTTCGGCTGCCCCGCCCGCGGTTCGCCAGCTAGTGCCCGCGGGGATTGGGGGATCAGAGCCCGGCCCCGTGCGGTCGATAGCATTCCAGTTTGTGCCGGGTTCCGCCTCACTCTGGCGCGGGGACGGGATCTGAACCTCGACCAACACGGGCAAGTGATCGCTGCCAACGCGCGGGCCCAGCTGTTTCGCAATGACGAAGATCGAAGCCGAAACGAGGCAATGGTCGAGCCCGATTCGCGCGCAGGGCAACGACGCGGGCCACGACCCAAAGAGCCCCCGGCCTTGCGAGGTGTTGTGCAAACCGCTGTCGCGGACCAGCTCGTTAAAGTAGGGACTCCCGGCCGTGGCGTTCAGGTCGCCCAACACAATCGCAGGCATACCACAGCGACGGATCCGCGCGGCGATTTCCCGGAACTGTTCATTCCGCAGCCGGGCGTTTTCGGCGGAGCCGGGCGGAAGTGGATGGGTGCCCAGCAGGAAAACGTTTTGTCCCCCAACCGTGATCGTCGCGACTACGGAAGGGACTTCCGCCTGGCCGCATTCGACCACCGCTTGGTTTGTTAATGGCAGACGGCTGAACAGTGCGATGCCAAAGTTGTCCTCGCGCGATTCGGCGATGACCTGCGGATAGTTGGTGCGAAGCGGTGCCAAGGCGTTCATCCAGCGCTCGTTTACCTCCATCAATAGAATGACGTCGGCATCCGCGCGGCGCAGAAATTCCAGCACCAGATCGCTGCGCTCGTTTTCGGTATGAACGTTGATCGCCGCCAACCTCAGCCGCTGGCCCCCGGGCGGGGCGCTCTGATCGGCCGGCCACAGGAGGACCAACACCAGCACCGTGTTGACGGCCGCGCCGGCACTACAAAGCGCCACCATTCGCCAGCGTCGTTTCATCGCCCAGATCACCGCCAGCGCGCCAAGTGCGCCGGCCAAATGCAGGCGGAAGTGGCAGGTCAGCTCGAAAATCCACCAGCACCGTCCGAGAAAGCCGGTGACCGTGGCCAGACATCCGATCACCGCGGCGACCTCCAAGAGGCCCCAAAGACTAAAGCTGGAGCGGCGCATATGTGGCTGCGGTTTCATCGCCGCCGAGGATGACCGGTTCAAAACGGCTTTTCAACCCGGCGGCGCCCCTTTTCCCGACCACCGCGGGGGCTGCGGGATTTGCGATAAGTCACCGGATTCGGCTTCGCTCCATCCGCGGGCGGTGAACCCTCCAGCGCCCGTTTGAGTTCCTTGATCTGATCGCGACACAGCGCGGCTTTCTCGAATTCCAGGTTGTTCGCGGCGGCCAGCATTTCTTCCTCGAGTTCACCGATGGTGGTCGTGAGATCAATATCCACCCCCGCCTCGCGCAACACGCTGTCCGCCTGTTTGCGATTCGTTTCGTACGTGGCCAGGCTTTCTTCCACCGCACGGACGACGCTCCGGGGCGTGATGTAATGCTCGGTGTTGTAGGCGATCTGGCGTTTGCGGCGATACTCGGTCACGGCCAGGAATTTTTTGATGCTGTCGGTCATCACGTCCGCGTAGAGGATGACTTCGCCGTTGAGATGGCGGGCCGCGCGGCCGGCGGTCTGGATCAAACTGGTTTCGCTGCGCAGGAAACCTTCCTTGTCCGCATCGAGAATCGCAACTAGGGAGACTTCCGGCAGGTCGAGGCCTTCACGGAGCAGGTTGATGCCGACCAACACGTCGAACTCGCCTTTGCGGAGCGCCCGCAGAATTTCCACGCGTTCAATGGCGTCAATCTCGCTGTGCAGGTAGCGCACGCTCACTCCGATGTCGCGCAGATAATCAGTCAGTTCTTCCGCCGTCCGCTTTGTTAGCGTGGTGACGAGGATGCGCTCTTTCAAGTCGGCGCGTTTGCGACATTCCTCGATGAGATCGTCAATCTGCCCTTTGAGCGGCTTGATCGTGACCTTTGGATCAATCAGTCCGGTCGGCCGCACGACGAGTTCGGCGACGCCCGGAAGCGTAGCGGCGGGCATCCTGCCTGCCGTAGAGGGCGGCATCTTGCCGCCCGGACTGGTGCTCGCACTTGCACAGTCCCCGGGTTTTTCGATGCGCTCCGATATGCCCACGTCAATTCCGCCGGGCTGGAAGCCCGGCTCTACGGCAGGCAGGATGCCTGCCGCTACCCCCGCACTCGCCCGCGCCCAGCCCAATTCGCGTGGCGCCGGCGTGGCGCTGACATAAATCGTCTGCGTCTGGATCGCTTGGAACTCCAAGAAATTCAGCGGGCGATTGTCCAGCGCGCTCGGCAGGCGGAAGCCGTGCTCGACCAAAACCGTTTTGCGCGAGCGGTCCCCTTCAGACATCCCGCCGATTTGCGACACCGTCACGTGCGATTCGTCCAATACGAGCAGGAAATCGTCGGGGAAGAAATCGATGACCGTCGCTGGCCGCGAGCCCGGTTTGCGATTGGCAATGTGCCGGGAATAATTTTCGATGCCGGAGCAAAAGCCCATCTCCTCCATCATTTCGAGATCGTATTCCGTGCGCAGCTTGATGCGCTGGGCCTCGAGCAGTTTGCCCTGCTGCTCAAATTCCGCGATGCGCTGGCCGAGTTCCTCGCGAATGGTGAGGATGGCTCGCTTCATCTTGTCACTCGTGGTCACGAATTGCTTCGCCGGATAGATCATCGTGTTGGTGGGCGTCTCCAGTTTTTCGCCCGTGAGCGGCTCGAAGCGCGTGATGCGTTCGATTTCGTCCCCGAAAAATTCCACACGCAAGGCGTCTTCGCGCCCGGCCGGGCAAAGCTCAATCGTATCGCCGCGCACGCGAAATTGGCCGCGTTCGAAGGTGACGTCGTTGCGGTTGTATTGCAGATCTACGAGGCGGGCGAGGAATTGCTCGCGCGCCAACGCCTGCCCGACGAACACCGGGATCACCATCTGTTCGTAATCTTCCTTGCTGCCCGTGCCGTAAATGCACGACACGCTCGCCACCACGATCACGTCGCGCCGCGCGAACAGGCTGCTCATCGTCGCGAGCCGCATCCGTTCAATCTCCTCATTGATGCTCGAATCCTTCTCGATAAACGTGTCCGTGCGCGGGATGTAGGCTTCGGGCTGGTAATAATCAAAATAGCTGACGAAGTATTCGACGGCGTTGCGGGGAAAGAAACTTTTGAACTCCGCATAAAGCTGCGCCGCGAGCGTCTTGTTGTGCGAGATCACCAAGGTGGGCTTGTTGACGTTCCGGATCACGTTGGCAATCGTGAAGGTCTTGCCCGAACCCGTGACCCCGAGCAGCACCTGATGCTTCGCCCCGGACAGCACG
>JANXWY010000367.1 GCA_025350905.1 Verrucomicrobiota bacterium
CGGCGGTTCAAGACCGCCACCGAACCAGAACTGCGACGCCGAACCAAGCCGTCAGGCGAGTTTCGCGGGTCGCTTGACCATCATGCGCCGTCAGCAATCCGGGAAAATTGAAAACATCGCTTTATTCAGCGTCTCCCTAGGGGACCAGCGCCAATCGGAAAAACCCGGCGGCCTCGGTGATAAAAAAATAGTGCGATGCTGTTTCCTTCGTCGCAGTGAATAGGCCGCCGTTCCAATTTTCCCAAGCCGCATCCAGGTTCGACTTGAACTGAATCTGATAATTATTGTAAGGCGTCAGGTTGGACAAATCCAGTAGCAACACGGGCAGAACGGTCGGCGTTATACCAGCGACCGGAGGCGGATCAATTTGGATAGTTACCATGTCCGTGTAGCCGAACCCGGCGCCAGTAATAATAAGGCGGGTCACGAAGCCATTTGTAATGCTGGCCACCGCCGTGGCATTGCTTCCCACATTGCTGATAATCCTTACCGCGGGCGGGTTGGTGTAGCCGGACCCGCTATCGGTCACGGTGGCGCCGACCACGAATCCGTTGACCACCTGGGGGGTGGCGAAGGCTTGCCACGGCACCGGGTTGAGTGCCAAGCGATAGTCTTCGCCGCGCGCCGTGCCAGGCACCACCGTGGTCCAAACGGCGTTTGTGGCCGTAACGCTGGCTGGCAGGTTCGTCCAGTAGGGCGCTTGGAATTGCTGAAGCTGGTAACTTCCACCCACCGTCAGATTGGAAAAAATAAGGGACGACGTTCTGGTGCTGGCCAAAATCGGGCTGGGGATAAACGGTGGATCAACGATGATAGCCGGCGCGTTGGTGTAGCCAAACCCGGCATTGATGACATTGATGGCGGTGACGATCCCATGATCGACCACGGCCACGGCTTGGGCGCCGCTGCCGCCGCCGCCAATGATTCGCACCCGGGGGGCATTCGTGTAACCGTTACCAGGATCAAGGACGGTCACGCCGATGACAAAAATGCTGGCCAAGGTGGCGTAGCCTGTCGCTGCGTGAGGGGGTGATTCGCTTTCATAGAGTTGCGCGATCTCGCCAGGGGACAAGGCGCGGTTGTAAAGGCGGACGTCATCCAGCAGACCGTTACAGTAGGTAGCGAATGAGCCGGAATGCATCAGGTGCATTGGCTCCCCCGAATTAATGGCAATGGTGTCGGTCAGGGTGTTCTCCAGTTTCCCATTCAGGTAAAGTTGAAACGTGCCATTGGATCGTACCCCGCAGAGGAACACCCAGGTATTCGTAAACGTTGGCGTGATGCCACGGCAGGGATTAAAATAGAAATCGGCATCCAAGGCCAGGACGCCGACCCCAGAATTCAGGCCATCGATGGCCAACTCGGGCCAACTGGAGCCCAAGCTGGGGTTTGTCGCGTGTCGTTTGCCGATGATAACGTCCAGTTGGCCGACCGGGACCGGGGTGGTTTCGCGCGCGAGGATTTTGACCCAGGCGGTTTGCGTCAGAAAGGCGGGGCTGTTGCCCACCGGGCTTCCGACTTCAATGAAGCCGTCAACGCCGTTGAACCGGTAGGCTGAGTTGATGGTTCCAAAGCGGTCAGGAACCAAATTGACCCCGCCGTAAATCGTGCCGTGATTTGTCCCTACGGCATCCTTCGCGTCCCCGTTGAAAGGGAAGTAGGCAACCAGGCCGCGCCAAAAGGCGGAGTTGATGTTGGGAATACTCAGGCTGGCCAGTCTGCTGGTGATGCTGCCACTGCCGCTAATGTTGGCTACGATGACCGTGTAATTTCCGATAAGTTTCGGCTGAACATTGGCAAGCGTGAGTGTAGAGTTGGTGGCGTTCACGAGGTCGATGCCATCCTTAAACCACTGGTAACCTAATGGAAAGCTGCCGGTGGCCGTGACGCTAAAGGTTGTGGTGTCGCCGACCTCCACGACCACATTCGTTGGCTGATCTGTTATCACCGGGGCCGCATTTTCAATCGCATAGAGTTGCGCGATCTCGCCAGGAGACAAGGCGCGGTTGTAAAGGCGGACGTCATCCAGCAGACCGTTACAATAGGAACTGAACGCGCCGCAATGCATCAGGTGCATCGGTTCCCCCGAACTGATGGCAATGGGGTCGGTCAGCGTGTTCTCCAAGACCCCATTCAGGTAGAGTTGAAAGGTGCTATTGGATCGCACCCCGCAAAGGAACACCCAGGTATTCGTAAGCGTTGGCGTGACGCCACGGCAGGGATTGAAATAGAAATCGGCATCCAAGGCCAGGACGCCGACCCCGGAATTCTGGCCATCGATGGCCAACTCGGGCCAGCTCGAGCCCAGGCTGGGGATGGTCGCGTGCCGTTTGCCGATGATCACGTCGAGTTGGCCGACCGGGACCGGGGTGGTTTCGCGCGCGAGGATTTTGACCCAGGCGGTCTGCGTCAGGAAAGCGGGGCTGCTACCCAATGGGTTTCCGACTTCAATATACCCGTCAATGCCGTTGAAGCGGTAGGCCGAGTTGATGGTTCCAAAACGGTCAGGAACCAAATTAACTCCGCCGTAAATCGTGCCGTGATTTGTCCCGGCGGCATCATTCGCGTCCCCATTGAAGGGGTAGTAGGCAACCAAGCCGTTCGTGATAAAGCTTTGCGCGTGGGAGGTCATGCTTAGCAACCCGATTGCGGCGAGCCTCAAGAGGTGTTTGAAGGGCTTCATGCTTTTTGATCTCTCCTGAAACCTTAAGAATTCCCGCGTTGCGCCCATTTCGTTTTTTGGTTTCTTGCATGCTATTGCTACGCACCTTTTAAACGCAAGGATCTTTCCCTCACCGTTTACGAGTTCGCCGACGGACGCAGCCAAACGCACTAACTCAGACCACCCCTGGGTCCGCCTCACAGCGCCGCCCGTTGCGGAGTCGAACGGCCGCGATTAACTCGACAGCGGCGTAACGGTCCTGTGGCTGCCCCTTGAACAGGCGGGCATCAGAAAGCGGGCGAGCACATCCTTTGACATTCGTCTCGGGAGCGGCCAGGAAAGGGCTTGATTCTAGCAGGAGCCGGTTCTTGGTTTTGATCACGCCCCTCCCGCTGCCATTTTCGCCTCAACCGAACCTGATCTGCCCGCGGCTGTTTGCAGAACGGTCCTTGGCTTCATCAAGACTCTACCGCCGGTGGCAGGACGCGGGGAAACAATCGGCCGGTGCGGGCGAGGTATTGGCGATACTCTTCGCCGAGCGTTGTGAGAAGATAAGACTCTTCATCCGCCGCCTTGAGCCGCACGCAAACCAGATGAACGAACACCAAGGCCAGGGAGAAGCCGGCGGGCAGCAGCCAGAAGGCCCCGATCAACATCACCATCTGAAACGAATAAATCGGATGGCGCACGTAGCGGTACGGGCCGCTGGAAACCAAGGCCACCTTTTTGGTGGGATCCACGCCGATGCGCCACAAATCGCCCATGGCGGAATAGCACCACAAAGTGCCGGCGTAACCCAAGGCCACGAGGCTCAAACCGGTGGCCAATCCAGCACCATGGGAAAGTCGCGACAGAATATGGAAGCCGGGAAGGTCCAGGCGACCGATGAGAAACGCCTGCGCCAGCCAACCGACAATGACAAGCAGCCAACCGGCCCACAACAAAAGTTCTTTCGTGCCGCGCGGTTTTAGATTGGGCGACTTGCCAATGCGCCGACGGACGCGACGGGCTTGCACCAAGACACCACCCCAATAGCCGAGGACGCTGACCAGGACGATCGCCCGGTTGAGAATGAGATTATCGGCCGGCATGATGGGCAGCCGATTGCGCGCGGATCTTGCGCTGAAGTTCCAGGACCCAGTGTTTCTTAATGCAGTACCACACCTCGGCGGCCCAGAGAATATGCGTGCTGTCGGCAGCGAATTTCACATCGAGTTGCGGCGTGGCGGTGGGGGAATCCGCCGGTCGATAGTGGTTAAGCCAGTCGCGGATCGCTGGGTCTTTCGCGAGATGGCGGGTGTCCGGAATACTGGCGTGGCCGTACGCCGACGGCAGCCGCACGTTGCGGACGATGGCGCTGCCGGTGGCCTGATAATCGTTGGAAGTTCCATACCCCAGGTAATCACCGCCCAGAGGATCCAGCCCTTTTTGAAAACCGGTGAACTCTTCAACCGAGTCGGGAATTTTCCGGAGTTTGTCGTTCATATCCCATTGGTTGGGGAGCCACCGCCCCAAACCACCCGCCACTGCGACGCAGACATACGAGACTTGGAGGCCAACCACCGGTCGGTTCGTTCCGGTCAACGGATCCATAATGTCGTAACGCTCTTCACTCGCTCCGGTCAGCGGATTCCAAACGGCGAGCCGAGCCGCAGAATCACCGGCGAGTTTGTGGAGGACACGCATCGCCTGGAAACCACCCTGGCTAAAGCCCACCATCATGGGCCGGAGGCCGTCACTTTCGTAATAGGCGGCGATGACCCCGGCGATCATGTCGCTCTTGTGATAATACCCAAAGGTGTACGTGCCGTCGTTCGGGTGCCGGATGCTGGCGGCGGGATAACCCATGCCGATCAAGAAATCGGAGAACGAGTTCATGTTCGCGTGCCGCGGCAGAATGCCACCGTGGATGTTGATGATTCTCGGCGCCGGCGCTTGCGCGAGAACCTCGTCGATTTCCTTTTGAGTAACGTGCTCAGGGTCGAGGGCCAGGATTTTTGACTGAATCTCAGGTATCAGCGGAGGGGCAAGGTCAAGGGTCGAGAATTTGGCGTCTTGAGTTGGTTTGGCGTTCAACGACCCGCTTTCTGCGCTCGATTTTCCTGGAGTCGCACAGCCAGCCAGCATAAGCGTCATACCCAGAAAGATCGTCCCCAAAACGCCAAAAGCCGTTTTGAAAATCCCAACCTCGGTTGTAGCAGCCGACGTCAGGAGGCTCAAATCGCTCGGCGCTGGCCGCCCCCCAAAGTCAATAATTAGAGCCTCCGTACGCCGGCGGCTACACTTCAAAACATCTGCTTGGCAGAAGGTTTCCCGTTTTTGCTGTTCGGCTTTGAGCCAAAATATCATTTCAGTTGTCATGCTGCTGGGACCGTCGGGCGCGGATCAAGCGCTGCAATTCCAACACCCAATGTTTCTTGATGCTGTACCAAACATCCGCCGCCCAGAGAATGTGACGACTATCCTCCGGGAACGCCACGTCAAGTTGTAGATAAACTGGCGTGTTGGTGGAAGCGCGATAATTGTTGATCCAGTCCTTCATCGCCGGGCTGCGGAGCAGATGTTTGGTGTCGGGAATCCGGCCATGATCATATTCGGTGGGCAGCCAGACGTTGCGCACCGCCGCGGCCCCGCTGGCTTCGGCATGATTGGCTGAACCGTAGCCCAGATAATCGCCGCCCAGCAGGTCGTTTTTTTTGCAGAAGCCGGTGAATTCCTCGACGCTGTCCGGAATGGATCGCAATTTGAAATTCATTTCCCATTGGTTGGGCAAGAAACGGGTTAGCCCGCCCGCGCCGACCGACGAAACATAAGGCAGTTTCAGACCGACGACCGGACGCGATTCGCCGGTCAGGGGATCGATGATTTCAGTGCGCGCCTCCGCGTGCCAGGTCAGCGGATTGTAAACCGGAATGCGCGAAGCAAAATGGCCCGCCAACTGGTGCAGCACTTTGATCGCTTGGATGCCGCCTTGCGAGTGCCCCAGCATCATGGGACGCAGACCGGACTGCTCATAATACCACGCGCTGATGCCGGCGATCATTTCACTGCTTTCATAGCAACTAAAAGTATAGGTGCCGTCGCCCGCGTTGGTAAGACTGATGCCGGGGTAACCCATCCCCTGCAGGAAATCCGAAAACGAAACCATCTCGCTAATGACCGACGCGAGCCCGCCATGGATCAGCATGATTTGGGGTGCCGGGGCCCGGACGAGCACTTCGGCCACGTCTCGTGCAGTGACCGCCTCTGGATTTAAGGCCAGGATTTGCTCTTCCAACTCCCGGGCGAGCGCCGGTTTTCCGGGCAAAATTTCGTGCTGAATCTGCAGCGCGCGTTGGGAATCCAGACCGTGGCGGTCATAGGTTCCGCAAGCGGAAAGGCCCAGGACGATGGCCGCCAAGGCCAGCAGAAGACGCGGCGTTCGCCCGGCCGGTGGGCAGGTCATTTTGATCATCGTGGCACCGGCGGTGATGAGGTTTGGCCTTCCCGATTGTTTGGCCGGCGCGAAGCGGGAACAGTCAGCGCCGGCGCGCGATGGCGGCTACATTTCAAGGCGACGTTCATTGCGTGGGTTGTAGTTCTTTCACCATTTCCAAGAGCGAACTCTGGATTTGCTCGATCGCCGTTACCGAGAAAACACTGGTCCGGTAAGACAACCCGAGGTTGGCTTGGTCGCCTACAGTGGTCGCGGAAAGGACCAACGGCGTCACGGGGCCCGTGGACACGGCGCGAAAATAATCCGGCGGTGGCGGTGTTTCTCCGCCCGGCCTGAAGGAATTGAGGTTCATATTCGTAATGCCCCCCCAAAGGGGATAGTTCTTTTGATAAAACTTTTTCCGCTGGGCCGGCGAGAAAAAAGCGAGCAGCCGCCGCGCAAGGCCCAGTTCCCAAGCCGTGCCCAAATAAAGCCGGTGACGTTTGATGGCCGAGGTTTGCTGGCACAAATCAGCCGACAATTGCTGAAGCGTGATGCCTTCGGGGACGGCGTGCGTGACCGTGAACGATCCGAGAAACAGCCCAAACGTGTGCGGACGGTCCACCCCCAGATCCTTGCGCAGATTGACGATGCAGCCGAGGGAAAGGTTTTTGCGGCGGCCGCCCGCAGTCTGGTTACCGGCCACAGGCGTCAGGGCTTTCAAGAGTAAAGCCAACAGCAGGTCATTGACGGTCACGTGCCAAGCCTTGGCGGTCACGACCAAAGTCCGCAACTGGTCGCGTCCGAGGACAACTAGGCGCAGCCCATTGTTCAGGTCGGCTGGATCTGAACCTGGGACGCGCACAGAGCTCCGCAGGTTCCGGGTTTGGGCCGGGAGACCCAATAATCGCCGCAAGATTACTTGCGGTTGTTGCCAAAGCAGATTGTCATAGCGTCGGGGGTAAAGCGTCGGCGGTATCAACCCGCGCCGCCCGCCAGTCTCGCCGTAAGCCGTCGCCAATTCTGTCAACAGCAACACGATGGACTCGGCGTCCGCGACAGCATGAAAATAAACCAGCCCCAGCCGGAAAGCCTCCGTTTCCGGGACCACAAAAAACCTGAACGGAATAAATTTCCCCGACAAGTCAAAGGCGGTGTTCAGTTGTCGTTCGCTTTCAGCCGCCAAGCACGACAAAGGATCGCTTCCCGCCGCCACAACCTGAACGACCAACTTCCCTTCGCCGCCGCCACCGTACCGAAAGGTTTGGCGCTGGCGGTCCAAGCTCAGTTGGGTTAACCCACGGGCCGCCAACTGGTCGTTGATGACGTCCGTGAGCCGCACGAGGTCCAGGTTTCCAGTCAACCGGACCGCATGCACGGCATTGTAGGCGTGCAGATGGTTCCACTGCAGCATCGTCTTCTGAAAACTGTTCAACTTCCCCTGCATAATCCGGAGCATGGCCGGGCACCGGTCGAGACAGTATGGCGGGCACTTCGGACACCGCAACAAAAGAGCACCACACTGCCGCTCGACAACCCCTGTGCTTCCCGTCATCCTCGCCGCAATGGCTTTTGATTCCGACGCCCCGCTGGATCTCCTGTGGAAAGAATACAGCCTCGTCTTTCTGGACTTCGACGATCTGACCCTCGGTCGCTGGCTGGCGCAAACGCTCGGGCAACTGGAGGGGAAAGCCTGGCGGCTATCGCACCCGCTCGTGGGGGCCTATCGGTTGGCCGCCCAACTGGGCCACGAACGCCAGATCTGGCACAAGCGCATCGCCACCCCGCCGTCGGCGTACATGGAATCGGCCTGCTGCCGCGCGCCCGGGTTGCCGCTCGTCACTCGCGATGTGCGGGAGTCGGGATTGATCTGTCAGCATTGCAACGAAACCCTCGTGCCGTTCGAGGAGATCGCAGTGGAGGTTTCGTCCGCCCTCGCCGCTTGGGCCGCCGAATATGAACCCGTCCACGCCGTTGCGCACTGGGACGATCGTCAACGCAAGGGCGCGGGGAATTACGACCGGGCTTACGAAAATGCTGCGCTCCAGGCGGAACGGTTGCTGGCCGCCGTCGGGTTCGACTTGGCGCCGAAATTGGTGAACCACTTTCCAGCCGTGATTTGGGAAGACCAGGATGAATGTCTCGAGGTGCGGCCCGAAGACGTGCGGCGTTAAGGGTCGCCGTTCGGGGTTGCCGGATTCAAGATTGAGCGCGTTGCCCCGCCCCGCCATACTCCCCGAATGTTGCGCCTGATCAAATGGTTGTTCCTCCTGTTGTTCGTGGTGGTGGCGTTGATCGTCGGCCTAGCGTTGTCCAAGGATGCCATTGCGAAGGCGGCGGCCGAACAGCAAATCCGCGCGCAGACCGGGATGGATGTGAAGATCGGGCGATTCTCCGTGGGCCTGCTCTCGCCCGTGGTCACCATCGAAAACTTTAAACTGTTTAACACCCCCGAATTCGGCGGCACGCCGTTCCTCGACATCCGGGAACTTCACCTCGAATACGACCGGGCGGCGTTGGCGCGACGCCAACTCCGAATCACGCTGCTCCGATTGAACCTCGCGGAACTTACGCTGGTCCGGAACGACCGCGGCAAAACCAATTTTGCCACGTTCGCGGCGGCGCCCGCCCCGGCACTGCGGACGACCAATGCGATGGAATTCCTGGGCGTGGAGGTGATGAATCTCTCAGTGGGCAAGGCGCAATTCATAGATTTGAAAAATTTGCACCATAACCGGGAGATCAAGGTGAACCTGCAAAACCAGGTTTTCCGCAATGTGAAAACCGCCGGCGATTTGTATGGAGTTTTAATTCTGCTCTGGCTGCGCAGCGGCGGCGGGTGAGCCCGACCCAGCTTCCGCGCCGGGGTTGGCGGCACCCATTTCGCCGGCCGGACAACCGACCGCCGCCGCGGCTGCGGTCAGCACCGCGCGCGCCCGCCGGACCGCGCACAACAAAAACCGTCCGGCGCCCGACAATTTCGCGTGAATCCAAACCGTGAATTTGTATTCTCTCGGTGCATGATTCATCCGACAGCCATCATTCATCCGAGAGCGCGACTCGATTCCACCGTCCAGATTGGTCCGGGCGCGGTGATCGACGAGGGCGTGGAACTGGGCGCGCATTGCCTCGTAGGCCCCCACGTTTATCTTACCGGCTTGACGAGCATCGGTGCGCGCAACCGCTTTCATGCCGGCAGCGTCATCGGCGATGCGCCCCAGGACATGAAATACGACGGCACCCCGACGCGCCTGCGCATCGGGACGGACAATGTCTTCCGCGAGCACGTCACCGTGCACCGTTCCACGAAGATTGAGCAAGAAACGATCATAGGTTCGCACAACTTGCTCATGGCGCATTGTCATGTCGGGCACAACAGCCGGCTGGGCGATCATGTCATCCTGGCGAACGGCGTGTTGCTCGGCGGGTACGCCCGGGTGGACGACCGCGTGTTTCTGGGCGGCAACAGCCTGGTCCATCAGTTTACCCGCGTCGGCACGCTGGCGATGATGCAAGGGGGCGCGGCCATCAGCCAGGACCTGCCGCCGTTTACCATGGCGCATCAGGTCAATTGTTTGTGTGGCCTGAACGTGGTCGGCTTGCGGCGCGCGGGGATCACCGCGGCGGAGCGACTGGAACTGAAACGGCTTTATCGCAGTTTGTTTCTCAGCGGGACAAATTTACGCGCGGCGGTGGCACAAGGCACGGTGGAGTTTGCCGGGGATCGCGCCCAAGAGTTGTTGCGCTTTGTGGCCGAAGCCAAACGGGGAGTCTGTATGCCGCAGGCCGAATCCGCGGCCGATGAAGCCGATTAAAGGTTGCGGAGCGGAAACGCTTCGATCAGAGAAAAACCGTCACTGCGGTCCGATTAAGACTTTTCACTGCCGGCGATTTTATTCCTGTAAAACCGCTGCTTTCTGCGGTCGAGACTTTTTTCAATTTCTATTTGGCGCTGGTTTCTTGAGGGTGATTCTCCGCAATTGCGCGGATCTCCACCTCATGAAATGAATGAAGGCCGCACCATTCTCTCCCAGCGCCTGGACTTCCTGCCGAATTGCGATTTTGACCAGTGCGTCGCACGCTAACCTTTCATACCCACCACCAAATTCCCCTCCGGCGTTTCCACCACCAAATCAAAATGTTTTACCAACAAGCACCATGGGTGAACCTGCCAGCGGGTCTTGACACATGCCTCCGCGAGGGTTTCCAGAAAGCGCTCTCGATCCTTGTCATCCTTGAAAATGGCGTGGCGCCGATTCCCGCGATTCATCCCTTGGTAAATCTGCCCGGGATAATCCACTTGTAGCTTTCGCGCCATGCCACCGATCCTGCAACCGCCGCGCGTACTTCGGGACTGACTCGAATGGCCCCTTTCCTTTCACGCAACCCTGGCGTCAGCGTATTCTCGGCGCGCAGCCGGGCCGCCCAATCGGGAAACGAACCGGGTGGCGGAGAAACAATTTTGGCGCTGGGTGGCATGCTGGCTAAAGACAAACCCAGTTTGTCTTTGCTGGCGTAACTTGCAAGTGATAATCCCCTTCACCCGCCAGAGGTAGTACGGCGGTAGCCAAGGAGTAGCAAGCGAAATTCAGGGATAAAGGTTTAAGTTGATTTTGCTGGCGCAACTTTCACGGATTTGGTTGAGTCAGGGCATGTCCATTCATCTTTCGGAAACCCTCGTTGAGGGGTTGCCTCAAG
>JANXWY010000370.1 GCA_025350905.1 Verrucomicrobiota bacterium
CGGCGGTTCAAGACCGCCACCGAACCAGAACTGCGACGCCGAACCAAGCCGTCAGGCGAGTTTCGCGGGTCGCTTGACCATCATGCGCCGTCAGCAATCCGGGAAAATTGAAAACATCGCTTTATTCAGCGTCTCCCTAGCGCTGGTTTCAAAAGCCAAAATAACAATGGCACCAGGCCGGAAATTTTTGATTCCGATGGCTTGTGGGAGAGCGAAAAATTGATCCGAGCGCTTTCCGGCTGCGGTCACTCATTTGCGAAGAGCTTGGCCGGCACCTCGCGCGCTGGCCGGGACTGTTGACCGCTTCTGAGGTCAAGCGAATGAATTCTGCCATCATGCTCGGTTTCGCAAGCAAGTCACCAGGCCCCAAGCCAGTGCCGGAGCGATTTCCTGGAGCCGATGAACTGAAGTCACCTTGGCGTAATACTTCCTCGCCCTCTACCCCGCATTGCGTTCATTGCCCGTTGCTTCGTTCGTTCAACTTGTCAACAATGCGCCTGAATTTGCCACCGTCGAACTTATGACCAATCAACCTACACTCGCCCGCGGCCAGTGGATGGTTTTGCTCGCCGCTTTTCTCGGCTGGATGTTCGACGGTTTGGAAATGGGCATCTTCCCCCTCGTCGCGCGGCCCGCTTTGCAGGAGATGCAGGCAGCCGCCGGCTTGGTGGACGAGCAATTCGTTCAAATGTGGATGGGCAAGATCACCGCGCTGTTCCTGCTCGGCGCCGCGGCGGGTGGTTTGGTGTTCGGCTGGCTCGGCGACCGGGTGGGCCGCGTGCGGGCGATGTCGTTAAGCATTCTTTGTTATTCGATTTTTACGGGCCTCGCCTATTTCGCGCAGCAGCCCTGGCAGCTCGGGGGCTTTCGTTTCACCGCCGCACTCGGCATGGGGGGCGAATGGTCGCTGGGGGTGGCGTTGGTCATGGAATGTTGGCCGGCGAGCCAGCGCCCGCTCATGGCCGGGGTCATCGGCGCGGCCGCCAATATTGGTTACGCCGTCATTGCCATCATCGGCATCAACTTCGCCATCACCCGCGACTCGTGGCGTTGGGTGATGCTGGTGGGTGCGGCGCCGGCGTTGTTGACGTTGTTGATCATCTGCTTTGTGCCGGAGTCGGAGCGATGGAAGGCGGCGGTGAAGAAAGGCCCGTCGCGTCCGGTGCGGGAAATTTTCAGCTCCGGTCTGTTGCGCACGACGCTGCTGGCGATTTGTTTCTCGTCGGTGGCCCTGATTGTCACGTGGGGCATCGTGCAATGGATTCCGCTCTGGTCGGATCAAATGACGCAGGGTCAGCAACCGCAGGTCAAAGCCTTCAGTCAACTGGCCGCATCGCTCGGTGCGATTGTCGGCTGTTTGATTGCGCCCCTCTTGGGAGCCAGACTCGGTCGCCGCCCGGTTTATTTCGGTCTGTGCCTGGCTTCCTTGCTGGTTTGCAGTTTTCTATTCCGCGCCTTTCAACATTACAGCGGCGCGTTTCTCCTGACGGTTGGGGTGGTGGGCATGTGTACCGCATCCTTTTATGGTTGGCTGCCGCAATACTTGCCTGAACTGTTTCCCACGCGGGTGCGCGCCACCGGCCAGGGACTGGCCTACAACTTCGGGCGTATCTTGGCGGCAGCTGGCGCGTGGCAGATGGGAGCGCTGATGTCGTTCTTCGACAAAAGCTACGCCAAGGCGGGCGCGACCATTGTGCTGGTCTATCTCATCGGCATGATCCTCATCTGGTTCGCGCCGGAGACCAAGGATAAGCCGCTGCCGGAGTGACGTTGCGGGCTTCGGTGTGCAAATACTGGCAACAAATGTATCTGATGAAGAAAAAATGGTCGAACGTCCACCCTACCCATGAACCACTCCTCTCCCGGCCTGCGGTCACCCTCTCCTCTCCATCGGAAGGAGAGGAGAGGGAAGGGAGAGGAGTGGTCCGGTTCAGGGGAACAAATCGTGAGCCCGGTCTACTCATGGAATCTCTCCCCGGCCCTTTCCCCTGGGGAAAGGGAGCGTCATCCGTCGTCACACGCAGGGTTGTACGGCAGCGATGGCCGGTAGCGCTTTCGCGAATACCTGATCGCGCAAATGTTGTTCACTCTCCTCGGGGAGAGGGTCAGAGTGAGGGCGGTTGCCAAATGATGCTCTCGCCCACACCGCTCGTCGAGCGAACGACCGGCGCATGAGCAAGCCCACCGATATTCGAATTATTGGATCGGCACTTTACTTTCTGCCGGTGCGCACGCGCGTGCCGCTCAAGTTTGGGACTGAGACCTTGACGGAGGTCCTGTGCGCCCGGGTCCGGGTGCGGGTGACCGATCGGCGCGGGCACTCGGCCGAGGGCTGGGGTGAAACGCCGCTGAGTGTACAGTGGGTTTGGCCCAGCGCCCTACCGCTGGCGCAGCGCACCGAAGTACTGAAGCATTTCTGCCTCGAACTTGCGAAAGCGTGGGCCGAGTTCGCCGGGCAGGGGCATCCGATAGAAATCGGGCACGACTTTCAGGAGCAAGTTTTGCCCGGGCGACTGGCACAGACGAACGCGGCGCGCGGAAATGATTCTGAACCGATGCCCTGGCTCGCCGCGCTCGTTTGTTGTTCCGCGTTTGATCTCGCGGTGCACGACGCGTTCGGGCAAATCCTCCAGCGGCCCGTTTATTCCACGTACAGCCCGGAATTCATGAGCCGCAACCTGAGTGATTTTCTCGAGGCCTCGCCGACCGTTTCGTTCGCGGGAAAATTTCCGCAGGATTTTCTCGCCGTGCAACCACCGACCGAATTGCTCGCCTGGCATCTGGTGGGTGGACTGGATTTGCTCGATCGCGCGGAGCTGAAAGGCGACGAGCCGCAGGACGGTTATCCCGTTCTGCTGTCGGATTGGATTCATCGCGACGGCCTGCTTTGCCTCAAGGTCAAGCTGCGCGGCACGGACGCGCGCTGGGATTTCGAGCGCCTGGCGAAGGTGGGCGAGATTGCCATCAGCCACGGCGTGAAATGCATGTCCGCCGATTTTAACTGCACGGTCACCGATCCGGTTTACGTGATCGAAATCCTGGAGCGGTTGCGTTGCGATCAGCCCCGCAGCTTTGAGCGGTTGCTTTACGTCGAGCAGCCGTTTCCGTACGACCTGGAGCAGCACCAGATCGACGTGCACGAACTGGCGGCGATCAAGCCGTTGTTCCTAGACGAAAGCGCGCACGACTGGCGCGTGGTGCGTTTGGGCCGCCAGCTGGGTTGGAACGGCGTAGCACTCAAGACTTGCAAGACGCAAACCGGCGCGCTGCTGACGGCCTGCTGGGCGAAGGCGCACGGGATGCAACTCATGGTCCAGGACCTCACGAATCCGATGCTGGCGCAGATTCCACACGTGCTCCTCGCGGCCCAGGTCGGAACGATCATGGGCGTGGAAACCAACGCCATGCAGTTTTACCCGGCCGCTTCTGCGGCGGAAGCGGTGATTCATCCCGGACTTTACCAGCGGCGCAACGGGGTGGTGGAGCTTTCGAGCCTTCGCGGGCCGGGGTTTGGTTATCGTTTGGGCGAAATCAACCGTGAGCTCCCACCCCCTGCCGCGGGATTCGGAGGGTAACGCGCAAATTTTTAGGTTGAGTTCTTTTTCGGCGACCCGAAACTCCGTTCACCATGTCGCATAAACCAAGGCACGTTTTAATTGCCTAACCCGTAAACGAAAGTTATGCCCCGCAAACTCAGCGCCATCTCACCCGACTGGTGGGACTATACCACCCTCGACAGCGATATTGTTCGAGACGCCGCCGCGTTCACGCCGGAAAAAATGCAGAAACTCTCGCGGCCCGGTTTCAAGGTCGTAATGTATGACACGCTCGAAGATTTTTACCTCGCCGAAGCGCTCGAATACCTCACCGCCTGGCAACAATCCACACCGGACAACCCCGTCGGCATTTGCGGCCCGATTGGCCCGACCGAGCAATTGCCGCTCGTCGCACGACTCGTCAATGAACTAAACCTGAACATCAAGTCCGCGCATTTCTGGGGCATGGACGAATGGTTCCTGGACGGCCGGGAAACGCCGGTCACGCACCCGCTGTCGTTCGAGAAGGCCGATCGCGAAATGTGCTTCAACCGGATCCGGAAGGAACTCGTGATGCCGGACACGAACCTGCATTTTCCGAAAGGCAACACGGCGCCGTACCGCCGGAGTTGGGAGGCCGGCGTGCGTTGCGCCGTCATGCAAGGCGGGCAAGGGGACGTGAAGCATTGGGCCTTCAACGATCCACCGAAGCGCGCGGGCAAATACAAGAACGCTCCGCCATCGCCGGCCGAGTACCGCAAGCTCGCGACGCGCGTGGTGGATTTGCATCCGCTGACCATCGCGCAAAACGCGCGCACGTCCGGTGGTGGCAACATTTCGCTCGTGCCGACGCAGGCGATTTCCGTTGGGCCGGTCGAGACCTGGAAGGCGGACAAGGTTTCCATCTGGCACGCCGGCCATCACGATAATCCGTTCGGGCAGCGGCTCACCTGCTTGATGATCGCAAAGAAAATTCCCGACGCGGCCGTGCCGATGTCGTTGCTGGCCGATCATCCGAATGTGCAGTTCAATTACTACCGCAAGGGCATTGGCAACTGCGATGTGGAAATGCATTGAAGTTACCCCTACGTGCCCAAGGCCCCTGCCTCCCGGCAGAAACTTGTGTGGTCTCGCTCGCGGGCTTGAATTCTGATATGCGCAATCATCCGGTTGTCGCCGGCCGGGAGGCCCGCGGACGATGAACATCTTGCGCCGTTACGAAATCCTGTTGCCGTTACGGTTTAACGACGGTCAGTCCGTCCCGGAGTCGGTGCTCGCCGAAGTGGTGCTGGAACTGCGCCGGAAATCGCACGCGGTTTCAAGTGAAACCCAAGTCATCAAAGGCCTGTGGGAAGGCGAAGGAATAATCTTTCGAGATGAGCTGGTGCGAATTTTTCTGGACGTGCCGGACACCACCGAGAATCGGCAGTTTTTCATCCAGTTCAAGCAACGCTTGAAGGAGCGTTTCCAGCAACTTGATATCTGGCTCACGACGCATTTGATCGAAGTGATTTGAGCCCGCTACCAAACCCAACTACGAGGCCGTGAGCGCCACCAAAACCATCGACCGCTTCGAGTTCGAGCGCGCGCTATGGTCGCGCGGAGTGACCCGCGTCGCCGGCGTGGACGAAGCGGGCCGCGGACCGTTGGCCGGGCCGGTTGTGGCCGCAGCCGTTATTTTCCCGCCCGAGTGCGCGCGGTCGGGATTCGACCAGCGCCTGCGGGAGTTGAACGATTCCAAGCAACTTACCGAACGGCAGCGGGACGATTTCTTTTCAATCCTCACCGCGAATTCTGAAATCCGTTTCGCCATCGCGTTGGTGGACGCGAAGACGATTGATCAGCTCAACATCCTGCAAGCCACGCATCGCGCGATGAATACGGCGCTGGGACAGTTGCAACCGCAACCCGAGCACGTGCTGGTGGACGGCCGGCCGGTACCGTCCATGTCGCTACCGAACACGGCGCTGGTCAAGGGCGACGCCCGCAGCTACTCCATCGCCGCCGCCAGCGTACTGGCCAAAGTTACACGCGATCGGATGATGCGGGAGTATGATGCGCAATTCGCCGGCTACGGTTTCGCCGTGCACAAGGGCTATGGCACGCCGCAACATCTCGCCGCCCTGGCCGAGCGCGGGCCGTGCCCGATTCATCGCCGCAGCTTCGCACCGCTCAAACCTGCGCAGGTGGAATTCCTCCAAAACTTGTAGCAGCCGACGTGAGGAGGCTCTGAACCACCAGCCGATAGCAGATCAGAATGAGCCTCCTCCCGTCGGCTGCTACGATCTTTTGCGGAGCACCAAGGCGAGATTGTCCGCCAGCCCAAACGCCGCCAGCGATTGTTCGGTCAAGCTATAAGCCCACTTCACCGGCTTCAGCCACGCCTTCTGCTTGTACGCGGTCGTGCGCTTTAACAACGCCCCGCGTTCGGCGTTCGACACCTCGCGCCCGCCGCCGCGCCAGTCCTGCCCGATGACAACCGGATTGAAATGCGTGAAGCGCGTGCTGACGACTTTGAACTTGGGCGCGCACAACGCCGTGAGGGTGCGCGGGGTGAAATAATTCAAGTGCTGCTCGTAAACGTAACGATAACGCGCACCGAGCAATCGCACGGCCAGAGAATTGAAGTTCGGCACGAGGACAAAGCACAGTCCACCGGGCTGGAGCAGCGAGTGGGCCTTTTCCAGAAACCGTTTCGGCTCGGCGAGATGCTCGACCACGGCCCAAAACGTGACCGCGGCAAACCCCTCTCCCGGCCTGCGGCTGCCCTCTCCCCGTCCGACGGGGAGAGGGACGGCAAGTTTCGCAAAATCCAACTGCAAGAAATCGCCACGCACCACCGGCACGCCGCGCGACTCGGCATAATCCAGCGGCGGCCCGCTCACGTCCGTGCCAAGGATTTCGTAATCGCCGGGCCAGCGTTGCTTTAATTGATACAGGAATGCCCCGGAGGAACAGCCCACGTCCAACACCGCACCGCGCAAACAATGATTGCGGAACAGCCGCAGCTCGCGCTCGAAGCGCACGTCGGCGTAGTCGCTCTCGAGCTTGGCGGGTGAGAGGTAATAGTCTTTGCCCGCCGCGTCGTAGAATTCACCACTCGCCATGTCCGCGGGGATGGGATTGGCGTAAATCATCCCGCAATCGCGGCAGCGGACAAGGTGTAACCCGCCCTTTTGCCAGTGTGGGACGGTGTTGACCCTTGCGCAGACGGGGCAGGGGCGATGCATCGAGGGCGCGGTCATGGAGATGTGACGTCTTGGACTGCGGGGGCAAGCGAAGCGCGACCCCGCTTTTGGCCTGGTTGCGATTGGCGTGCACGATGCCAAACCTCCGTCGCCGCTGCACTTTGCCGGCGCACTCCAAGACCGCGCGTGACGTATCCTGGTTGCCTCGAACTGTTCATGTCCGCTATAAGACCAGTGACACCAATCACAGACAACCGAAATCCCGGAGCGCCCGCATGAAACTCATCGACCGCATTAAAGCCTGGCTGCACCGCCCGGAGCGGCCGGAGCATCTGCGCCGGGGTGAACTCGGCGAGCGGGCGGCGAAGAAGCATTTGCAGCAGCAGGGGCTGAAGTTCCTGACTGCCAACTTCCGCTCCGCGCGGGGTGAGATTGACCTGATCTTTCGCGACGACGATTGCCTGGTGTTCATCGAAGTAAAAACGCGTTCGTCCGAGGACTGGACGCGCCCCGCCGCCGCGGTGAATGCGCGCAAGCGCCGGCTGCTTTCGCAAACCGCGCTCGATTACTTGAAGCTGCTGAAGCATCCGCAGGTGAAGATTCGTTTCGACATCGTGGAAGTCTTGCTGCGCGACGGAGAAGTGCGCGAGGTGCGGCATCTACCGAACACATTTACGCTGACGAAACCCTATCGGTATGGGTGATCGCCCATGGAAAAAGTAGGAGACGAGGTGACGAGTCTCTAACTTCTACTTCGGGGGGGGGAGTTTGAGACTCGTCACCTCGTCTCCTACAAAGACAAGAGCGCGAGGTTGAAAATTTAACAACCCGCAAGCTCGACAAAAATTGCGCTCGGAATAATGTCGTGCTATGCGCAGCAAGGATTTTGACATGATTAACGCAACGTATTGTATGCTCGTTGACCGAGAGAAACAGCGCGGTTCTGATAGCATTACCGACATCGAGCGCGTCGTCCTGCTCATTTGGCACGCATCAGGCATTATCGAGAATGGTGGCTTCCGATATTTTTTCGAGTGTGGCTTACTCCTGCGCGAGACGGCAGAGGCGTATGCTCGCATCGGCGTCGAGGAAGTCGCATCCATTTTCCGTCGCGTCAATGATTTGTTTCCCGGCCATGAAATCCCTGCCGATTACGATGAGCGCATGGCGTTAGTGGACAAGTTCTACCAGCAGCAAGCCGATTTGTTGAGCCATTTGGAGGGTGAGTTTTACAGTCGTGATGGCCTGATGGAAAAGCAGCTTGGTGGTTGGATACGCGTGCATAGAGATGTTTTCAGAGCCATAGATGCTGCCTAATCGCGACAGACGACAAGTCTCCCACCCTTCCTCAAGTTTTCCACCGAAACTTTCCCGCTCAAGCTCCCTTCCTAAGTGAACTGCGGATGCGCCTGCAATTTCTCCCAAGACTCTGCCGCTAACGGGGCGATGCGGTAAACGCTATCGACCATTGGCTCGGCGCTGTGCGAACGGCGGGCACGGTCCAACCAGCGGTGGTCCAGTGGTTCGGTGAGCAGGTCGAGCGTGTTGGCGGCAATCGTCGTTTCCTCTTTCTCGCCGGTGGCGTGGCCCACTCCGACAAAAAATCCCGCCAGCAGCAGCGTCACCCGCATGATCGTGCTGCGGGAATACGTCGGCAGCGCGCAGGGCCGTTGCGGGTCGAGCCGTCGAAACAAATTGGTGAAGAGCGGCAGCGTCCACATCGCGGGATTCTTGGCCGGCGAAAACGCGTCGAACAAAATCGCGTGGGGTGACGGAGCGCCGGTCTCCGACCCGGCGTGCCGGGATGGGCTGCCGGAAGCGCGCCGGGTCGGCGACCGGCGCTCTGTCCCGGCCGCGAGCAATGCCGGAAAATCACCGAGATGAAATTGCCAGTTCACGGTACGCGCGCCGTCGGTGAAATGAATGGCGTGCTGTTCGAGGATGGCCCGGACTTGCGTTTCGTAGCCGCCGAAATAGCCGAGCGCATCCGCATGTTGTAGCGCGAACGCCAGCGGCTCAATCGTGCAGTCAAAGCTCACGAGCCGGATCGGGCACGCCAGATCCCGCGTGGCCCGCAGGACGGTGAGCGCGTTGGCGGCCGCGCCCAGGCCAACATCCCAGATCACGAAATCGCCCGCGTGTTTCTGAAGCCGCTCACGGAGTCTGAGTTGTTTGACGTAGAGGGCTTGCGCCTCGGCCACGGGACCGATGACTGGATGAAACGTCTCGCCGTAGGCAAGCGAATGGAGGCTATGGGTGCCGTTATTGAGTTGCACCAACTGGTAACCGTCGCCTCCCGCCGGCCCTCTCACAACTTGGTCATCGCCTGATCGAGTGCGGCGTAGAGCTGGCCCATCGTGGCTTCGGTTTCGTCGCCCATGTTTGAAAGGCGAAAGGTCGTGCCCTTGATTTTTCCGTAGCCGCCGTCAATCAGAAAGCCCGATTCCTTCACGAGCTTCTGGAGCCTCGCCACATCCACGGTGCGCCCACCGGGCTTGGTCCCGTTATTGACGCATGTGAGTGTGATCGACTCGAAACCCTTTTCCGGGAAGAGTGTGAAGCCGTGCTTTGCCGCCCAATCGCGCGTCAGCTGGTTCGTCTTTTTGTGGCGGGCATAACGATTCTCCAGTCCCTCCGCAAAAAATTCGTCCAGCTTGGAACTCAACGCGTAAGTGTGCGAAATGCTCGGCGTGCTGGGGGTCATGCTTTGCTCGGCGTTTTTTTGGAACTCGACGAAGTCGAAGTAATAGCCGCGATCCTTCATCGTCGCCGCTTTCGCCAGCGCGGCGGAGGAGCAGACAAACACGGCGAAGCCCGGCGGCATGGCGAAGGCCTTTTGCGTGCCGGCGAGCAGAACGTCAATGCCCAGTTCATCAAACTTGATCGGGAGCGCCGTCATGGAGCTGACCGCATCCACGATGAACATCACTTCGGGATATTTTTTCTTCAGGGCCGCGATTTCCAGAAGTGGACTCATCGTGCCGGTCGAAGTCTCGTTGTGAATGAGGGTGAGCGCGTCGAACTGGCCGGTGGCGAGCTGGGCGTCAACCTGCTCGGGGCGAATCGGCGAACCCCAATCCACTTGCAACCCCGCGGCCGATTTACCGCAGCGTTTCGCGACATCGAGCCATTTGTCTGAGAACGCGCCGCACATGCAGTTCAGAACTTTTTTTGCAACGAGATTGCGGATCGCGCCTTCCATCACGCCCCACGCACTGGAGGTGGAAAGATAGACGAGTTGCTTCGTGGCGAGCAGTTGCTGGAGTTGCGGCTGGATTTTGGCGACGAGATCTTTGTAGCCCTGGCCGCGATGGCCAATCATCGGCGCGCAAAACGCCTGATAGGTTTTTTGGCTGACTTCGACCGGTCCCGGAATGTGTAATTTAACGTGTCCCATAGCGGGCGAATGCTTCCTGAGGCGCGCCCCAAAGGCAAGCGCGCGTTCCGTCGGGCGGGAATCGGGGCGGGCGTTTGCGGGGGTGCGACCGGAAGTGGCGGTCAATCCGGGTGGTAGGAGTGTTCGCGCTGCGAACACTCCGCCCGCGTAGAGCGGGCGGAACGTGCGGTGACTCGG
>JANXWY010000371.1 GCA_025350905.1 Verrucomicrobiota bacterium
GCGGCCAGATGTTCCACGGCCGCCACGTCCTCGACGCCACTGGGAGGGCGAGGTAATGGCTGGCGCGTGCGGGCATCGTCCGCCAGTTCCATGGCATAGAAGAAGAACCCGGCGGCGGTGTTTTCACCGACGTTCTTAATCGGCATCAGGCTTCCGTCACTGCCGGAGAGATCATCATAGCGCCGCAGGCCACGAAATTCCTGCAGGTAAGCCCGGCCGTCGTCACTGGCCGCCCGACGAACGATTTTTACGGCTGTCCATTTGTTCATCGCGTTGAGCGCCAGCCAGACTTCCCCATAACTGCCCCGCCCTATGCGTCGCAGCAGCCGGTGGTCAGGGATACCCGGCGGCGGCGAAGCATCGCGGGATTCGGCCGGATTCTGGTTTTCGTCTGAATGGGACATCCATGAACCACAACCCAGCGTCAGCCGTGCTCGCATGGAAACTGCGCAATCCTTTCCCAACGCGGCTTAACTCGGGTGAGGTGTAGATTTACTATGCAGGTTCCGCCGGATGTTGTGCAACATGCGCTTTTGAATTTTCAGCGGGATCGCTTCAGCGTATAGCGCTTCCGATTCAGTCCGCAGAACCGCGACCCTCGGCGTAGCCTTGGGCTCCGTTCGTCCCCCAAGCCAGCTCACTATTCGGAATAAATTTCTCATCTTGATTCGCGCCTCATGGCAATTGCACTGATTGAGACCTTCGCCCCTTGCCAGCGGCGCAGGCCATTACTGATGTATCCCTGGGATCGGCGACCCAGGCCGCGGCGCAGCGGAGCGACTCTCCTGCTCCCCCACGGAGAGGGAAGCGGACACCGAAATGTAATCCATTCCAGGCAATTGGCCGGATTGAACGGTCCACACGTCGCTTGGTCCTTAAGTTCATGCCAGCGATTTCCCCTCCCGCAGACGATCCAGCGCGTTATCCACCATTTTCTGTACGCGATGCTTCGCCAGGTGGACTGTTTCCGGGGTCACTTGTGAATCCCGGAAGAAACGAACCGTCGCTTCCACGCTGTTTCCATCGACCACGTGATAAAGGTAAAGCCTCATGGTCCTCGGTTTGACCCGGCTTTGGACCTGCTCAAGCGCCGCCCGCCGCAGATTCGCTTCCCACATTAAATCCCACTCTTTGTCCGGGCTCAGGACGTTGTCATCCGCCACTTCAGCCAGGAGCTCGGGGTCCTGCTCCTCAGCCAGACCATCCGCGGGACTGCGGCACTGACGACCACGATGGCGCAAATGGCTCGCGATTTTATTGCGGGCCACGCGAAAAAGCCACGTCTTGAAACTGCTCACCGCCGGGTCGTATTTGAATTGTGGCAAACTGCGGGCCAGCCCGATGACAATTTCCTGAACCACATCCTCGGCTTCTGCCTCGGGCAGACCGTGCTTGAGCGCATGGCGGTAGATGACCGGGTGATAGCGCAAATAGAACTCCTCCCACCCTTGGTGCCACGCTTTGCTATCATCGCGGTTGCGCAGCCGTGCGAGCAGGCTCGGCCGCGTCGGCAACAATTCCTCGTCCGACGACGCGCTCGGATGCGGCAATGAGTCCATTCATCCATTCTATCGCCAGCCAGACCAATTCCTAGCACTCGAAATTAGTGAATCTTCCAGAAAGGGGCGGTCAGCGGCATTTTCAAGCACAACCGACCTGAGTGCAAAGTGTTTTGCGCGATCATTCAGTTTTCATCCGAGCTTTGTTTGTAGCAATCGGTTGCGTTGAAAAGATCGCGTGCAAGAATTCGAGGACAGTGGCGATAGAACAAATGACACGATGCCATAACGAGCCGAAATATGTCCCATCGGGTCAAAATAAATCCAACCCTAAGCGTCAACAACACAACTGAACCAAACAATGAATCTCAAACCGGCCTACCGCTGCACATTTGAGAGCTGGAGACTTACGGCATGGACTGCAGTTCTGATTTCTCTCCCATTTGCACACTCTTGGGGGCAGACGGAATACATCAACAACGGCGGATTTGAAAGTGGCGCGACCGCAGACTGGAATATGGTAGGGCCGATCGTTCTTACATCCGCTCCCCACACCGGAACTCATAACGCATATATGGGGGAATCCCCCAACATCACGGACACGATGTATCAGACCATCACCATTCCGAACAATGCGACCGTAGCAAACTTGACCTATTGGTTTAACATCACATCGTCGGATACTGGTGCCACTCCAAACGATATTTTAACTGTCACCATTCAAAATTCCAGCGGCACGGTTTTGGCCACAGTGGATACCAGATCGAATGTCAACAGGGATCCCGCCGCAGGAAATCCGAACTACCACCAAAAGGCGGCCTTCGACCTTCTCCCCTACAAGGGATCACCAATCCGAGTGCATTTCAAAGTAGTCATGAATGGCGCACTCATTACGAGTTTCAGAATCGATGACGTGAGCGTGTTGGTAACCACAACTGCAAGCGAAACTATCACGACTCCTGCGGGCGGTCTCGCTGGCGAGCCAAATCCGGTTCAAGGGACTTCCTACCCGTACACGGTTGGGACATCGACTTCCAGTCTGGGCCACACCGTCGAATACAGCTTCGACTGGGGAGATGGAACCTCTTCTGCATTTTCAACCTCGACAACTGCTTCCCACGCTTGGTCCAGCACAGGATTAACCATTATTGTTGTGAGCGCACGCTGCCAAAGCCACACCGGCATTTCCAACAACAACTCACCGGGCAACTCTGTCACGGTCGCAGTTGGGAAGCTTTCAGCGCCGACACTTAGCGCTCCGGCCAATGCCAGCACTAGCCAATCCACAACCCCTGCGTTCAGTTGGTCTGCCGTGACCGATGCCACAAGTTACCGGATAATAGTAGCCACCAGCGCCGCAGATTTGCCGACCGATCCAACGGTCGGAACGGGCGGTGCAAGCGTTTTCATAAACACAACTACCACCACCACCAGTTACACTCCCGCCATGGCATTGAACGCAGGAACGACATACTACTGGGAGGTGCATGGACGCAATCCCACCCAGTTTGGCACTTGGTCCAGTGTCAGCAGTTTTACCACCGTGAGTCCAACACCTACGATCCGCATCGCTCCACTCTCGTTAGATTTCAATGCGTCTGCCACAGTTTTAGCCGCACCAGCCGATCAATCGAATAGCGGTAACACTCCGCTTCGCTCGGTAAACCCCACGCAGACACAAACAGTTAGCGTTTCGCCATCAGTAATAGGGAAAACTGTATCAGATGAAATAGTGATCCGATTTCGTGATTCCGAGGCATCGCGTTTGCATGGGCATCGGTTGAAAGTAATTCGTTGGGATGCGACATCTTGGAACGGATTGCCGGCAGGAATATCGCCACTGCCGGACGCCGTTCTTGGACTTCGTCCATTTGTGTCGGGGAGCGCCAAAGTCATGCAGGCAATTCGCCGCAAACCCAAACTTGAAGGATACGTCACCAAATCCTCCCCTCTGACCAAAGAAGAGTTTGCTGAATTGACGGATGAAATCTCCACGGTCAAAGAAAAGCATGGTCCAACCGGCCTGTTCTATGCTCGTTTACGAAAGAACGCTGACGTTGAAGCAATGTGTCTTGAGCTCATGAAACGCGAAGATGTCGTCTATGCACATCCCAATCCGGTCTGCCAGACGGTCGGCGCACCAAACGACCCGCTTTTCGGTCGTATGTGGAATTTGAGCCGGATGAAAGTGCCCCAAGCTTGGGATTCTATCGGCAATACTTTGGGAAATATTCGGGTTGCCGTCATTGACACAGGCGTTCGGATTACTCATACGGAGCTTAGGGAGACGCTGAATAAAGCGATGTTTTCAATTTTCCCGGATTGCTGACGGCGCATGATGGTCAAGCGACCCGCGAAACTCGCCTGACGGCTTGGTTCGGCGTCGCAGTTCTGGTTCGGTGGCGGTCTTGAACCGCCG
>JANXWY010000372.1 GCA_025350905.1 Verrucomicrobiota bacterium
CGGCGGTTCAAGACCGCCACCGAACCAGAACTGCGACGCCGAACCAAGCCGTCAGGCGAGTTTCGCGGGTCGCTTGACCATCATGCGCCGTCAGCAATCCGGGAAAATTGAAAACATCGCTTTATTCAGCGTCTCCCTAACGCGATGTTGCTTGTAAATTGTTCCGACGTCCCGGTCGGCTTCCGGGTGCAAACAGATTGCGCCCGGCGAGAACGAGCCGAGCTAGCGTACGCGGGCCGACCAGTGGTTCCGGCCTTCCGCACGGCGCGCCAGTTTGGGTGATGGAATCCTCGGCCCACGGAGTGTCAACCGCGGATCAGGTCCGGCCCCGCTCGGTCGACTGAGCGGGGACTGCCCGCCAAGGTCCCAAAAGCAAGCCGGGGTTGAGGTTGCATTGTAACCTGATCGCGCTTGATCGCGTCCAGTCCCAGTGCAGCATAGCTTGCGAATACATAACCAAACAAACCAAACAAACCAAAACCTATGAAGAAACTGTTAACCGCCCTGTGCTTCACTTGCGCCCTGGCCGTTGCCGCGCAGGCCGAGGAAGGCACTCCAACCAAGAAAAACCACCAAGGAAAAACCCTGACGGCCGAACAAAAGGCGCTGCAGAAGGAAATCCTGGAGAAATACGATACCAATAAGGATGGCAAACTGGAAAAGGCGGAGCGCGCCAAGATCAGTGCCGAGGACAAGGCAAAAATGGAAAAAGCTGGCTTGGAACCTCAGAAAAAAGGTGGCCAGAAGAAGCAAGCCAGCACCAACTAAATCCGGCTTGGGATTTCAAACTCCATCACCGGGACGGTGATGGAGCTTTTTTCTGCCCGGACCCCAAACGATTCTCAGTCCAACCGTTCGCGCCCGCTGTAGCCCGTGTCGAGGTCGTGCCAGAACTCCACGTTTTCTTCGTCCTGTTCCCAGCACAGGAAAACTTCCTTGCCCCCGATGATCGCGGGAAAATCCAGCAGGCCGCGCTCAAGGTCCTTGATCTGAATCTCGCGCCGGTGAAATTCCTCCAGTAATTTCTGCATTTCGGCCAGAGTCCGAATCCAGCGGTTGACCAGATCGCCGCCGACATCGTGGCCGGGATGCATCATGGTGGTGATGCGTTTCTCCGAGCGTTCCGCCTCCCGGCGCAGCGTGTTGAGCCTTTGCAACCACTGGCGGAGTTGTGGCAGCAAGGATTCGGCTTCCTCGCGGCGGTAATGCTTTTGAAACCGGAAATTCATGGGCTCGTCGCCGCTTCCAGTTTGGCTTTCACGGTGGCAGTGGCGTCAATGGCCAACGACTTGGTCCAGGCCTCCCGGGCCTTGGCCTTTTCGTTCAACGCAGCGTATGCGTCGCCTAAATGGTCAAATACGGTTGCATCCGGTTTATCGTCTTGGGCAATCGCCTGGAGCAGGTACTCCACGGCTTCGCGCGGTTTTCCGAGTTGGAAACAGACCCAGCCCAGGCTGTCGAGAAAGGCGGCATTCGTAGGGTCTGATTTCACCGCCCGTTCGATCATGGAGCGCGCCCGGTCGAGGTTTTCGCCCTTTTCGGCCCACATATAGCCGAGGTAGTTCAGTGCCTCGGCGTCGTCCGGCGCGAGGGTGAGGCATTTTTCAAAATACTTTTCCGCTTCGGTCCGGTCGCCCTTGCGCTCAAAAGCGGCCCCCAGTTGGAAATAGAAACCGGCATTCAGGCGGTTGGTCTCCCCGGCCTCGGCCAGATGCTCCGCGCTGGTGAAATAATTAACCGCCAACGCGTATTGTTTTCGGGTCTGGTTTGCCACGCCCATCAAATATTCGCCAACGAAACCGGTGGGGAATTTTTTGCGGGCCGCCTCCAGGGTGGCCACCGCTTCGTCGCCGCGGTTCAGGGCGATTTGCGCGCTGGCCAGGTCGTAGTAGGCCTGCTCCAAATCGGGGCTGAACAAAGTCAACTTTTGGAAGTTCGCCACCGCGTTGGTCCAGTTCTTTTGTTCCAGCGCCAGGTGGCCAAGAAAATAATACGCCGCCGGATTGGCGGGATTATCGTGAACAATCGCTTCGAGCTGGGCGGTGGCCTTTTGGGGATCGCGCGTGCGCAGATAGAGGTCGGCCAGTTTGGTGCGCAACAATTCCCGCATGGCCGGCGCGAGGTTGGGTTGATTGACCAACTCGAGGTAGGCGGTCGCGGCCTTTTCGCTGTCGCCGAACAGGTTCAGACCATCAGCGAGTTTCAGGCGCAAGGCCGGCGCCATTTCCCGGGCCGACGCGGCTCGATTCAACATGGCCAGGGCCCGTGGACGCGTGACCTCGCGCAGGCTTGGAAACTGCGTGCCACAGGTGGTATAAAGCTCGGCGAGACTGATCAGGAACTCGGCATCCGCCTGCGGTTGGGCGGCCGCATCGTCTAAGACCTTCAGGGCGGCTTCGGGCTGTTTAGCTTGCAGGTAGTTGAGGAAAAGATTCTGGTAGGCAGGGAGCAGGTCCGGCGTCCGCTGGAGCGCGGCGCGGTTCGCGGTAATGGCCTTTTGGGTGTCGCCCAGTTGTGCGTACGCGACCCCTAGGCGGAGGAACAGCCGGCCCGAAGCCTCGGGGTGTTGCGTGGCGGGCTGAAGGAGTTCCACAGCTTGGGTGAATTGACGGGCCTGCAACAGGCGTTGCGAAACTTCCACCAGCAACTCTTCATCCGCCGGATCATTCCGGACCGCCAGCACGTATTCTTTGAGCGCGGACTCGGATTCGTCGTTCACCTCGTGAATCACGGCAGCGGCGTAATGCGCATGCGCCGCCATGCGTCGTTCCAGGGTGATTTGATCCGCCGATGGGCTCCGGGCCGACACCGTCGGTTCGTCCTGGCGCATTGCTGCGGATCGACAACCGGTCGTGAGCGCGGTCGCGATGATCGTCACCGCGACGTGGTAAAAAAGACAGCGGTTCATGCCGTACAAGTAAACCACGCACGGCGACTCGCAGTCGAGTTGCCGGCGTGGCTGAAGCGAGAATCGTCCGGGGCGAAAGGTTACTTCTGCCAGGTGCGCTTCTTGTGTCGATTGAGACGCAGCTTTTTGCGTCGTTTGTGTTTGTTGATTTTTGCCTTGCGGCGCTTTTTCAGTGAACCCATACGTTGCCCATGAAGTACCGGGTTTTGGGGGTAAAGCAAAGCGAAACTTTTTTAAACCACAAATTTGCCACGGCAATTTGGCCGGCTGTGATTCAAATTCCGCCGGCCCGCTAGCCCGGTTAACCCCCGTGGCGCGCGCGATGATGCCGTCCCGCCCGACGGGCCCGCTCGGGACGCCGACGGGAACAACGGCTACGCGGCTCCTGGCTTGCGGCTACGGCTATGAGTTGGAAAATGAATACCTGCCCCGGTGGGGAGCAGGGTTTTTTCGTGCGCCCGAGCCGCCGGTTAACGTGACGGTTTCGTCGACTACCGCGGCAGCCCCGGCTTCATCCCACGGTGGTCACGGAAAGTTTTTGCCGCTCGGCTAGCGCCGCACAGATTTCCTTTTCGAGCAACAGGCTTTGGCCTGCTTCGAGCGCCAGCACCGCCACGCCAAAGCGCGCGCACGTTTCCAGCGTCTGCGGGCCCAGACACGGCACGTCAAAGCGCATGTCGTGATTCCGCTTCGCGACCTTGACTGCCACCGCGCCACCGGCTTTTCCCGCGAGTTCGCCGCCGCGCGCCAGGCATTTGTCGGTGCCTTCAAAGCCTTCAACCGCCAGCACCGTCCCGGTCTTGACCACGACGAGCTGTCCGATGTCCAGTCGGGAAACTTCTTTGGCCACGTCAAAACCGAACGCAACATCCTCGCGCTGAGCAGGGGATAATTTTCGTCCGAGATGAAACCCCGCACCCGGCATCAGCGGTTGCAACCACGGCGTTGCCGCGATCAATTCCACGCCGTCCTTCCGCAATTCCTCCGCAATCGCGCCGAAGAGCGTGTGTGCATTCCGCGTTTTCAGTTTGAACAAGAGCGCCAGGCCGCGGAGGTCGGGGCGGACGTTGTAAAGATGGTGCGGCGCGATCTGGCCGAGCATGACGCATTGTTTCACTCCGCGATCGGTGAAAGCCGCAATCATCTTGGCGAGCTGGCCCACCTTGACCCAGACGACTTCATCCACCAGCTCCGTGATGGCCGGGTCTGTTTCGCCCTCGAACGCAACGGCCACGATGCGCTTGGCGCCCGCCACGCGGGCCTGGCGCGCGAAGAGGAGCGGGAGCGAGCGGTTGCCGGCGATGATGCCGATGGATTCCACAATTAAACTCACGGCGGAAACGGTAGCCCGTTTTGCAGGTGAAGCAATTCCAACATTCGGCCGTCGGTGGTTTTGCGCCGCCGCGGCCAGCGGCCGCACGAAATGTTTTGTTTATTCGTGAAATTTCCGAGGCGAGGCTGCGGCTGAGGCTTGCGGCGCGCGGACAATGCTCCGTCAACTCCGGTAGCCCAGCCGCCTTCAGGTTGGGGGATTGCGGGGAGAGTTTTCATGGGATCAACGCAGCGCCAGGTTAACGCTCTCGTCGCTCGAATAGGCTAATTTCCGAGCACGGTTTTTTTCTTATTTGCCTTGCATCTTCGGCGACCGCGTGTCAGAAAGTTGCGCTGGTTAAAAACGAATATCGCTCATGAAAAAGACCAAATTAATTCACGCCCTGGCAATTTTGCTTTCTCCTCTGAGCCTGTTAAGCCCGTTGAGCACGTGGGCCAATGATTTGGACGCGTTGGCCGGGAGGTGGGTTGCCCAGGCGAGTGATCCCGCTTCGGGTCAGGCCTTCAAGCAGATCCTGGAGATCAAGAAAAACCGATTTACGTTCGAAGTGGTTCGCAATGGTGGGGCGACCGCGCTGTACGCGGAGGGAGACGTGAAGACTGAATCCTATCAACCATTCAAGGCGGCCAAGTTTTATAATATCCGCGGGGGCACTTCCGCCGCCGACCTTCAATCGGTGGACGATGATCGCACGGTCATCTACACGCTGAACGGCGATGAAATGATGGCGGCCGTGAATTTCGACAAAGAACGGACTGAACCGGCGAAAGTGACCAGATATGTCAAGCAGGCGGTGGCGGAAGCGGGCAAGACGCTGGTGATCGATAAGATCGTGATGCACAAGACGCCGCAATCCGCGGAGTGGTTTCTATGCTTTGACGCTTCGGTGGGAGAAGTGACCAAACGCTTCAACGTTCCGGACAAGGCTTACGACAAGGATGAGTTGACGATCGTCACGGATTTGACCTTCCCCAACGTCCCGCCGGACGCCACTTGCAAGTTTGTTATGAAACTCGACGACGTCGCCGGCGATGAGTGCGGCGAGGACATGGATAACCGGAGCGCCGGCAGCTTCACCATCACGGACCGGGGGACGCAGGAATTCAAGCCCGAAGGTCAATGGCGCTACACGCTTCAGTGGCATTGGAAATAGTGCGGCGTGCTTCAGTTGGTAGCGGATTCCTGCCGGCCCTTGGGGCCGGGGAACTCTGAATCGATGACTCACCGCCTAGGCAGCGAGGGGTTTCTTCCAGATGGGTATGACGCGTTTCATCTCATCAATTAACCACTGGCACGCGGCGAAGGCTTCCGCACGATGCGGCGCGATGACCTCCACTAGCAACGACACCTCATTGACTTTCACCACCCCGAGGCGATGCGTGAGTCGCACGGATTCCACTGGCCAGCGTCGTTCGATTTCGGCGAACAGCAGGTCGAACTGATGCACGACCATTTTCTCAAACGCTTCGTATTCGATGGCGTTGATGACCGCCCCATCTTCGGTTCCGCGCACCGCGCCGAGAAAATAGGCGGCCGCGCCCATGTTCGCCGACATGCAGCGCTGCCGGAGAAAGGCCGACTCGTCAATCGGCTGGTCGGTGAGGGTCAATTTTCTTTTCATGCCGCCCGCTGAATTTCTCAGTTGAATCATCCGCCTTGAACCGGCGGAAAGAGCGATACCTCATCCCCGTCCTGCAACACGTAATCGCGCGCTTGATAATCCACCCCCACGGCCAGGAGGGTGGATTTTCTCATGGGCGCGAGCCGCGGGAATTGCGCCAGGAGACGATCGTGCAATGCCCCCAAAGTGGCGCCCGCGGCCAGGGTTTCGCTGATTTGCGCGCACCCGGTCAGTTCCTTGAGGTAGGAAAAAAACTGAATGGTGATTTGCATGGGCGGGGGCAGTCAGTGACGGACAATTCGTTGGTAACGATCGGTCTTCACAATTTATACATGGCCGGCTTTAACACCCCCACAAACGGCAGGTTGCGATACTTCTCGGCGTAATCGAGTCCGTAGCCCACCACAAACACATCTGGAATCTCGAAACCGACATAGTCCGCCGCCACTTTCGCCACGCGGCGCGCGGGTTTGTCGAGCAGTACGCACACCTTGATGCGACGGGGTTGGAGCGCTCGTAATTTCGGTAGGACGCGGCTGAGCGTAGTGCCCGTGTCGAGAATGTCGTCCACCAGCAGCACATCGCGCCGGCAGACATCCAGCTGCAATTCCTTGGTGAAAACCAGTTCCCCCGAGGTTGTGCCCGAGCCGTAGCTGGACACGCCCATGAAATCGAGCCGCAAGGGAAGTGAAAGATGACGAATCAAATCCGCGAGAAATAACACCGTGCCATTAAGGAGTGCCACCACAACCATTTCGCGGCCGTGATAGTCGCGCTCGATTTCGCGGGCGATGGTTTGGACGCGTCGGGCGATTTGCGCGTCGGTAAGGAGAACACGCTCGACTTCGGCCCGCCACTTTGACGGCACCGGGCAGCGGCAATGGACCGGCTTCGGGGCGACGGAGATGCGCATGGGCGAGAGGGTAAGATTTTTAGTGAGGCTGCCGAGCTATTTTTGCCGCCGCGCTAGGGATTGCTTAATCGGAAGGAATACGGAAATGTTCTGGAGCCAAAAAATGTCGCCGGCCTTCAGCCGTCCACTATCGGCGGGACGCTCTCCGACGGGCGCAGCAGCCAGGCCAGCGCTTCCGCTTCGTTGGGGTAAACGTCCGCGGTTAATCCGGCGTTAAGAGCCACGGTGATCCCAAACTTCTCGGGGTCGATCATTTCGGCGCGGACGACCATCGCGATCTGTACTAAACCCTGCGCGGTCTTGGCCCATCCGTGAACCATGAAATAACGCTCCGGCAGGGAGGGCGAGGGAAAGCCGGTGAGCTGCGTGCAGTTGACCAGCAGTTTTGGAATCCGACGATCGCGCGCAAATACAATCGACTGATCCACCAACTCCGCGGCCTGCGCCAGGGTTACCTTGCCGGCGGGGCGGTAATAGGCGCAATCGCCGGTCACTTCAATTTTGCCCGTCACGTTCATCGGCTCTCTCATGCAATTTTCAGTGACGGCAAGCGAGCTGGATTATCCAGGGGTATTTTGCTCCGCCACCCGGAGCGGTCGGCTGGATCGAGCTTGAATCCTCATGCTCCGTTAGCCCCGCCGTCTTTCAAATGTGTTTCGAATCGTGTTCATCCTTCTCCGTATAGCCGGACTCCTGGCGCTTGAAATTCACCGCATTCTTTTGGATGTAAGCGTTGAACACGTCGTCCGCACTCATGCCCAGCGATTGCGCGAGGCTGATCAGAAAGTGAAACAAGTCCACGACTTCGACGCGCGCGTTTTGCTCGTCAAACTTTTGATACTTGGCCCACCACTTCCACGGGACGCTGTCGTTCAGCTCGGCGATCTCTTGCGTCATGGCGCGGGTGTAATTGAGAATCCACCGGGTCTTCTCCTCCGGGCTCAAGCCTTCCAAGTTGACGCCGATGCGTTCGTTCAGCGCTTGTTGCATCCGCCAGAGTTCCCGCAACTGATCAGGTTTTTCCATGGGCAAAGGATTTATTTCACACGGAGCGTAAGCAAGTCTGAAAGAGGGTATACGGCGGGTTTCAGTCCGGCCGGGCTATCGACCTGGGGTTGCCTTGCCTGGGGCTGGCGAAAGCAAATTCAGGCCGCAATGGCAAGGGGCGTGTCGCGATTGGGCAGCAGGCCGTGCAACTTCTTCTGGTAGCAGTGTGGTTCGGGGCTGATTAGTCCCTGGGTCGTGCTCGTTTTCATAAACCGGCCGGCATTGCCGGGCGACTCCCGCTAGTCCCGGACCTGCAAGGGTTCGTGTTCGCGCGGCTGGCAATACAGGCCCCAAGTGAAAATATGAGTAGCTCTGACGGAAAGGACTGATCGGGAAAAGCAACACACAAGTTTACGTCGCTTTTTGTTCGCCCGGTTGAGTGCCGGGTTCCCTGGTAATCACTTTGGGTCGCGTCCCCGGGCGGACGCCTCATCCGCTTCCTGGTTTTGCTTTAGCTTGCGCAACATGTGTTTGATGTCGAACGCGCCGCGGATGCCCACGTACACCGTGATGCTCGAATACCATACGAGCACCGCCAGGGTGAGCAGTCCCCAGAAGGAATGATTGGTCAGCATGGATGAGAGATTCATGGCTATGGTTCCGTCAGACAATTTCACGTTTCGGTTTGAGCAGCGATCCGATCACCATCGCGACCGCGACGGCCGCGTAAGTGCCAATGTTCACGAAGTTGCTGCCCAGGTTGTGTGTCGCCCAACCTTCGGTTACCGCTTTGCCGTCCTTCAAGAGCGCCTGGCCCGCGGCATCCAGCACCGGTACCTGCACGAAAAGATTGAGAGAGAGCGCGAGCACCGGCAGGGCGGCGCCGGTGACGATGGCCGCAATGGCACCCCAGTTATTGGCCCGCTTCCAATAGCAGCATGCGATCAGCAGGACCGACATGCTGGCCAGGTAAATCGTACCGGTAGTTTGGAGGTATTCCCAGAGGTTCCCTTCGAGTTTGTACCAAAGACCCCAGATCAGCAGGAAGACGCCGATCAGCGCGATGATGCATCGATTCCAGAGGAGTCCCTTTTTTTCGGACCACGCGACTTTGCGAAACGGTGCGAGGATGTCGTTATAGATGACGCTACCCCAGGTCAACATGTAGGAAGAATCCGTGGACATGTCCGCCGCCAGCATCGCCGCGACGAGCAATCCCATCATTCCCGCCGGTACGATTTGGCTCAACAGATACGGCATCGCGAACAGTGACCCTTCCTTTTCACCGAATTGAAAGCCGATTTTTTCAATTATGGACGGTTCGATCATCGCCAACGCCGCGATTCCCCAAATGCCCGGAATGACCCAGCGGCAGACGAAGAAGAATGCCGTGCCGGTATAAACCTTCCGCCCGGTCTGGCTGTCCTTGGCGGCGAGCAACCGGGCAATGCAGGTCTGCCAGGTGAGCACCGCCGCGGTGTTGGTTAATAAATTCGACAACACGAAGGGCCAGCCCAGTTCTCGGGTGACAAAGGGATTGAACCCGCCGGGGCCGTGATGCGTCTGGACGGTGGCGACGATTTTGTCCCAACCCACCTGATGCAGCACCAGAAAAGTCACGACTAACAGGCCAACGCTCATCACGTTGAACTGGAGAAAATCTGTCACCAGCACGGAAAGCATTCCGCCGAGGATGGTGTAGATCGCGACGCCGATCAGCAGCACCGTCATGGCGAGTTCGAGGTAGCGCAGGTTCATCCCGCAGCAGACCACGAGGAATTACCCGCCGACCCGCAGGAATACTCCCATGTTCAACAAGCCCCCCAGTACAATGACCACGCCCGCCAGCCAGCGCACCTGCTTGCCGTAACGCTGCTCAAACAACTCCGGGATGGTCATCACGCCGGAGTCGCGCAGCGGTTTGACGCAGAAGCCGGTGTAACCCACCACGAACATCGCGATGGCATTGCAGATCCCCGGAACAGCGCCGGCAAACCCACGGGTGTATCCTGCCTGGGCCGTGTACATGCAGGTCACGATCCCGAACTCCGTGGCGGCCAGCGAAGCGATGCCGAGATAAATGTTCATCTCGCGTCCCGCCACCAAAAAGTGGTCCACGCGCGAGACGTACTTTCGCACCATCAGTCCGGCGACCATGGTTGCCAACAGATAGAAACCGACGATGCTGCCGTCGAGCAGCCAGTTGAAATGCGTCATAGGTTGATGATTTTATCGCGTTGGCGCCGGCATGAATTGTCCGTCCCCTTCCGATCCGGCTTACCGCGCGCCTTGGACCAACAGCGGAATCGCATAGAGCGAGGTCCGCGCGGTAATGAAAAGCGTTTGGCCGTCCGCGCCCCCGAAACACAAATTGGCGGGAGACTCCGGCACCAGGATTTTGCCAATCAATTTTCCGTCGGGGTCGAAAATGTGGATGCCGTCCCCGGCGCTTGAATAAATCCTGCCCTGAGCGTCGCAACGAATGCCATCCGGCCCGCCCGGCGCAATTACGCTGAACACCGTCCCGCCGTGGAGCGTGCCGTCCGGTCGCACCTCGAATACGCGCAGGTGGTGTGGCTTGCCGGAGTCCGCAATGTACAACTTCTGTTCGTCCGGCGAGAAACAGAGGCCGTTGGGCATGTCGAAATCCTTGGCGACGGCGGTGGTCAACTGCGTCCTCGGATCAAAGCGGAAAACATAATTGCCGTCCTGTTCCTTGGTTTCCCCTTGGGGCAAGCCATACGGCGGATCAGTGAACCAAACCGTGCCGTCGGATTTCACGACCACATCATTCGGCGAGTTGAATTTCTTGCCCGCGAATCGATCCACCAACGTGCGCACGGTGCCATCTTTTTCCTGAACGCTCACTCGCCGGCCGCTGTGTTCGCAGGAAATAAGTCGGCCGAACTGATCCAAGGTGTTGCCATTGGCGTGCTGGCTTGGCTGGCGAAAAGTCGTGAGGCCGTTCTTGGCCGTCCATTGCTTGAGCTCATTCGCAGGTATGTCGCTGAAAACCAGCGAGCCGCCCGCTTGGGTTAGCCAGACTGGGCCTTCGGTAAATTTCAGGTCTCCGGCCAGCTTTGCCAGATGCGCGTCCGGGGCGAAGATTTTATTGCCTTCGGCGGCGTTGCGAACCTGAACCTCGGCCGCCGTCAGCCTCGTAACCGTGACGAACGTGACCAACAGCATTGACCAGAAATCATCCGGGAGAAACCGGCGCAGTGCGCGAGTGGCTTTTTTCATGGGCGGGACGGACTTAGCAGAAAGCACTTGTCCCGTCACTGAAAAAAGATCGTTCCAGTAATCAATTTGTTGCAAATTGAATGTGATTGAACTAATGTCACCGCCATTGGCTCGCAGGGATATTGGAAGTAGGACGTTCGGATCACAGGCTCATCATATTTGGCTGACAGACCAAACTGGTCGTCCGGCTAATTTCAGATTGCGGTGGCGGTTATTTTTTCGGCGGTTTCGCACACACACTATGCAACACGTTAACAAATTTATTGGACTTGAAACCCAGATCGCGACCCGGGAATTCAATGCGATCGCACACCATCCCGCAACCGCCCTGTTCGTCGCCAATATACGCGACCAGCAACCTTTAACTTAGCGACGCGTGTTGAATCTTGTGCGTTTTGCAACCAACTGGTGGAGCGAGGTATCCAATTTCTCCGCGCTGAATTCCAACCAAGCATATTCTTGGCAGCATTTTTTAAATGAAATGGCGGCATTAGGTCTGGTCGATGCCAATTACGTTTTAAGGTTTAATCTTAATTGAGAAACACCCAACCCATAACCTTGGCGCACTGATTCTGGAAAACAAATAATTGGATACTATGATGAAAATCTCATCGCATCGCGAATTCGCTCTGTCGATTCACCCGCGCGCCTGCGCGCCCCTGGACGCTGCAATCGAGTGGGTGACTATTCGGACCCACACAGCCGACGGAACGGGGCGTAAGTCCGCAGTGTCCTGGTTAAACGCGACTTTTATTTTAGTGCTGTTGACGCTGTTGGTTGCACCTAAGATTCCGGCGGCCACTTTTCTCTGGGATGGGGGTGGCGCCGATAACAATTGGAGCACCGCCAACAACTGGAATCCGAACGGCGCACCCACTCAGCCCGGAGCCGGACTTGATGACTTCCAATTCGCCGGTGCTACGCGAGTGACGCCGAACATGCAGGCGAGTTACAATCTGAGTTCGATTACTTTCATCTCCGGTGCAAGTCCCTTTACCCTCGGCAGTGCCGGCGCTTCGCTTGCTTTGCAAAATGGCGTGACAAACAACGATAACAGCACACAAACAATCAACATTTCCGACATCACTTTGGGGGCCGCTCAGACGTGGAATGCCGGCTCCGTGGCCAACGGCAGTTTGGTGTTTGGCGGAACGACGATTGGACTCGGCGCCAGTCAGACCCTGAGCATTAACGGCGCGAACAATACGACCATCAACAACCAGATTTCGGGAACTGGTACCAGCGGAATTACTAAGAACGGCACCGGCACCCTGACGTTAACTGGCAACAACAGTTACCCCGGCGCAACGACAGTGAACGGGGGCGTCATCATCGTGAGTGGAACTGGCGCCGACATTGCCCAGTCCACGTCAATAACTGTCAATGGGGGGGCCACCCTCAGGCTGGTCAATAGTACCGACTTAGGAGAGGATAAAATTGGAAACACTGTGCCGATAAATTTGAATGGCGGGACATTTGACTTCAACCACACCGCTGGCCTGTTTAACTATCTCGAAACGGTCGGCACCCTTTCCCTCAATTCCGGCGCTTCAACGGTCACTACTTCCTCGGCCGGTGGTGGCACCGGGGATTCTTCGGTTCTTACGTTTAATTCCCTCACGCGAGCCGTTGGGGCGACGGTGAATTTTTCCGGTTCCCCTTTGCCCGACGCAGGGAGCGACAACAACAATGTGCGGTTCACCACGGCTCCAACGCTCGTGAACGGCATCCTCGGTGGTTGGGCGACGGTGGGTAACGAATGGGCCACCAACGCGACCACAGCGACGCCATCCATCCAGACTTTTCGCAACTACACGACCACCGCCGAAAATACCTGGGTCTCAGGCAACAATGTCAAAGTGAACGCCGCTCAGGCCTTGACGGCTAACCGGACCATGAATTCGCTGAACCTTCAAAGTGGTACCGCGCGCACCGTTTCCGGCGCCTTTATGCTAACTTTGGAGAGTGGCGGTCTGCTGGCGAATGGCGCCAATCACACGGTTTCCGTGGCCAACCTTACGGCTGGCACCGCGGCCGGTGCAGAGTTGATCGCGATCGTGGAGTCCACCCGGAGCTTAACCGTCGCTTCCATCATCACCAACAACCCGGCGGGCAGCGTGGCATTGGTGAAATCGGGCCTGGGGACGCTGAAGTTGACCGCGACCAACAAGTATACGGGTGGCACGTACGTCAATGCGGGTACGCTTGATGTGCAGAAGGACGGTGGTCTGGGCAGCGGCAACGTGACCGTGGCCAGCGGCGCGACGCTGCGGCTTAATGCGGGCACCACGCAAAATTATTTGAGCGATTCCGCGCAGCTGTTTTTGATCGGCACGGCCGTGGTGACCAACGGTTTCAGCGGCACGGACATCCTCGGTGATCTTTGGTTTGACGGGGTTCGACAAGCGGCTGGCACTTGGGGCTCCCTTGCATCCACCGCCACCCACAAGGACCCCCGGTTTACCGGGCTGGGAATTTTGAAAGTTGTGGGTGCCACCACCACCGCCGTTGCGAGTTCGGGCACCCCTTCGACGTACGGCGATGCCGTAACCTTTACGGCGACGGTCACCGCGGGTGGCGGCACGCCGACCGGCACGGTGCAATTCAAAACGAACGGCGTAAGTTTCGGCAGTCCGGTCAGCTTGACTCTCGGTCACGCTGACAGTGCGCCGCTTGCGAACTTGCCGCTGGGCAACACAGTCGTGGCGGCGGAGTACGGTGGGAGTACAGATTTTATCGGCAGCACGAACACGCTTTCGGGAGGGCAGACGGTCATCGCCCGGCCGGTGACGCCGGTGATTGTGGCCAACAGCAAGACCTACGACGGGAACACTGCGGCAACGTTGAGCAGCCAAGGGGTGACCGGCACGATTGGCGCGGACGTGGTGACGCTGGTGGTCGGCGCGGCGAACTTCGATACCAAGGACGCCCTGACCGGCAAGACCGTGACGGCGACGACTCTGACGTTGGGGGGGGCGGATGCGGGCAACTACGTGCTGGGTGCGCCGAGTGCGACCGATCTGGCGAACATCGCGAAAAAGCCGGTGACGCCAGTGATCGTGGCCAATAGCAAGCCGTATGACGGGAGTGCGGAAGCGATCTTGAGCAACCAGGGGGTGACGGGAACGATCGGCGCGGACATAGTGACGCTGGGGGTGGGGGCAGCAAATTTCAACACCAAAAACATTGGAAATAACAAGACCGTGGTGGGAGCGCCGTTGAGTTTGGGGGGTGCGGACGCGGGGAATTACGTGCTGAGTACGGCGAGCGCGACGGCGCTGGCGAACATCACGGCCAAGTTGGTGGTGCCGGTGATTGTGGCCAATAGCAAGATTTA
>JANXWY010000066.1 GCA_025350905.1 Verrucomicrobiota bacterium
CGTTCCTGACGCTCTATCTCCTGCGCCAGGGTTACTCGGTAGGTCAAGCGGGCCTCGCGGTGGGCGCCTATGGCCTCGGCAATCTCGTGGCGGGAATTTTGGGTGGCCACCTGGCCGATAAAATTGGCCGGCGCAATACCATTGTGGTTTCCATGTTTTCTGGTGCCGGCGCGATGTTGCTGCTTTCGCAGGCGCACACCCTGCCGGTTATTATCCTGCTGACGGCGCTCGTGGGGTTGGTGGGGGAACTTTACCGCCCGGCGTGCAGCGCGCTGCTCGCCGACCTGATCCCGCCCGGTCAACGCGTGACGGCGTTTGCAATGTATCGCGTGGCGTTCAATGCCGGGTTCGCTTTCGGCCCCGCCCTGGCTGGGTTTCTGGCCGTGCATGGATTCTTCTGGTTGTTTGTCGGCGATGCAGTGACCTCGATGCTATTTGGACTGGTGGCGCTAGCGGCGCTGCCACGTCGGGCGCGCGGCCAGTCGGGCGATGCAACTTGGGCCGAGGCGTGGGAGGTGTTGCGGTACGATCGGAAATTGCATCAAGTGTTGCTGGCGAACCTCGCCATCGGCCTGGTTTTTTTCCAACTGGCTTCGACCTACAGTTTGCACATCACAAGACTCGGCTTTTCCCCGGCCGTATACGGCGCGATCCTTTCGTTCAACGGGGCCCTCGTGATGATTTGTGAACTGCCACTCACGACGATCAGCCGGCGTTTTCCGGCGCGACCGGTGATGGCGTTGGGCTACCTGCTCATCGGACTTGGTTTCGTGCTCAACGCCTTTGCCCACGGCATCGCGGCGCTCGGGATGTGCATGGGTCTCTTAACTTTCGGGGAAATGCTGACGATGCCGGTGTCGGCTGCCTTTGTCGCCGACCTCGCACCCGCCCACATGCGGGGACGATATCTGGGTGCGTCCGGATTGACCTGGTCCCTGGCGCTCATCATCGGCCCGGGCTTGGGCTTGAAACTTTATGCCTTCAGCGCGGCGATTTACTGGGTCGCGTGTGGCGGACTCGGTGCGCTCGCGGCCAGCATCATTCTGGTCCGGCCCAAAGCACGATCGGGCCCGGGAGATTGGCTGGAAAACGTCGGGCCCTAAGCTGTTATTGGGGGGGGGCGCGGCCGCGCGCGCCGGAATTTCCCGCCTATCCATGATCGCCTGGTAGCTGACCGTGCCCAACAGCGCATCGTCCAGCGTGAGCGGCCGGGCGTACCTGGGTGACTCGTTGGTGAAATTGAGCGCGCAAATGGCCGCACGATTGAATTGAATCTTTATTGCGGGTGCCGATTGGAACCACCTTTCGGAGCGAACGCCACTCCCTACGCGCACCGACCAGCCGGGACGCCGCGCTGCTGCTGCAGGCCATCCTCTCCGTGTGGCGGGAATTAAATTTGAGATTGAAATCCATGCGAAAGGATGAGCCAATGTTCGCACGACTCATGAAAGGACTCGCTGCGATCCGACTCTGCTTGTGCATCTGCGCGTTGGTCCCAGCAGCCTTCCCGGCGGAAGCTAACGATACGAACGCCGTCAATTCGCGGCATTTCGACACGCACTTCACGCGGTCAGCCCCCTACGCCGCGCCGGCGGAAGCCGCCCGGCGACTCGGCCTCGGGGCGGGCGGGAAAGGTTTCGCGCTGGCCACGGAGAAATTCCAGATCATCGTGCCCGGTAACTTTTCTACCAATGTGTCCTGGGGCCTCCTGGTTTGGATCAGTCCCAGCGACGCTCCGGGAATCCCCGCCGCTTGGGAGCCGGAACTGGCCAAGCAGCAGATATTGTTCGTGGGCGCTTACAAATCGGGCAATCAGCGTGACGCGGTGGAACGCGCGCGCCTGGCGCTCGAGGCGGCCTTCAACCTGCGCCAATGGTATAAGATTGATCCCAGCCGGGTCTATGTCGGCGGTTTTTCCGGCGGCGGGCGCGTGGCGGGCATGGTGGGCACAGGCTACCCGGACGTTTTTACCGGCACCCTCTGTGTCTGTGGTGTTGGTTTCTACACGGACATTCCCACTCCGACCGGGGAACATTGGCCGCGAACATTTAGCCCCGACGCGAGCCAGCTCGCCCAAGCCAAGCAAAGCCGGCGGTTTGTGCTATTGACCGGCGACCAGGACTTCAACCGCGAAATCATTCACGAGATGTGGCACAGCGGCTTTGAACACGAGGGCTTCCGTCATGTGCGCTACCTGGAAGTGCCGGGCCTTAAGCACGCCCTGCCGTCAGCGGAGGTCCTAGGCACGGCACTAAGGTTCTTCGCGGGGAGCGAGACACCATGAGACATACAACCAATTGGCTTGGCTGCGACAAATCAGGCAGCGAGGGCGAGTCATTTGGTTAGTGTGATTGGAGTTGGAAGGCCAGCGGGGAACGGAAGCTCAGCGCGTTGTGTGTTGGCGATGGTCGTATTGTTCGAGGTAGTCGGGGGTGCTCGGCCATTGTATTTGCCCCGCGTCGCCACGTCTAATGGTTGTTGTTGAGGTGCGTTTCAAATTGCCGGCCCGCACGGTCCAATTAATTTGTGTCCAAACTATGAAAGATAATACAGCCCGCGTCCGGGCAGCCACCGCGTCCGACCTCGTCGCCATCAACGACATTTACAACCACTACGTGCTGCATTCGAATTGCACTTACCAGGAAGCGCCCGAACCGCTCTCGGGTCGGCGACATTGGTTTGGTCTTCATGGCGACCAACATCCGGTGACGGTCGCCGAAATGGAGGGTCTGGTGGTCGGCTGGGGCTCCCTCTCGGCCTATAACCCGCGCTCGGCGTACCGGCGCACAGTGGAGAATTCGGTCTACATCCATCATCTGCGCCAGCGCCGCGGTATTGGCGCGCTGATTCTCCAAGATTTAATCGGGCGGGCCCGGGAACTCGGTCATCACACCATTATCGCAGGCATTGATGCCGAGCAGTCTGGCAGTGTGGCCTTGCACACCCGGTTCCAATTTGAAAAGGTTGGCCACTTCAAACAGGTCGGCTTCAAGTTCGGTCGCTGGCTCGACGTGATTTATATGGCGTTGATTCTGGGCGACTCCCGGAACGCGTCTCCGTCCATGGCTGGGCTGAATTCCAGCTCGGAATGACGACAAAATAGTCGGCTCCGATGTTCGGGCCGTGAGTCGGACTGGTTTGCCTTCAAGGCCAACCGTTCCACCAGCTAAATGGGTGTGACGTCGCCAATGACGCATTGGCCAAGTCTCCTTATTTTTTTTCTTCCTTCTTCTCGTCCTTTTTCTCGTCGGATTTTTCTGCCGGCTTGGCAATTTCTTTGAACTCCGCGCCCGTGGAAACATCCACACTTGGCAAAGTTTGTTTTAGCTTCGTCACGCCGGTTTCGGTGGTCTTGGTTTGCCACAGGTAAAGATGTTTAAGATGGGTCAGACCATCGAGCTGTCCCAGCCCCGCATCCGTGATCGCCGTGCCGTAGAGGTTGAGATACTCCAGATTGGTCAGGCCCCTGAGATTCACCAATCCGGCGTCGGTGACCGGGGTGTTCTCCAGATGCAACCGGTTGAGATTGACCAGACCTTTGAGGTTAACCAGGTCCGCGTCCTTGATTTTTGCGCCCCCCAGGTTGAGGTCCACCAAGCCGAGCACGTTCTTCAACGGGATCAGGGCTTTCTCTATCACGTCGATGTTTTGCGCTCGAAAGTTGACTTCCCGCCAGTCCAAGTTTGCGGCGATGGGCCGAACCGCGACCCCGAGCGCCTCCAATTCCTTGATCGCCTTGATTTCCGCCGCCGTGGGTTTGTAATCGGGCAGTTTGGGCGTCGTGGCCGGCGACTCAGCCGAACTTTCCCCTTTCTTGGCTGTTCCCCCAATCGCGACTCCATCCGGCCAGTCCGCCCCTTGATTGATCCAATCGCGGATCAAATCGGTTTGCGTTTGAGTCAGCCGATCGCCTTTGCTCGGCATGGCATCGTCGTTGTCCGCGGGCAAGGTGATGCGCCGATACACCTCGCTCTTGTCGGCTTTGCCCGACACGATGACCTCGCCGTCCTTGCCGCCCTTGAACGCCGCTTCCTTGGTATCGAGGCGGAGCTTGCCCTTCGCTTTCTCCGGCCCGTGACATTCAATGCAGGACTTCTGTAAGATGGGTTGAATGTCCCGGACGAAATCAACCTTGTTCTCGGTTCGGGCCTCCCCGGTTCCGAAGCCCACCAGTCCAGCGACAATCAATACGATGGTTTTCATACCTCCCATTAGCATCAGACTGGCTGCCGCGGCAACACTCAAATTGCTGGCCCGGAGTCGCGGCCTTGGTTTTACTTGAGGCGTTCGTCCTGCCCACCAGCGAATGCAAGATTTTAACCCAACGCACCACCAGGTCAAACGCTGGCCCACTAGCACCGGAAATCCGTTGCACCGCGGTTCGCCCTGCCACTTCGGTCCGGCGTGGCGGGCACGCCTTGGATTGGTCTTGCCCGTAGGAAATGATGCAACTATTGTCGGCGCCGCTTCGAGCGCTGGGCCGAACCAGAAGTCACCTTTATCAATATGATCGGAAAACAATTCACTTGGTCTACCTTCATGGCGCCAAGCTCCACCGCACGGATGCGGGCAGCCGCCACCGCCACCGCCAAGATTCCGCGGCGGACATGGCAGTGGTCGGTAGCTTCTCTGCTGGCGGTTTTAGTCGTCACCTCAACTACCCGGGCGCAACCGGTCGGACGACCCGGCCGGAACTCAGGCCCTCCGCCGCCGCAGGTGGTTTCGCCTGAAGTTTCCGCAGATCGGCAAGTCACGTTTCGCCTCTTAGCGCCGAAAGCCGAAAGCGTCCGGGTGAACGGCGGCGATATGCCCGCCATTGGATCCGGCGCGGAGATGACGAAGGACACCAATGGGGTTTGGTCGGTAACCCTGGGTCCGGTCGCTCCGGGAGCCTATCGCTACAATTTTAATGTGGACGGGGTCTCCGTGGTGGACCCGCGCAATCCGGCCACCAGCGAATCGAACGCCAACACGTGGAGCCTCGTCGGCGTATCGGGTTCAGATTTCATGGACACCAAAAACGTCCCGCATGGGGCGGCCGCGGCCGTCACCTATTACTCGACCGCTTTGCACCGCTTCCGCCGCATGCATGTTTATACGCCGCCGGGCTATGAATCCGGCAAGGGCAAATACCCTACGTTCTGCCTCCTGCATGGCGCGTCAGATTCCGACGATTCTTGGACCTCGGTCGGTCGGGCCGGCTTTATCCTGGACAACTTGATCGCCAGCAAGCAGGCCACGCCGATGGTGGTGGTGATGCCGGCCGGGCACACCGGCCCGTTCCGGTTTGGGCCCCCTGCCGGAGGCAGCGCCAAACCGCCAGTGGATGAGTTCGCGCAGGATTTCGAAACCGATATCATGCCTTATGTCGAGAAAAACTACCGCGTCTACCGGGATCGCAAACATCGCGCGATGGCGGGTCTCTCCATGGGCGGCAGCCAGACGCTAAATATTGGGATTCCGCACCTCGACCAATTCGCCTACCTCGGCGTACACAGTTCGGGCGTGTTCGGCATCACCGGCAGCGGTCCCGGCGGCCCACCCTCGGGGCCGAGTTTCGAGGAACAACACCGAGCGTTGTTGGACGATGCGAAGTTAAAGCCCGGCCTCAAGCTGCTTTGGTTCGCTACCGGCAAAGATGATTTTCTGGTCGCGACTTCCCGGGCCACCGTCGAGATGCTGAAGCGGCATCAGTTTGCCGTGGTTTACCAGGAGACGGAGGGCGCGCATACCTGGATCAACTGGCGCCGGTACCTGAATGAGTTTGTCCCGCAACTTTTCCAATAGCCTCGGATTTCGGCAAGCGTAGCGGCCGCAAAATCGCCGAGCCTGCCAATGCGGAATTTGTCATACTCGTTCGCCGCCGGGAATTGCAAGAGCGCAACCGCTGGTTGGACCGGGCGAAAGCCGCTGCCAATGCAGCACCGAAATGACCAGCCCACGGCATCCATTTCAAGCCCGTAAGCGACGACTTGAGTCGTCGCCAGAGATTTCCCGGTTTGAACCGCATTACCCCGGCGGGGGCCGGGCCGGGCGAACGCCCCAACGCCCGCCTGACTTTTTGCGGAGACTCCTGATTGGGCTCTGGGTGCTTCTACTCCCCGGAGCGTCGCTGGCCAACGATTTGCCCGCGCACCCCAACATTATTATTATCCTCACCGATGACCAAGGCTACGGCGATCTCTCCTGTCACGGTAACCCGATTCTCAAGACTCCGAATCTCGACCGGTTGCACGACGAAGGTCGGCGCTTCACGGATTTTCATGTCAGCCCGACGTGTGCGCCCACCCGCTGCGCGTTGCTGACCGGCCGACATGAGTTCAAGTCCGGTGTCACCCACACGATTTTCGAACGTGAACGCATGAGCTTGAAGGCGACGACGCTGGCGCAGGTGCTCCAATCCGCGGGCTACACCACCGGCATTTTCGGCAAATGGCATCTCGGCGATGAGCCGGATCGCTGGCCTGACAAGCGCGGCTTTGATGAAATGTTCATCCATGGCGCGGGCGGGATCGGACAGTCGTATGCCGGCAGTTGCGGCGACGCGCCGGGCAACAAGTATTTTGATCCCGTGCTCTTGCACAACGGAAAGTTCGAGCGAACCCAGGGCTACTGCACCGATGTTTTCTTCGGCCAGGCACTCAAGTGGATCGAGGCGCAGAAGTCGGCGCGGAAACCGTTCTTCGCTTATATCAGCCCCAACGCGCCGCACGCGCCGCTGATCGTGCCGGACGAATACGAGAAGCTCTACGCCGGCCGGGTGCCGACGAACACGGCGAAGTTCTTTGGGATGATCGCCAACCTGGACGACAATGTCGGCCGCCTGCTCGCAAAGTTGCGGGCCTGGAGTCTCGAGCGCGACACGCTGCTTATTTTCATGAACGACAACGGAGGGACGGTCGGCGTGCCGTTGTTCAACGCCGGCATGCGCGGCGCGAAAGCGACCCCGTGGCTGGGGGGCACGCGGGCGGCCTCGTTCTGGCGCTGGCCGGGGACGCTGGCCGCGGGTGACATTGACGCCCTGGCAGCGCATATCGACGTGCTGCCGACGCTGGCAGAAATTGCCGGGGTCAAACTTTCCGGCAAAGTCGCCCAACAAGTCGAGGGCCGCAGTCTGGTCCCGCTGCTGAAAGATCCCCAGGCCATGTGGCCGGAGCGCACGCTGGTCACCCATGTCGGCCGCTGGGAACGGGGCAGGGCAGGGGCGTCGCAGTACCTTCACTGCAGCATCCGCAATTCGCAATGGCAACTCGTTTGTGACACGCCAGACGGGAGCCGGCAGTGGCAACTGTTCGACGTGAAAAGGGACCCCGGTGAAACCAACAACGTCGCGGCCGCTCATTCCGATGTGGTAAAGCACCTCGCCGCGACGTACGACCAATGGTGGACCGCAATGTTGCCCGGATTGGAAAATGAAAATACCGCCGGCCCCGACGAGAATCCGTTCCAGAAACTCTACCGCCAACAATTCAGCGGTAACCCGGCGAAGGAGAATTCAAACTGACTTTAAAGGCTGGCACTCCCCACAAGCTTGTGCGTGAATTCGCTTCCGCAAACTCGTTCCCAAGAATATGAAAATAGTCTTCCTGATCCTCTCGACCTGCCTGCTGGCATTAGCCGCCGAAGCGGCCCCCGGCGAGCGCCTCGAAAATTACACCAACAAAACTGTCCTGATTTTCACCCCGCACCCCGATGACGATACGTTCGCGGTTGGTGGCACCATGGCTTTGCTAACCAAGAACCGGAATCGCGTGGTCGTGGTCATCTATACCAATGACAACAAAGGGAGCTACGATCAGGACATGACCTCCGAACGATTGGCGCGCATCCGCAAGGCCGAAGAAGAAGCCTCCTGCGCGGTGCTAGGGATCCCCAAGGAAAATCTCATCTGGCTCGGCCACGATGATGGCGAATTGGAATACGTGCCGCCCAAAATGTTGTGCGGCCAGGTCACCAAGCTCATCCGCCAATACCGACCGGATGCGATTCTGTCCGTGGATCCAGGTGAATGGTATGAACGCTGGCACAAGACGGATCATCGCATGGCGGCGTGCAACACGATTGATGCGGTGCGCGCCGCGGAGTTTCATCTCTATTATCCCGAACAGCTTCTCGTGGACAAACTGCAACCCTATGTCGTGACCAACCTGTATTTCCTTTACACGACCACCAATGACGCCAATTATGCCGTCAACATTGATTCCACCATGGAATTGAAAGTGGCGGCCATCACGAAACAAGTCAGTCAATTTGAACCGGCGGTCACCAAGTATCGGCCGGATTGGGAGCCGGCTACGCTGGCGAAACTAAAGGAATTCTACCACCAGGACCAAGAGAAGCAGGACGGCCATTATGTGGAGCGCTTTCGCTACGCCACGGAATTCAACCAGAAATGAATCTCGCGCGAAGTGCTCCGAGGGTCGCGCCGGCGATCGATGAAAAGTTCGGAACGAATGAGAAAGAACTAGCCGTCCCCAGGAACGCGGCCTAGGATTGCGCCATGCACACCATCCGGCCGGCCCAGCGGCCGCGATTTCTTGAGCCGTAATCGAAGCCGCAGACCGCTACCTGAAACCCGGCGTTTTCTGCCGGCGGGATAAAGCTGAAAGTCCCCGACGTAGCGGATTTAAGGCAAATGCAAATTGAGAGTGCCGTTATGAATCCAGCCGCACCGAAAACCGAACTGACGGCGACTGCTCCGCTCCGAAAAACAGTTTCCGGCGGCGACTTCGTGCCCACCGCTGGAGACTTAATGACGCGCCGCGGCTTCGTGGAGCACGCGCTCACGGTCGCGACGCCCTTGCTGATGGCCGCTAGCACCTTGCCGGGCACGGCGGCGGAGCGCGAAGCCGCGCCAGCGGTGGCGCGTAAACTCAAAGTCGTTTGTGTGGGCGCGCATCCCGACGACCCCGAGTCGGGTTGTGCCGGCACGCTCGCGCGTTACGCCGCGCTCGGTCATGCGGTGACCATCATTTATCTCACGCGGGGCGAGCGCGGCATCGAAGGCAAATCCAATGACGAGGCCGCGGCCACGCGCTCCGCCGAGTGCGCGGCCGCCTGCGCGATCATTGGCGCGAGGCCGGTCTTCGCGGGTCAGGTGGATGGGGCGACCGAATTCACCCGGGCGCGACTGGACGAATTCACGAAGACCCTCCTCGCCGAATCGCCCGATGTGGTTTTTACCCACTGGCCGATCGACACGCACATGGATCATCAAGTGGCGAGCTTGCTCACGATCCGCGCGCAGATGAGCCATCCGCAGCGCTTCTCGCTTTACTTCTTCGAAGTCAACACCGGCAGCCAATCGCAGGGATTCGCGCCCAATGTTTATGTGGACGTTTCCGCCGTGCTGGAAAAGAAAAAAGCCGCCCTCTTCGCGCATCGAAGCCAAAACGGCGAGGGCGTCTGGCGCCAGCACCACGAGGTGGTGGCGAACTTCCGCGGCCGCGAGGCCGGGGTGAACGCGGCCGAGGCGTTCGTGCATTTGAGTCGCGACCTCCCGCTCAGCCGGTTGCCGGGACTTTGAATCGCCGATTTGTGAAAACGCTACGTGCGCCCTTGAAAAATGAAACGAAGTCGAAGATTGAACTAAATCTAAATCCCCGCCCCGCGGCCAAGGCACTGCGCCCACCGCTCCGAAGCTTAAGCCTATGAGCCCAATCCGAAACGAGCGCCACCCAATCAACACTCCGGGACCAAGCATCCGACCGCGACCGAAGGCGGGAGCCGAAACCAACTCCATCGAAACGAAATTGGGATCGCCACCGGCAACTGAAGTCGGGCGCGTGACTTCCAAAGGTGACTCATGAAAACTTTCACTCCTCAGCGGGCCGCGTTCACCTTGATCGAACTCCTGGTCGTGATTGCGATCATCGCGATCCTGGCATCGTTGCTCCTGCCCGCGCTCAGCAGCGCGAAAAACAGCGCGCAGCGCGTCAGTTGCACCAACAACCTGCGGCAACTCGGGCTGGGCCTGGTGATGTATGCGGAGGACGCGGGCGACAAATTGCCCCTGGCGGATTTCAACCCGGAAAAATTTCCCGGCGACGGCCCGTACCGGTCTTACTGGATGTTCGACGGCCCGGCCGGACAACCGGCCGACGTCAAACATCCATTTAATCTGGCCTATCTCTTCACCTCCAAGCTCATCACTCCGTCGAAGACGTTTTACGATCCTGGCCTCCGGCACCCGGATCTGATCCCGGTTCGGTTCGAGTTGAAATACTACGAAAACGCCAGGTATTCATGGCCCAAGTGCGACGACCTGCGGGAGAGCGTAAGAGGCAACTACATGTATTACCCGCAGTCCAGGCAGCCCGCCAAGCTGACGCCCAAGCCCGGCGAAGAGGAGTGGTCGCTCGTGGCCGAGAAGGCGGCCCAGTTGGTCGCCCAACGTTCCATCGTCACAGACTTGATTTACACCGTTCGGACCCGGCCGCACACGACGGCCCGGAACCCAACCGGAATCAACACTCTCTGGGGCGACGGCCATGTCTCCTTCAGCACGACCAAGCGGGCGTTTGATCCGAAGCTGTGGGATCCGGGCGACGATGCGGGAAGCGCTCAGAACCCGGGCGATGATCCGACCAAATTTCGAACCATCGTCGCATTACTACGGCCATGAACGGGCGAAATTGTCACCACTCCAGCACCGCGTTTAGTGGGTTGACGACCATTTTCCAGCCGTCCCCAGCCAAACTGGTAGGAGATGACTTCGGTAATCCCGCCGGCCAATCTGAATCGGAAGCACACAGCGTCGTTCGCCAAGAATTTTCTCGGGCTGTTCACCTGCCGACTCTTGCCTGCGGCCCCGACAAACACTGTTGCGCTCGTGCCAACCAAAGACTTTCCTCGCGCAGATCCGTTGATAGCCTTGGCCACCGGTTAATCCACCAATGAAGTAATCTATGAAAATTAATTTCCACACCATCACTTCAAATAGGGCGTGGCCCTGCGAGCGCAGTCTGTCGCGGGTGGGAACGCCTCGCTTCCGGAAACCATGGTCGTTTGCTGTGGCCGCTCCCGCACGACTCGGCCGCGGTTTCACGTTAATCGAACTGTTGGTCGTGATCGCGATCATCGCGATTCTGGCCGGCATGCTTTTGCCCGCCCTCTCCAAAGCCAAACAAAAGGGGCAAGCCATACAATGCCTCAACAACGTCAAACAGATGGGCTTGGCCCATTTCATGTACGTCAACGACTTCAACAAAACCGTACCCTATGCCCAATACCAAAACTTGTGGATGGCGGCCTATATCCAGTATCACGGGGCCGCGAACAAAGTCCGGCTCTGCCCCGTCGCGCTGGAGCACCAAGGGAACTCAGCGCGCAAAAGTACCACCGCCCCGGGAGCGGCGGGCATGTTTGCCGAGTGCGGCACGGTGGATGAAGCCTGGTTGTGGCCCACCAACGGCGCGTTGGGTTACCACGGCAGCTTTGCCTTCAATGCCTGGCTGTATGGCGGCGGCTGGCCGAGCGGTTGGGCGGACGAAAAACTGGCGTTCAAGGCCGAGAGCTCCATACAGCAGGCCGCCACCACACCGGTGCTCGGCGATTCGGTGTGGGTGGATGCCTGGCCCAAGGCGGACAACAAACCTTCCTTCAACGGCTACTACGGGTGGAACGATGGCGGGATGGGCCGCTTTCTGACGGCTCGTCATGCCGCCGGCCCGGCCGATAAATCGAAACAAACCAGTCCGCCAAACAGCCCGTACAAAGGCGCCGCCAATCTGGTTTTTGCCGACGGCCACGCACAATCCGTGCGATTGCCCAAGCTCTGGCAGCTCACCTGGCACAAGGACTACGTGCCGCCCATCAATCCGCCCCAGTAAATAATCATGCGCCTGACCTTCCCGGACCAAAGCTCGCGACGATTGACCAACCACAATCCCGCCTTTCAGAATCGGCTGCCGAAATTGTGAGGTCGACTATGAATTTGCGGATCCTCGTTGGCCTCCTCGCCTTAGCCGTGCTGGGACTAAGCGGCCTGGCCGTGTACCAAAGCTGGCAATTGCAAACGATCACGGCGCAAGCGCAGCCAGCGGCGCCAATGTCGGTAACTGCCAGTCCGCGCTCGCCGACCGCCACACCCGACACGGAGACAAACCCGACTTCCATTCCCGCTCCGACCCGGGATCGCTCCACCCCGCCGGTCACTTCGTTCCACTGGCGGAACGTCGAAACGACCAACTACAGTGAGTACATCGCCAACTTGCGTGCGATCGGCTGTCCGGAGCAGACGATCCGCGATATCGTGATTGCCGATGTCAACAAGCTCTTCGCGGTGCGACGAGCCGAGTTGATCACTGGGGGGAAAGTTCCGCCGTACTGGCAGGTCGCGGAATCTCCGCCCGCTTCGGTCGGCGACCAACTGCAACCGCAGCTCTTGGAGATGGACCGGGAGAAAACGGTATTGATCCGCGATCTACTGGGCGTGGATCTGGCCACCGAATTGCGAAAAAGCCGCGAAGGCGTCACTTACCCCGATAACCGCCAAGGCTTCTTGTCTCCGGAAAAGCAGGATCAAGTGGCGGCGGTGCGGGAGGCGATGAATGAAAATTGGGCCATGTTGCAGTCGCCCGAAAAACTGGCGGGGCTGACTCCGGATGAAATCTCCGCGGAGTTGCGCAAACTGAACGAAGATCGGCTGGCCAAGCTGGCGCAAATCCTGACGCCCGAGGAACTGCGCGAACACGAGTTGCAGACTTCCTGGACCGCGATCAACCTGCGCAACCAGCTCGCGACCTTCCAACCCAGTGCCGCCGAATTCGCCACCATCCACGATTTGCAAAAGGCCTTTGATGACGAATTCGTCCATTATTCTGGCAACCGGACGGATCCCGCGTCCTTGCAACGGAAAGAACTCGCCCAGCAACAATTGGAAGCGCAGATCCGGTCGCAGCTCGGTGAACAGCGCTACGCGGATTACCTCGCGGCCAAGGCGGGAAGCGGTCGGTAGTTTCGTTCGCCTCCGACCGAACAACCCATCCAGCATGACCGTTTTACCGACCGCAAAACGTCAACGCCAGTGCGCCCTATGAATCCATCCACAACAAAAGTCAAATCGCCAAAATCAAGCCAACTCCAAAAAGTGGTTACCGGAATTGCGTCACCCATTAAACCGTACCCACTTATGAAACGCATGGCCGCCTTGCTCGTGTTGCTGACGCCACTCACCATCTGGGCAACAACGGATCGCGCGGTTACTCCCAACGTCGTCATCGTGTTCTGCGACGACCTCGGGTACGCCGATGTCGGTTGCTTCGGCGCGAAAGGCTTCACGACGCCGAACCTCGACCGACTCGCGGCGGAGGGCATCCGGTTCACCCGCTTTTACGACGCGCAACCCGTTTGCTCGGCGTCCCGCGCGGCGCTGTTGACGGGTTGTTATCCCAGTCGCGTCGGCATTCAAGGCGCACTAGGTCCCAATTCCAAAGTTGGCATCAGTCGCCAGGAAGTGACCTTGGCCGAGGTCGTCAAATCGCGGGGTTACGCGACCGCGATTTTCGGCAAGTGGCATCTGGGTTTCCAACCGGAATTTCTGCCGACCCGCCACGGCTTCGATGAATACTTTGGCTTGCCCTACTCCAACGACATGTGGCCGTGGTATCCGGACCTGGCCAGCAAACCCTTCGCGGAGCGCAAACGCCGGCCCGATTATCCTGAGTTGCGCTTGCTGGACGGCGAGCAAACCGCCATTGCCATGGTCACCGCCAAGGAGCAAGCCCAACTCACGACGTGGTACACCGAACATGCGGTTAAGTTTATCGCGAAGAACAAAGACCGGCCGTTCTTTCTCTATGTGCCGCACAACATGCCGCATGTGCCGCTGCACGTGAGTCGCAAGTTCAAGGGCAAGTCGGCGGCGGGACTCTACGGCGACGTCATCGAGGAGATTGACTGGTCGGTTGGTCAAATTCTCGGCGCGCTAAAGAAATACCGGCTGGAGAACAATACCCTGGTGATTTTCACCTCCGACAACGGCCCGTGGTTGTCCTACGGCAACCATGCCGGTTCCGCGTTGCCGTTACGGGAAGGAAAAGGCACGTGCTGGGACGGAGGGGTGCGGGTGCCGTTTATTGCGCGCTGGCCGGGGAGGATTCCGCCGGGAAGCGTGTGCACCGAGCCGGCCATGACCATTGATCTCCTGCCGACGGTCGCGAAACTCGTCGGCGCCGAGCTGCCGAAGCACAAGATTGACGGCCTCGATATCTGGCCGCTGCTTGCGGGCAATCCCACCGCCAGGAATCCACATGCTGCCTACTTTTTTTATTACGAGGATAACCAACTGCAGTCCGTGATGAGCGGTCAATGGAAACTGCAACTACCGCACACGTATCGCACCCTGGCCGGCCAGCCCGGCGGACGGGACGGAGCGCCCGCCCCTTATCAGCAGCGTAAACTCGAAGCGGCAGAGCTATACGACCTGGACCGCGATATCAGCGAGACCACGAATCTCGCGGCGCAATATCCGGAGACGGTGAACCGCCTGGAAGCCTTGGCCGAACAGGCGCGCTCGGAATTGGGCGACTCGCTGACGCATCGAATCGGCCAGGGCGTGCGGGCGCCCGGCCACATCGCGGATTCCCAGTAACAACGGCGAGAAGTTACCGGCTGCGACGCCAGGAGTGCCGCATTCACTGCATCGATCCCTGGTTCGTGATCTTTCATTTGCAGCACGACTAACTTTTGATGCTGGGCCACCCCGACGTCGAAACCCTTTCCTGGTCAGGTTTAGAGCCGACCAGATCAGGGTTGGAGTAAACCTGATGAAGATTCTGGCGCGGCATGGGCGACACCCAGCGTGGCCCGAAGGCACGAGGAGCGGACCCAGCGACCTCCTCTCCCAGCGGGAGAGGATTGAGGTGAGGGAGAAAGGCCGGAACCTCCCGATGTATTCGCATGCCGCAAGACGTCGGACGTTTTCTCCCTCACGCTTACCCTCTCCCGCTGGGAGAAATTCCACGGCCTGCGAAAAGCCGCGATTCGCGCCCCTAAACCGTAGCGCAGACTGGCAGTCTGCGGTGTCGCGGATTGGCAATCCGCAGCGACGCGATGGTGCGACTGCAAAGCCGACTCCCAGTCGGCGATACAGCAGTTGGCCAATCTGCGCTACGGGCGGGCGGTTCAAGGCTAGCAGCCTGTTGAAATAACCCTGTTTCCCGACAAATCACTTTTCCGGCCAGCTTGGAAAACTTCGCGGAGTTCCCGCCGGGCGCGGTGCCAAGCTGACGTGATCCCATCAACTACGGCCACCAATGGAATGGTCATTGCGGCCAATCGCCAAAAAAGACCGCGTCCGCCACGTTCCCTCGCCGCCGCCAGTTGTTTCGGGGTCCCAAATCCGAAGAGCTGGCGCATCAGCTGCGATAGATTGTAAAAGACCGCCGCCACCTTGAATCGTTTGTTGAGATTTTCCCAACCCCGCAACGTGGTGCGTCGCATCCCGCCGCTATCCAGAATATGCGCGAAGCTGCGTTCGATATGCCTGCCGCGCCGCCTTAACCCAACTTTCGATACTGGGAGCGGGTTAGAAAAATGTTCGCGGCGCACCTTGTCCGATTGTGCCGCGCCCAAATGCCACGCGAGTTGGTAAAACGCCTTGCGTTCGGGATTCAATTCACGGCCAACGATAGCCAGATGCTCCGCCAAGGTGATGCCGCGCTTCTCCTTGAACTTAATGGCGGGCCAACGCTTCTTGGGCAGCACGGGCCACGGCAGCCAACTCATGTCCAAGGCGAAGTTATGGATGCGCCGCAGATAAATGTTCGTGGAGATCGAACCGTTCTCCAG
>JANXWY010000435.1 GCA_025350905.1 Verrucomicrobiota bacterium
ACCAACTGGTGCATGCCGAAGCGTTCGCGCATCCGCTGGCGAGCATCGCCGCGCGCCCACTTACGACCGGCGCCGTGGGCCAGTGACCAGGCGTGGCTTTCACCATCGCCGATCGGTTGTACGAGATAACTCAACGAGCCGCGTGAACCCGGAATCACGACGACGTCACCGTCGGCAGCCACCGCACCTTTGCGGTGAAGCCAACCAGTTTCCTGGCGGGCGATGCTGTTGTGGCAACCGTCCCAAAGGCATTCCGCTTCGGCACCGAGCGTCGCAACGAAGCGACGAGCGATGAGTTCGCGGTTGGCCTTGGCCCACCGGACTGCCAAGTCGTGACCACGGAGATATTCCTCCGCCGCGAACGAGTCCGCTTCGACTCCGTTGCCGAAGTGCTGATCCACATGGTGACGCAGGGTGGCTTCACCCAATCCACGCGAGCCGCTGTGAACGAGCACGACGAGCGGCTGTTTGCCGAGTCCAAGTTTCTTGAACTCGGGGGCGTCGAAAACCTGCTCGACCGCCTGCAACTCGGCAAAGTGATTACCTCCACCGATCGTGCCCAGCGCGGCATCGAACTCCGTGGACTCAAGATCACTGGCGGCGAGGAAGTCGCCGACGGATTCGTCCCACGGGTGTTCAAGGCTGAACTGCAGTTTCGCCCAACGGTCGAGCTTGGCGTCGCGCCGAACGAGATCCGTCTTGAACAACGCCATACCGCAACCGATATCGCCACCGATGAGGTGCGGGTAGAGCACGCCTTCGGTCACGAAGGCCGCACCGACGGGTGAGCCTTTACCCGGATGCAAATCCGGGAAGCCCACCGCGTGGCGGACGCCATCGAGCTTGGCGGTGACATAGAGTTGGCGCACCGCTTCGCCTTCGATCCAGCTTTGGGCCGAGGCGAAAAGGCGCACCTGAGTTTCAGTCAGTGTGTTCACGTTTCCTTTGTAACCGCAAAGCGGGAGTGGTTTTGAGTGGTCCCCGAAGTTGGTATCGCGCCAACGTCTCCTCCTCTTCAGGGAGGCGCTAATCTGTCTCAGCTACTCGGGGAATTGGGCTCGCCATGATGAAGCGCGGAAAGCAGAGTTGGGCAACCTCTGCGACTCACGAGCGGGACATGGCCCAATAGCGGAAGCTTTCCAGCAAAGTTGGCCTCACGGACGGCTGCGCCGATACGGCTGCGGGCGAAGCCAGCAGAGTCGTGGGGCCCAATTGCCCATCGTTAACTTTTTCACCTTCATTCGCTGGCGGTTGAGGTTGGGTACGGAAACACGGCGCTGCTGTGTCGTCCGCGATAAGCGTGATTGGTTTCATTGTCTGCTAATGGTTGGTCGTCCGGGCAGGTAACGCTCCTGCGTCTTCCGGTTATCGGCCGGATGCTCTACTTTTGAGCTACGAGACGATGGTTAATTGCGGTTTCACGCCAAACCGATTCACGGGTCGGAACACGAGGCTCAAACGACGTGATGGTCGGATTCGAATCACTTGATTTGGTTTATAGCTCCGGCGAAAGAGCAACTGGCTTTGGTAACGGATGGTGGATCTCATGGAGCTGCCTTTGGTTAAGGGTTTGAAAGTGGCGGATGGTGTAGGGATTGCACCCACGCAGCCCGGAGGCTCGCTCGGTTTTCGGGACCGGGGCATTACTGCTCTGCCAACCATCCGAAATGGTCAGGGTGGCAGGAGTTGCACCTGCGACCTCCTCGTTCCGAACGAGGCCGTCTGCTGCTGACATTACACCCTGAAATTGGCTGCCAGAGTTGGACTCGCACCAACACCGAACGGCTTAACAGGCCGCCGTGCTACTTTGACACTACCTGGCAATGGTGCTGCCGGCAGGACTTTCACCTGCATCGTTCCGCTTAGAAGGCGGATGCCTGATGTATTCGACCACGGCAGCAATTCTAAAATGGTCAGCGCGGCAGGATTTGCACCTGCGATCCCTCGGGCCCAAGCCGAGTGCGTTAGCTGCTACGCTACGCGCTGAAAACTCCGGACGATTGATTTTTGAAACGTCGGAGCGGAGAAACACGCCGCCGAAAACCCTGGCCATCGGTAGCGCGGTGAGATTTGAAATTGGCGGATCCGAAGGGACTTGCACCCTCAGCCTTCCCGCAGACAACGGGTTGCTCCTCTGATTGAGCTACGGATCCAGAAATGGTGGGAAGTGCTGGACCACGGTTCGCGACAGCGAACAGCAAAACTTGGGGAAACTAACTTGTGGCGGAACTGGGAGTTCAAATGCTCCAGTCGTCATCTTCCAGCACTGTTTTGCGACGGCGGGTTTACAGTCCGCGGGCTGGATCACTTCCCATATGGGATATTGGTAGCGGGGGCAGGAATCACACCTGCCTGACAAAGTTTATGAGACTTCGCTCTGTGCTTTAGTCGAGTTCCCCGCGGTGAAATGGTGGAGTCGGTGGGTAGCGCGCCCACATCAACCTGCTTGCAAGGCAGGTGCATTACTTGTCTGCCACGACCCCCTGAAATTGGCAGGCTGCCTCCGTGCCGCCCGGAGTGAGCTGAGTTTTGGAGACTCGGCCGCGTGCTGACGCGCAGCCTGTGAAGATTGATGCGGTCATAAACAGTTGCGCTCCCTTGCCGGGCGCAGGCAACTGTTGAATCACAACCGCGAAATTAAAAGGGCCGGAAGCGTTCGCGCTCCCGGCCCATGCCATTTCAATAAAGAACAAACACCTCTTGGTGGTCTATTCGACCCCAACCCGCGGATTCACGGCGGCTGTTTCGGTGTTTAGGGGCACACCTCCTCCGAAGCCCTTAATATGTAAAAGCGTTTCCAATCGTCTCGGCGCGCGTCCTCGCTCGCGATGGGCAGACCCCATCGGTGGAAAGCCTCGGCTTTCCGGCACCTGAATTCGTTTGGCACTGTCCGACATCATCGAGACGTCACTGTGTTATTGCTCACAGACTGTTCACCTTTCGTTGCCGCCATTTCACCGTCAGTTTCAGGGAAACAAAAAACCCTGCTTACACGGGGTAAGCAGGGTGTAAAAATCCTCTTTCGATTCGTTACCTGCTTACCTCCTGATTATCCAAATTCACTTCGGGGCTTTGCCCGCGATATGATCCGGATAGCCCAAGGCTAAACACACAGCCGGGGTTTAACCGGCTATGACGGGTCGCTTTCGCGACCGACATCGTCGGCCAAATCGTGGCTGCTATGTTCATGCAAGTTTTCATCGAACGTGCGTAGATTGTAACATCGGAATGTGAAAGTGCCAACTTATACTTCGTGGGGGTGCATTATCTTAAATTCAAATATCCGTATTGCTTGATGGAAAGTTCAACCGGTTAAACAGCTGGCGGCCAGCTCATTTGCGGCTGCGAGAATCGGAGCGAACGAAGGGAAATCATAATAAAGCTCATTGACAACCTGCTTGATAGTGTGTATATGACACTAACAAATGAATGCTGCACTTGTTCACCCAGCCGGCGCTAGCGCGCTGCTCACTGACCTCTATCAGCTCACCATGGCCTATGGCTATTGGAAGGCGGGCAAGGCTAATCAACACGCCGTCTTCCACCTGTTCTTCCGAAAGAACCCATTCCAGGGAGGCTTCACGTTGGCTGCCGGACTGGCGGATGCCATCGCGTACCTGCGCGGGTTTCGCTTTGAAAAATTGGAGCTTGAGTATCTGGCGACCCTCAACGGTCGCGACAACAGGCCACTCTTCGAGCCGGCGTTTCTCACTTTTCTGCACGAACTGCGGTTCAACTGTGACGTGGATGCGATGCCTGAGGGAACGGTGGCGTTTCCTCAACAACCCCTGCTGCGTGTTCAAGGTTCGATTCTTGAGGCGCAATTGGTCGAAACCGCTCTCCTGAACATCATCAATTTCCAATCCTTGATTGCCACCAAAGCGGCGCGGGTTTGTCAGGCGGCGCAAGGTGATCCAATCGTCGAATTCGGGCTGCGTCGGGCCCAAGGCGTAAATGGCGCCATCAGCGCCAGTCGGGCCGCGTTTATCGGTGGCTGCACGGGCACCTCAAACGTTCTCGCCGGGAAACTCTTTGGTATTCCGGTGAAGGGCACGCACGCGCACAGTTGGGTAATGTCGTTCGACAGCGAGCTCGAAGCATTCAACAGTTACGCCGATGCCATGCCGCACAACTGCATCTTCCTTGTAGATACCTATGACACGCTCAACGGGGTCCGGCACGCGGTGGAAGTCGGCCAGCGGCTTCGCCAACAGGGACACGAATTGGCCGGCATCCGGCTGGATTCGGGCGACCTTGCCTACCTCAGCATAGAAGCGCGGAAGATATTGGACGCGGGCGGATTTCCAGATGCGGTGATTGTGGCGAGCAATGATCTGGACGAACACATCATCACCAGCCTCAAGCAGCAGGGCGCGAAGATCAATGTGTGGGGGGTAGGCACAAAATTGGTGACCGCCTACGATCAACCGGCGCTTGGTGGTGTTTACAAGCTCACGGCTATCCGCAACTCCGATGGCCAATGGAACCACAAAGTCAAACTCTCGGAGCAGGCGGCCAAGGTCACAAACCCCGGCATCCTCCAAGTGCGGCGCTTCCGCGACGCGAATGGGTTCGTCGGCGATGCCCTCTATGACACCAGCGTTCCGTCGCACGGCCTGATGGCGATCGTTGATCCGCTGGATGCGACCCGGCGGAAACATTTCCCAACCGATACACAAAGCGAAGACCTGCTCGTACCCATCCTGCGGCAAGGCCGACTGGTCTGCGACTTGCCGTCGTTGGAGGCCATCCAAACGCATGCACGGCAGCAATTGGCGATGCTCAACCCGGGGGTCAAGCGGTTCACCAACCCGCACCAATATCCGGCCGGCTTGGAATTGAGCCTGCACGAGTTGAAGACGAAACTGATCCTGCAGGCCCGCGGTGAGGCCTAGATCCTATGGAGATCAATCGATGAAACTCATCAAAGTTGCCGCCGGCGTGCTGAACCAAACGCCCCTTGATTGGGCGGGAAACCAGGCGCGCATTCTCGCAGCCATCGAACAAACGCGTTCGAGAATGGCGACCATCCTGTGTTTGCCCGAGTTGTGCATCACTGGCTACGGCTGTGAGGACGCCTTCCATTCGATGAATACCGTCCGCCGTGCTTGGCAATCGTTGCAGGCAGTGATGCCAGCAACGCGTGGCCTGATCGTTTCGCTAGGCTTGCCCGTGATGCACCAGAATGGCCTTTTCAACTGCGCCTGCCTCATCGTGGATGGAAAGATCGTTGGCTTTGTCGCCAAACGCTTTCTCGCCGGGGATGGAATTCACTACGAACCACGTTGGTTCAAACCTTGGCCCGCCGATGTAGTGGACGAACTGTGCGTGGACGGCGATAGTTTTCCGATTGGCGATCTCTGCTTCGACTGCGGCGGCGTGCGGATTGGGTTTGAGATTTGCGAAGACGCGTGGGTCGCCAATCGTCCCGGAGCGGCCCTGGCATTGAAGGCCGCCGACATCATTCTCAACCCCAGCGCCAGCCACTTCGCCTTCGGCAAACTAGAAGTGCGGAAGCGCTTTGTACTCGAAGGCTCGCGCGCGTTTAGTACGAGTTACGTCTACGCAAACCTGCTCGGCAATGAAGCGGGCCGGGCCATCTATGATGGGGGCGCGCTGATTGCGACCGGTGGGACACTCGTCGCAGCCGGCCCGCGCTTCAGTTTCGAGGAAGTGCAAATCACCACCGCCGTTGTGGATGTGGAGGCCACGCGGATCAGTCAGGCGCGCACGGCCAGTTTTCGTCCCCAACTTGGCGACAATGACGCTCTCATGGTGCGAACTCCCTTTGATTTCCCGGCCACTACGGTTGAGCCAGTGGACCTCCAGCATGCAGAATGGGAAACCAGCCAACACCTGAAGGCTGAAGAATTCACCCGCGCCGAAGCGCTCGCTTTGTTCGATTACCTGCGCAAGAGCCGCTCGCAAGGATTCGTGGTGTCGTTGAGCGGCGGCGCGGACTCGGCAGCTTGCGCATGCCTGGTTCATTTGATGTGTGCGCTCGGTCTGCGCGAGTTAGGTGCGGAGAAATTCGCGAGTCGATTGAGCCATTTGCGTAAGCTGACTCCGGGCGATGCCCTGGCGCTGACGAAACAACTGCTCACCACGGCCTACCAGGCCAGCGAGAACAGCGGCGACATCACCCGCAACGCAGCGCGGTCGGTGGCTGCAGCAGTCGGAGCCGAACATCTCGACTGGAGCATCAGCAATCTCGTGCGCGATTACGTCCGCGCAATTGAACAGGCCGCAGCCACGACGCTCAATTGGCAGGAACACGATATACCGCTCCAGAACATCCAGGCACGCGTGCGCTCGCCCGGCATCTGGCTGATTGCGAATCTCAAGAACGCGCTTCTGCTTTCGACCAGCAACCGTTCGGAAGCCGCGGTCGGATACGCGACGATGGATGGCGACACCAGCGGTGGCCTCAGTCCACTTGCGGGCATCGACAAGGCTTGGCTGCTAAAATGGCTGCGATGGCTCGAAACCGTTGGACCGAACGGCCTGCACACCATCCCGGAACTGAATGTCATCAATCAACAAACGCCGACGGCGGAACTCCGTCCGGCTGACCGCAATCAGACCGACGAAGAGGATCTCATGCCTTACGACGTCCTCGATGCCGTGGAACGAGCAGCTATTCGCGACCGGAAATCACCCGTGGAAGTTTTCCAGACACTGCGAGCAGACTTTAATAAACACACTCCGCAGCAACTCGGCTTCTGGGTTGAGCGCTTCTTCGAACTCTGGTGCCGCAACCAGTGGAAGCGCGAACGCTACGCCCCGTCATTCCATCTCGACGACGAAAACCTCGATCCCAAGACGTGGTGCAGGTTCCCGATACTGTCGGGCGGATTTGAAGTCGAACTTGCGGAGTTACGCGCGCTCATCTCTCAACAATAAACGGAAGCCGGTCGGATTAGTGAACGGGCTTTTCAGCAACGAGAACCATATTCGTCGGGGGCCACGGCAGGGTTCGACCGTGCAAGTCCATGATATCTGCATGTCCGGCGTGGCGGTGCTCCACGATCCAAGGATTGGTGTAAACGTGTGAACCTTCGGTCGGGCCGTTCGGGTTTTCAAAAATCTGGAAACCGATCTCAGTTAGAGCCTGTTTCCATTTGGCAAAACTCCAAAAGCAAAACTCCTCGTTCATCTCGGATTGCCAGTTGTCGGTGTAGTCCTTCTTGGACAGAAACTCGGCTGCCGGGCGGAGCGAAATGCGAAAAATCGGACGGCCATCGTTTTGGGCTTCTGTAACCGGAAACGGCCGGCGACCGCCGAGAAAGTCTCGGGCGAACAACGAGAATCGACTGCGCGTTGAGAGTTGTTGCAGCCATGCAGCGTCACGGCCCGCCTGGCCAGCCAGTTCGGGAGTTGCGAGATTCTTGCCATCGCTATCCGAACACCAGAGTAGAATTTCGCGCTCGCCGTCATCAGGACCGATCACATCACGAATGATGAGCCGACCGCCGGGGCGTAATTGCCGGAACTTCTCACCGAGATAACCACGTACTGACTTTTCGCCTTCGCCGTAACTCCACAATTCGTGAAGGGTGCTGTTGCAGATGGTGGTGTCAATGGATTCAGGCTCAAAGATGCGATCCAGCAGGTTGCGGTGGAAAAAGTGGACGTACGCGCCGCCGAATTCTCCCGCGCGCTGACGTTCCTGGAATCGACTGGCGAACTCAGCGGACAGATCAATGCCGAACAGGTCAGAATCAGGGAAGTCTCGACTGATCTCGGCGAGCAATGCACCGTCTGCGCAGCCCTCATCCACGATGCGCCCTGACCTAATGCCGCCACGGATGTCGAGATATTTGAGCTGGATGATTTCATTCATCCCACGCGCATAGCTGCTGTAATTCCGCGATTCCGTCAGGCTCCCTTCCTGGTTGGTGAGGGGGTCTTGATACAGGCGTGCGATGCGTTGCGGGACTTCCGGAAGGTCTTCAAACAGACTCCGATGGCTGGCAGCGAGATTGTTTATCACGAGCGATCCCGCTGCCCAATCAGTGCCGCGTGCCCCAACCTCACGGATGATATCGATCGGCGTCACCGGTTTTGGTTCGGGTTCAGCTGCTTCCGCCGGCGCGATGGCGAATCCCAACTCCCGATAGAGCCGGATCACTTCGAGAGTGGAACAAAGCACAAGGCAGTTGTTCGGCGTCAGCTTGATGACCTGCTCACTTTGGTAGGCGATCTCTTTGACGGTGAACTCCGCGAAGTTCTGCGTGTGCCCATAGTGCGGGATGCCGAACACCCGATATCGAAATTCCGAACGCTGTCGGACATCGCGGGCGAAACGATCCACGCCCATGGCCCGCACATGAAACGGGATGGGATTGAAGCGGGAGTTCTCCTGGTTTGCCGAGGTTATAGCAAAGATGATCTCGGTCGGAGTTTCACTCAATTCGACGTTGCCGGCGATGAAGCCGGGCAGTTGAGTTGGCTTGGTAGACAGAATCCGCCTCAGGTAACTTTCCTGAAACCGGGTGTTTACCAAATGTCGTCCGGGAAACAGCAGGTAGCTCATGCGTGTCCGTATTTAGGTTTGGAAAGTCCGTCGCCGCGCCATTTCAACTTCTCCGCCAGCACATCGTAATAGTTGATTTCCGGCAAAAATGCGATAGGCACGGAGTCGGCGGAGGTCTTTACGGTAATCGTGCTAGCCGAGGTCAACTGGGCGAGCTTCATGCCATCCACCTGAACTTCGGCTGGACCGGAAGTGGCGTCGAGTTGCATCTCGATCGGTTCGGTTGAATTGACGACCACCGAGCGATTGGTGAGTGCCTGCGGGCAAATGGGTGTCACCGTCAGCACATTGCACTCAGGACTGATGATGGGACCGCCAGCAGCCAGCGAATAGGCCGTCGAACCGGTCGGAGTCGCGATGATTAGACCGTCACAACGATAACTGGTCAACCGCCGCTGTCCGATACGGGCTTCGATGCCGATCAGGTGTGGATTGCCGCCACGGGTGATGAGGGCGTCGTTCAAAGCCCAACCCCTACTGCGTTTCCGGCCAGTGCGAATCTCCAAATCGAGGGCCGTGCGCTGACTGATGATAAACTCAGCATTCAACACGCGCTTCATCTCTTGCCGGACGCGATCGCTCCGAATCGACGTAATGAAGCCAAGGTACCCGATGTTGATCCCCAGAATGGGCACGCCCGAACCACGAAAACGATGCGCGGCCTGCAACAGCGTCCCATCTCCGCC
>JANXWY010000447.1 GCA_025350905.1 Verrucomicrobiota bacterium
GGCCACACCCCGAACTTCGCCGGCGTGTAAATCCGGCCACGCCACATGCTGTCGCCAAAGGCATTGAAGTACTCCGGATGTTTACGGAGCAACAGCGCCTCCGCTTCGCCATAGCCCCGCTGCTGTTCCAGGTACGCACCCACGGTCGAACGCCGGTAATGCCAGACGAACGCCGCCGGGCTGAACCCAATTTTAAATCCCGCCTGCTGCAGACGCCAGCAGACGTCCACATCGTCGCCGGCCTTGCGAAAGATCGGGTCGAAGTTGCCGATGGCCGTCAGCGCCGTCTTGAAGCAGGCCAGGTTGCAACCGGGAATATGCTCGGCCTGCCGGTCATCCAACATGACATGCGCGGGGCCGCCGGGCGAAACCATCACCGCCGCCGCAATGGCGGCATCGTCCGACGGCAACAAATTCGGCCCGCCCATCGCGCTGAATTCCCCGGTCAGCAAATCCGCCACGAGATAATAAAGCCAGTCAGCATCCACGCGGCAATCCGCATCCGTGAAGGCGACAATCTCCCCGGCCGCCGCAGCGATACCCGTGTTGCGGGCGACGGAGAGCCCAAGGTTGGTGGCATGGCGAAAGTAATGGAATTTTCCACCGACGGCGCTGCTCACGAGCTGATGCGTGGCGCCGCCGGCCGCGGTTTCCGTCTTGGCAGCCGGCCCGGCCCCGGGCTCGGCAGGCGTTTGGCCGCGCCGAAACTCCTCGGCCAGTTGCGGTGTCGTATCCGTCGAACCGTCATCCACGAGGATGATTTCAAAGTCCGGGTAAACAATTTGGCGCAGCGATTCAAGACACGCCTTGAGCGTGCGGTCACCATTATAACTGGCGACCACCACGGAGACTTTCGGGGTGCGCGGCAACGGAAAACGCGGCGCGGCGTGGAACAGCCTTTGGACGGTGGCGAAGGAGGCCTTGCGTTCGCGGGCGGCGGTCGTGAGGCCCATCTGCCAGTCGGTGATTTGCTTACCACTATGATACCAATCGTCCGTGAAACTAAACACCACGGCGCCCGCCAGGCCGCCACGAAAGGCGAGTTCGATTTGCCAGGCGAGCGTGGCGCCCTTGACCGGCTCGCCTTCACGCAAGGAATCCATTCCGAATTCGCCCAAGACCAGCGGCCGGGCCTCCGCCATCATTTGCAGCCGGGCGAGATAGCTTTTGAACGGCTGCGGCTGATGCAGATAAAGGTTGAAGCAAAGAAAGTCGAGCACTTGCGGACGCACAAATTCCGTGGGCGGAAAATTGGTGAACGTGCAAAGGCAGTGCGGATCCAAGCGTTTGGCCTCGCCAACCAGTTCATCGATGAAATCCGCCACCCGCGCCGCGCCGCTCCAGCGGACGATGTCCGCCGGGATTTCGTTGGCCACACTGTAGGCAAACACCGCCGGGTGATGCAGGCAGGCCAGGACCGCGTGGCAGACGGCTTGGCGTGCGGCGGACCGGCGCGCGGCGTCGTCGAGGAAAACCAGATGCTTGTCCCACGGGATGTCAATCAGCAGGAGCAAGTCGTGCTGGGCGGCGAGATCCAAAAACCAGCGCGGCGGGACGTGATAGACGCGCAGCACGTTGGCCCCGAGCTCGCGGGCGAGCAGGAAGTCGCGCCCGGTTTGCTCCAACGACGCAAATGGCTCCCCGGCCGCATTGGGTGCAAACGGCCCGTACGTGACGCCTTTAAGATAAAATTTCTCGGCGCCCCGACGAAAGAATTTTCCATCCACCCAAACCCGGGGACGGTTGGCAAACAAATCAGCCATGTTGCTCAGACGCAAGTCGGTTCGAATTTAGTCACACGAACTCCGATAACAAATGGCGCGCGTCGACGCAAGCGGCGCGATGAACAGTCGTAACCGCCGGAACGCGGCGTTCTGGAGACCGTGTGAGGCCGCGACCGGCGCGATTGTGTTTTTTGCGAGTTGACCGGCTTTTCGTGGTTGTTAAACTCCGCGTCCCGGAAAACCGGGGTTTATGCGACACACCATCTCTGTTCTCGTGGAAAACAAATTCGGCGTGCTGACCCGCGTGGCGGGATTGTTTAGCGGCCGCGGCTATAATATTGACTCGCTCAACGTCGCGCCGACGCACGACAACACCGCGTCCCGCATGAGCATTGTCACGCATGGCGATGAAGCCACGGTCGAACAGATCATTAAACAGCTCAACAAGCTGCCCGATGTACTCAAGGTCCAGGATTTTCGCGAGGGCGAATACGTCGATCGCGAACTGGTGCTCGTCAAGGTGGCCGTGAACGCCAAGTCCCGCGCCGAGGTGATGCAGATCACCGACATCTTTCGCGCCAAGATCGTGGACGTTCAGCCCCAAAGCCTGACCATCGAAATCACCGGGAACGAAAGCAAAGTGGAAAAGTTCATCGACCTGATGAAACCGTTCGGCGTGGTGGATCTGACGCGCACCGGCAAGGCCGCGATGCCAAGAAAATAAGTCTAAAGGCTGAAGTCTAAAGGCTAAAGTCGCCTCCGCATTCCAATCCCAGCCATCATTCAACTTTCAACCCTCAACCCTCAACTAACCAATGCCCGCAAAAGTTTACACCGATAAGGACGCCGATCTCGGCGTGCTCAAGAACAAAACCCTCGCCGTGCTCGGCTTCGGCTCGCAAGGCCACGCTCACGCCCTCAACCTTAAGGAGAGCGGCTGCAACGTCATCATCGGCCTTTACGAAGGTAGCAAATCCATCCCCGTGGCCGAGGAAAAGGGATTCAAAGTTTATCCCACCGCCGAAGCGGTGCGGCTCGCCGACGTCATCTTTGTTGCGATTCCCGACACCAAGCAACCATCCGCCTACGAGCGCGACATCCAACCAAACCTTACTCCGGGCAAGACGCTGCTATTCTCGCACGGGTTCGCCATCCATTTCAAAACGGTGGTCCCGCCGAAAAATGTGGACGTGATCCTCGTCGCGCCGAAGGGCCCTGGCCACATCGTGCGCCGCCAATTCACGGAAGGCAAAGGCGTGCCGGCCTTGATCGCGGTTTACCAGAACCCCAGCAAGCAGGCGAAAAAAGTCGCCCTTGCCTGGGCCAAGGGCGTGGGCGGCACCCGGGCCGGCGTGATTGAAACCACCTTCAAGGAAGAGACCGAAACTGATTTGTTCGGCGAACAGACCGTGCTCTGCGGCGGCGCGAGCGCGTTGGTGCAGGCGGGCTTCGAAACGTTGGTGGAGGCCGGCTATCAACCGGAGATGGCGTACTTCGAATGCTTGCACGAACTGAAACTGATCGTTGACCTCATGAATGAGGCGGGCATCAGCGGCATGCGCTTCTCGATTTCCGAGACGGCCAAATGGGGCGACGTGAGTGTCGGCCCGAAGATCATTGACGCCAGCGTGAAGAAGCGCATGAAGACCGCGCTCCAGGACATTCAATCCGGAAAATTCGCCAAGGGCTGGGTCAATGAATACAAAGGTGGCTACAAGAAATACAATGCGCTGCTGAAAAAGGGCACGCAGCACCCCATCGAGAAAACCGGCGAACGCCTGCGTGGGCTGATGCCGTGGATGAAGAAGCGCTCGATCAAGGGTACGCAGGCCGCCTACTGAAATACAGACGCCGGAAATTGGAGCTCGGAGTTTAACTGCCGCCAGAGCGAAAGCTTCGGCGGCACTTTTATTTTTGCCCGGAACAACCAATAGCAGCGCGCGGCGTTCGTCCAAATTTCATGAAAACGGCCGGACGCCGACGTTTAAATTCCCCGTCTCAACTTTGCGGCTTTGCACCTTTACGAGTAGGCGTTGAATTCCGACAAAATCATTACGGCTCAGCCCGCCGACCCGGCAACATTCGTCGCCCCGCGCAATAGTTCACCGGCTTACAACTCCCAGCCCGGGCGGTATTGATAGTGCAGCAAGCGATTCGCCTCCGCGTCATTGGTTATCTTGAGGTTCGTACTGTCCCATTGCAAAGTGTCGCCGCCGTTGCGCACGCAGACCATCCCGAGCAAAACCGCTTCGGTCAACGGCCCGGCAAAACCGAAATTCGATCGCGTCGGCGATCCGGTGCGGCAAGCCAGCAACCACTCTTTATGATGGCCGACGGAGCGGGGTAAAGTTTTTGGTGGGCGCTGATATTCCTTGTTGCGCGTTTCCGGAATCAGGCGCGGGGTCTCGCCGCCCCAACCTTCGACGAGCATTTTGCCGCGCTCGCCCACGAAGATGATTCCGTCTTCGCGGTTCAACTCGCGATCGGGCTCCAATTCCGCGGGGCGCGGCGGCATGATGCCCCCATCGTACCAATGCAAGGTCACCGGTGGCAGTTCACCGCGCGCCGGAAACTCATAATGGACGACATTGGCGACTGGTACGGTCTCCGGAAACACGGGGGTCGAGCTGGCCTGCACACTCGTCGGCGCGCCCAGATTCAAAGCCGAAAACACGGGTGCCAGGTTGTGAATGCCCATGTCCCCGAGGCCGCCGGAACCGAAATCCCACCACCCACGCCATTTGAAGGGAGCATAGGCGGGATGATAAGGCCGCAGCGGTGCTGGCCCCAGCCATAAATCCCAGTCGAGCGTGGCTGGGACGGGCGGCGTGTCGCTCGGTCGCTCGATGCCTTGCGGCCACCAAAATGGTAGTTTGCCACGATGAGTCGGACGGTCGGACCACACATGCACTTCGCGCACGGGGCCGATGGCGCCGTCGGCCAGCCACTCGTTGATGAAGCGGTTCCCTTCGAAGGCCATGCCCTGGTTGCCCATCTGTGTGGCCACCTTGGCCTCCCGCGCCGCCAGAGTCACAAGCCGCGCCTCTTTCACGGTACGGGTCAGCGGCTTTTCACAATACACGCTGCGACCGAACTTGAGCGCCATCATGGTTACCGGGGCATGATTGTGATCCGGCGTGGCCACCACCACCGCGTCCAGGGTTTTCTCGGTCTCGAACATTTTCCGATAATCCCGGTAATGCTTCGCCGCGGGGAATCTCGTGCCGAGCCGGGTGATCCGGGTTTCATCCACGTCACAAAGCGCAAACACGTTCACGTCTTCAGCGGCCACGATTTGATCGAGGTCGGCATTCCCCTGCCCGCCCAGGCCAACGAAAGCGATGTTCAGTTTTTCATTGGGCGAAAGCGGACGAGTCGCACCGGACGTCCGGCGGGGATGGAGCAAAAGATTTCCCACCGCGAGGGCGGAGGCAGCCTTGGTTGAGTCCGCCAGGAAACGGCGACGCGTGACGGGTGAGGGGTTGGTTGACATGGGCCAAGGATTCCAAAAAAAATGCCCGGTGGCAAGTCGTTGAGATTCCCTCCTCATCCCCGGAGGGACGGCGCAATTCGAGGACGAGCACGAGTCCGACGACGAGGAGGAATGAATCCTATCAGTTTCCAGCAGGACGCCATTCAATAATAATATCGAGTGTCCGGGCTGGGACCACCGATGGCGCGCACCCGGATCTGAGCTTTCGGGCGGACGACCACACTGCCATCGGCCTGGCCCACGAGTTGATCCGCCGTGACGGCCCAACTCCAAAGGGGTTTGGTTTGCGAGCCGCCATCAAATTTACCGAGATGGCCGAGATCCCAAAGCTTCGTGCCAGGGCTATCGCTGACGCGATGAGTGATGAACGCCCGGCGGCTGTCCAACTCCGCGCTCTTCATTGGCCAGGCCGGTTCATTCTCCGCTTCGTTCGCGCTGACGATCCCCTGGCTATTGACAAATTTCATGGATGGCGAGGCGGTAAAATTTGCCAGCCACATGTAGGGCGTAAAGACCATGGAAGCCGTGGTATCCCAGCCACCGTAGTCCTTGGTGGTGCTGTCGACAAAATTTGCCATATCCACATAGTTCAACCAGGTCCTTCCGACACCGATCGCGGTAATGGGGCAGATGAGGATTTTGGTGTTCCTGACATAACTGCCGCGCATCGCATTCACGATGCTCTGCGCGCCGGTGGCCGTGCTGCGGTGATAGTCCGGGCTGCTATCGTCATGTTTTGGAAACTTTCCGATGAAATCATCCGCATACATGATCTGACTCAGGTATTGCTGTTTGATGTTGTTGAAGCAAACGGCGCGCTGGCCGCTGTACTTGGCTTTGCCCAAAGCCGGCAACAGCATCGCCGCCAGAATGGCAATGATAGCGATCACCACTAATAACTCGATCAGGGTGAAGCCACCGCCACAATGACGGTGAGGCCAGCGCGAACGGCAATTCGTTGGTTGGTTTGGTTTCATATTACTATTTGGCCGCGAGCCCAGAACCGGCACTCGCTTTTCCCGATGCAAAATCGCGTCCCGTTGACAATCATGCCCAAGCCACAAGCAAGACCAGCCCGTTCGCCCCTGCGGCACGCGACCGGAATAACGCTTGGTCGAGCCACTTAAGCCGACGCTTACTTTTTCGCAGTCGTATGGTTGGCGATCCAGGCGAAATCCTTGTTGCCGGCCACGGCATCATCGTGATGGATATAATTGCCACCCGAAACGGTCTTCCGGGTTCTGGCATCCAACCATTTGTGCGACTCGATATGACTATCGGCAAAGGCCAGAACACCCATTCCCCGGTGCAGGAACGAAGGATAATGAATAATGGATTGCAGGTTCATGTCCACGCCAAAGCCTGGAGTGCAAATGTTGGCCGGATTGACATCCATAAATACGAATCGCTCGGCCGGTTTATCGGCCGCCACGCTGGAGGTTCTCAGGTGGACCTGGTAGGCCGGATTTAGGCTGATCGGGCGCAGGGCGTTAACGGTCCGCGTCCCCAAGTAGGAATTCAAAGAGTAACTGCGCAGTTCCGGGGCGATTTTCCCATTCCCAATCGGCCATTTGGATCGGTCGGCCGGACATTTATATTGATTCACCGTTTTCAGATACGGGGCAAAAAGGGCGTACTGGCTGCCCACGAGGTACTGAGAATTCGTCAGCGTCTGGTCGTCACCGTGGTTGCCACCGTGAACCCACATATCCGGCAGCGCGGTCAGACCTTCGCCGCCATTCGGAACCAAGGCTTCACGATTGTCCCCCGAATAAATCGCCCAGATCAGAACCAACTGTTTTTGATTGTTAACACACTGCATCCGTACCGCGGCGGCCTTGGCTCTGGACAACGCTGGCAACAAGAGGGCCGCCAGGATGGCAATGATGGCGATCACCACTAATAACTCGATCAACGTGAAGCCGGTGGCGGCAGGTCTTCGTGGCCCGCAGGAACGAAAAGCCGTTGGTTGGTTTGGCTTCATAAAATTTGTGTCGCCCCAAGCCCGCGAACCCGTTGGTTGAACTGAGTCCCCGTCGGCCAACTTTACCGGTTGCACCAGATTCCTAAACCCGGACCGGCAGTTTCGGTTTTGAGGTGGCGTTGGCCATCTTGATACGCCTCCCCGAAGGCAATGTCCACAAGCATTCCAGTACGGAGCGCGACCGGAAGTGGCGGTCAACCAAGGTAGCGACCAGTCACCCCAGCCTGCCCTAAAGCCGTGGCTTACAGCCTGCGGCAATGCCCGCATTGTCGGTCGCGGTGGGGCTATCGGAAATCGACCAGACTTCGCACCGTTACTTCCGGGCGGCAAGGATGCACGCCCTTTACGGCAGGCCGGGAGGCCTGACGCTACGTTGATCGCCACTTTCGGCCGCGCCCGATCAGGCTAACCGCGATTGTTTTTTCCGTGTCGTTCGTGTATTTCGTGGTTGAAAAGACTCGTCCCGTTTGGGACTTGGACACGAAGCTGGATTAACCACGAAACACACTAAACACACGAAAGCGTGGAAGTATTGAATTCAGGCGGACGCAGCGTAATTTATTCCCCTGACTTTCATTCCCCTGACCAAGTGGGCTGGAAATCAACTTCGGCAGAAGAATGGACGGCAGAGGCATATTGGCGAGTGTGAGTGCGCGGACCAGGCTGACGGTCGCATTGTTTGTTTCGTGTGGTTCGTGCATTTCGTGGTTGAGAAGAATTTTCCCGCTTGGGACTTGCACACGAAGTTGGATTAACCACGAAATACACCAAACACACGAATGCGTGGAAGGAGTGAGTTTCCCGCATTACAATTTCAAGCTCGCGCGGCCGAGAGCAGTTTACAGTTTCCGGATCAGGCTAACTTCCAATTCCCTTGCCCAACATTCCCCTGCCGATTGTTTCTTGGGTCGAATGCAGGCCGAGAATGGCTCTGCTTTTTTGGGTTCTCTGTGATCTTTTGCGGCTGGCCTGAACATTTCACCAACTGCGTAGCCGCCGACGTAAGGAGGCGGACCGGTGCGCGTTGCAAGTGAGTCCGCCTCCTCACGTCGGCGGCTATACTCCGTTGGCGTTTCGTGCATGGCATGAAATTCCCGGGCAACAAGGTCACGCGGGCGCGTGCCGTGAAGTTGATTCCGGTGCGCCAGCAGTCCGTCGCCCCCTGCCCAGCGGCACCGGAAACCAACCAGATAGTCTTACGACTCCTCAGCCGCTGACCCGCAACATGGGGGTGCCGTTGGCACTTCACCGGAGGTGGCTCCTCCAATTCGCACCGGCGCGCCGGACAATTTCGAGGCCGCTGCAACTGCCGGACGATGAAAGTTGAATTGAGAAACCGAAACCCCGGCTACTCGTAGCTCAGCATCACCTGCCCACCATTAACCCGCACGTCACTGATGCGGGTGCTGACCTCCCCCCGCAACCGGTAAAAGCAGGTGTTGCCGTGTTGCGAAATGGTGATGGTTTTGGAAACGGGGTAAACGAAGGTGCCACCGGCGTCCACGTAGGGACCATCCGCCACTGCGCTCCACTGCAAAGTCGGTGGGATAGAACCCATCGGGAATGCGGCAACTTCCAGCCCCATGCAGACCCCCGTCAGGCCCGCCGTATAATTCGTCAACCATACGCCACCCGGGCTGTAGCTTGCAATTTGGGAGGCGGCGCCATTGTATACGGATACGAAGAGATCACCGTTATCGGCTACCGCCAGCCCGACCGGCCGGTCCACCAGGGTGGTTAGGTTGCTCACCGAACCATCGGCCAGCGTCTGAAGGGCGCGCGCCCCGTAGCTGGATAAGTTGATCACCCCGCCAGTCGCCGCCAGTCCCCAAGGCTGACTGATCCCATTTGCTTGGGCCATCAGGTATTGCGTGTTGTTGGTTAGCGCCACCACCACCACCGAGTTATTGACAAATGAGCTGACCGCCAGATGGTTCGCGTCCAGGATGGCGATCCCGTAGGGCCCGGAAATCAAACCGCCTTGGGTCACCGGCGTTGTCATACCGGTGGCGGGGGTGATTCGCACGATGCTGCTGTTCCCGGCGACGGCCACATATAAATCACCTTCGGCACTGATGGTGAGGGCACGCACGTTGGCCAAGCTCGAACCGGGATTCACGACCGAGATGCCACCCGTCAGCAGATCCAACCGCTCGATTTTGCCGCCCTGTTCGCTCACGAAGATTTCCCCGTTCGTAGATAGCGCCACGTCCGTCGGACTCGGAAAACCGCCGAGCATCTGGGAGACACTCGTTGCTGGATCAATTTTGACCACGGAATTGGCGAAGTAATCGGCGACCACGATGTCACCGGGGTTGAGCCGGTACCCGCCGCGAACTTCCACGACGAAAGCTTGCGACCGGCTCAACGGGGGCACCCCGCCATCAGTTACGGTCACCGTAAACGCATTCGTACTGGGCGCCTGGCCTGCCGCCGGCAACCAGTTGAATTCACCCGCCGACGAAATGGTGGCGCCTGCGGGCGCGCCCGATTGGAGCGCGAACGTCCGCCCTTGAACCGGCAGATCCGCATCCTGCGCTTGGGCGGTGAACGCCACCGATTCGCCGAATCGAATGATCCGGTTGGTAATAGCCGAAAGCGTCGGTGGCCGGTTCACCTCGTTGACGATCACCCTCACGCTGCCGGTCGCCGACAGCGGCGGTATGCCATTGTCCGTCACGCGGAGAGCGATGACGTAGGTACCCGGGCCTTGGACTTCCGCGGGCACCCATGTCAGCAGCCCATTGGTGGAAATGGCGACGCCACTGGGGCCATTCGTGACGAAGCTGTAACTCAGATTCTGAGGAGGCAGATTGGAATCGGTCGCGATCATTTGCATGCTTAACAGCGTTCCCTCATCGACCATCCGGTCCGGGATCACATCAAAGCTCGGCGGGACGTTGCGCTCGCGAACGACGACGGTAAAATGATTCGTGTCGGACAACATCGGCTCGGCGCTGTCGGTCACAATCACGCCGATCGGATAACTGCCCGGGCCGGGAACCTCGCCCGGGGTCCAGCTGAAATTGCCATCGCTGGTCAGGCTGACTCCGACCGGAGCACCGGGTTCGAGACTAAACGTCAAAGCCTGGCTGGGGAGGTCGGGGTCCGTCGCCGTGATTTGGAAGTTCAAGGGGCTGTCCACGGCAGCCAGCCGATCGCCCACTGGCGTCACAACGGGCGCGGTGTTCACCTCGCGGACGACGACAGTAAACGTCTGCGTCGCGGACAGGAAAGGCGTCCCGTCATCGGTCACAACCATGGTGAATAGGTTTGTCGAAGGCCCCTGGGCTTCGCTGGGCTTCCAGGAGAGGACGCCGTTGGCGGACATCCCGGCCCCCGCCGGCACCGCGCCCACCAAACTATAAGTCAACTCCTGCATTGGCCAGTCGGGGTCCGAGCCATTCGCAGCGAACGCCATAGCGGTGCCTTCGTCGGTCGCGAATTCCCCCGCCGCCGCCAGCTGCGGCGGAGTATTGCTTTGGTTTGCGGCGAGAACACTGATCCGGGAAACCTTCACGCCGGTAATTTCCCCGATGTAATTTCCCGAATAGTTGGGCAGCGGATTCCCTTGGGGATCGCGCATTTCCAGTGCGTAGGGTCCGACCAGGCCGCCGCTCACCCCGATCACGACGTTGCCGTTGGCGTCCGTGCCGATGCCGTAGGGCCCGCCGCCGAGCTTGGGTGACCAGGCGGGTAGGATATTCGTGATGTTGGTGCCCGTGATGCTGAAAAGCAATTGGCTGTCGTGCGCCCCTACGTAAATGATACCGTTGGAAACTGAAATTCCCCACGGCTGATCAATTCCGTCGGCGCCCTGCGCGAGCACCGTCTGGGAATGGCTGGATAAGGATATCGAGACGACGCGGTTGTTGCCCCGGGAGGCCACCACCAGATGGTCCGGGTCCAGCAGATCAATGCCGGTCGGCGTGGATAGCTGCCCGCCTTGGACTACCAAGGTCTCTGCTCCGGTCGCCGGGTTGATCCGCACCACACTGTTGCTCACGCTGGTCGTGACAAAGAGATCACCGTCCGGTCCGAGCGCGAGTCCCCAGATTTGCGACAAGGTCGTGTTCGGGTTCACCGTGGTTTGGATCCCATTCGTCAGGTTCACCCGTTTGATCAGCCCACCCAGTTCGCTCACGTAGAGATAACCATTCGGCGCCAGCGCCAAATCGGTGGGGAAATCGAACACGCCCACGCGCCGGACCGCCCCCGTCTGCGGATCGACCCGCACCACCAAACTGCCCGCAGCGCGGTAATTGGCGGCGACAATTTCGTCCGCTTTCATGGAGTAAATCTGCGCCGCAGAAGTCGAGGCTACGAGCAGCGTCAGGCACATGACCAGCAGCGAGCCAGCACTCAAAGCGTGTTTGAAAACTCCACTAGTCCTCCTAGTAGCCGAGGACCACTTTTCGCGGAGCGAACTAGTACCACTGGGTAGCAACTCCGTGGCGGTCTTGGGAAGCCAATCGAGGCTCAAATGTCCTGGTTGCTCGCTCCCAGCAGCAGAATAAATCAGAGCCTCCTTACGTCGGCTGCTACCTTTCAATTGGGCTTCGAGCGAAGCGGGAATCCCTTTACTCTTCGTAGCAGCCGAGGTGACGAGGCTCAAATGTCCTCGTTTTTCGCGCCCAGCAACGGAAAAAACCAAAGCCTCCTTGTGTTGCAACACTGCGGATTGAAACCTGGAGCCAGATGGACACCCTGGGAACGCCGGCATCCCTGCCGGCAGGCTCCGAGCCCGCAACTTCGCGACTCGCCGGCAGGGATGCCGGCGCTCCCTGGACGGTCCGCCATCGGAAGTCAGAGCCTCCTTACGTCGGCTGCTACCTACAAAACGGTTTCCGAGTCGGGCGAAAATTCCATGCAATTTGCGCGCGCGTTGCGCCTCCGAACTGTAGCGCAGACTGGCAGTCTGCCGGGTCGCAGAAAATTTCGATGGCCAGCCGACTACCAGTCGGCGGTACAGCAGGTTGCCAGCCTGCGCTACGCCGGTAAGGATTAGGGGCATAGCAGAAGCCGCGCACATGCGACATTGGCTCGGCTTGGGTGGTTTTGATTGCGTTCTCATGCACCGGCCTCCTCATCATTGCCTCAAGGATAATTTCGCACCTCGAGCCGGTAATACCGGTTCGTCGCCGCGCCCCCCAAGTTCGTGTAGGTGTTGCTGGGCGGCGTGGCTGCGATTCCATTCGCCAACAACCCGAACACTCCGCCCGGTGCGTCCGCCTGAAATACCGAATACCAATGACCGGCAACACTCGGCCAGAAGAGGACCGGCGGCCCGCCCGGAACCGTAGCCACGGCGAGCGAGACACGCAGGACCGACGCGGGATCGACTGGACTCGTCCCCGCCACGTATTCGGCCCACGCGGCCATCCCGTCGGAATCGGAATCGGCGACCGCAGCGGCTTCAAACTGATTGGTCCATCCGTAGCTGGCGAGCCACCACTCCGGCGTACCGTGCGAAGTGAGATTCGCCGCAAACACCGCCGTAAGACTGCGCGGTTGGTTTAGCGTCAGATTCAGGGTGGCGTTCGATTCCATCCCAGTCGGAACATCACCCGTCCACTGAAGGAAGTGATAATAGGTGGCGGAAACGGCTTGCACCGCCACCAAGGTCGCGGAGTCACGCCAGCCATTCGTGGTACTCACCGTCCCATTGCCCGTGGCGCCGGCGGCAAACCAGAATTGCGTCTTCCAGTTCCAGACGATTTGAGAATTATTGGTAATCGTAAACGTCAACTGCGTTGCATTGCCGCTGCTGGGAATGCTACCCGTCCCCGACCAGCCCGTACAGACGAACTGCGTGCCTGCGCCAACAGAAAGCGGTGAATTCGTCACCGCACAATTCACCAGGCTCCCGGCGGGGATCCCATTGGTGCCGACCGCCGGGGTGGCGCCGCCATGAGCGGAGGCCACGATTAATTGGGTTGGCGTGGGCGAAGTCTGCCAAGCCACATGCGGATCCCCAAAAAGGGTGATCTCAAAATAACACCACCGATAGGTCATCAGCCCCGTCGTCTCGACTTGGCTGACCATGGCATGCTTGCTCAACTGGTTGGCCACGCCGAGCCGGGGGTGGCCATTGGTGAGCATTTCGCGGAAGAATTGAATTTGAAATTCACCGCTCCAGCGCCATTCGTTTTGGGGATCATACCAACCCAGCCGCGAATTTAAGATCGCGGCAAAGGCGCCATGCGAGTTGGTTTTCACCAGTTCCTCGCCAATGCAGTCCGGCGAGAACTGGTCATTGTCGAACTCGCCGGCGTTGCAACCGACGCTGTAACTCAGAAAGAGCCATTGGTTCGTCAGCAGCACCACGTCCTCGGTGAAGAGGCGCATCATGGCATCAGTGTCGCCGTGACCATTGAACAGTGCCAGATGCGGAGACTGGTTCATGGCGGTGATGGCATTGGCCGCGGTCCACTGGGGGGTAGTGGCCGGAGCATCGTCGAGCCGGGCAATCTGATAGGAGTTCGTAAAGTACGGCAATAGTGGGACGAACATATCCCACCCCTGCGAGGGACCACTCCCGGTGCTGCCGAGGTACTCCGCCATGAACAGGACGTTCGTGGCGTGGGCGTGGGTTTGCGTTTCGTAACGTACTTGCTTCTCCACGAACACACTCACTTCGGCCGGAGTATCCACCGGGGCGCGCCCGACATAAACTTCCGCGAGCAGATCGACCTCGCCACCCGCTGCGCCATCGGTGGGTTCGCCAAAAATATTGTTGCCATTTCCGTCCCAGGAACCATCCAGGCAGGCGTAATACAGGTCGGTCGGAATCGACGTCGTGGTCGCCAATGTGCCCATGTTGGCGTAACCATACCGGCACGGCACCGTCGGCGTGTCGCCGCCCAACAGGACGTACGTGATGCCCCAATTCGTATAGGCGTAGCGGATATAATTGCGAATCTTTTCGGCATCGTCCCGGCCCGGGTAACCGCTCTTGATGGCTTCCACCGTTGCAATTTGCACGGTCAAACCGTCCGCCACCTTCCGATCCAACAAAGGTTGAAACGCGGAGACCAGATTGCTTTTCGTGATCAACAGGTAATCGTACACGGCGCCGGAATCGGCCGTCACCAGGCCCGCGTCCTCCCGAGCGGCCAGCATGGCTGGATTATCCACCGTGCTTGCGACGCGTTGCCGGATGGCGGCCGAGGCGGGAACAAACGCCGGCGTGAGCGTCGCTGGATTGCGCGCGGCCAGGGCCAGCGTCACGCGCAAGCGCGAATGCGCCAGCAACGCTCCGGACAACGGGTGGTAAGCGACCGGATACACGCGAAGGAAAGCAATATCATATCCGTTCATGCGCTGGACAGAGGCGAGCTCGACCGGCGCCGCAGGATAGGCGGAGTCGGAAAGATAAATTGAGGAGTCAGGCTCGATTGAAGATGGCGGGACCGACGATGGAGTTTTCCCACCCGGTGTCGGAGTCGGCGCCGGCGTAGCCTCGACGCGCCAATATCCGGGAATCGACGTCGGCGCAATTTCGGCCTGGGCGGTCACACCGGCCACATCGGAATCCGGCGGCAGGAGCAGTCGGACGGTGCGATAGGGCAAGGCCGGCTCGCCAACGCGTCCGTAGATCGCGCAGCCCGCCACGGTTACCCGCGTGTTCTCACCCAACGTATCCAACCGGGGCGGCTCGAAATCACAAATTATTGAGAGCGACTTGGCAGGCGCCGACTGCACCGCCAACAGCAGACTGGGTTGGAGGCAACAAAGCAGAGCGAAAAGAATACGGCCGATCCAAGGATGGCCGACACAGTAGGGAACAAGCGTGTGGCCCTGCGGAATGATTCCCGCTCTCCCCCGCGGTGGGGGAGAGGGCCGGGGTGAGGGGGAAAAGCCGCATGGCCATTGACCAACGCCATGTTCCGCCTCCCCACGCAACCCCTCACCCTGACCCTCTCCCCTTCCGAAGGGGAGAGGGAAGCTTAAGGTAGGGACGGCGCGCTGCGCTGTCCCCGACCGCGTCGAGCGGTCGGCAAGGATGGAAACCGGACGCACGTTCGCCGAAATTCGTTCCGCGCCTGCTCGGGCGCGGGGACGGCGCAGCGCGCCGTCCCTACCCACTTCGGAGTTCGGGATTAACAGCACTGGAAGGTGCGATGTCATCTTGCAAAAGTTGTCTCCCGAAAAACATGGCCGCGAACACTTCTCAACGACTGCCTTCTGGATTAATTCACCACCAAACCCTCGGTTCGGGAACCACCCAGAACGACCGTCACCCTGCTGCCGGACTCCACGCGCCCTTCCTTGTTCGGTAAGAGCGTGAAATAGGTTTTGCCCGCCACCAGCTTTTGCGAGGTCTGGTTCTCGCGTTGGAACGGCACCATGAGAACCTTGTTGTTCGATTGATTGTAAATGTAAACAAGATTAGTCAGGTACAGGAGCGAGGACGCCTTGGTGGCATCAACCACCTTGTAGCGCAGGTCCAGGGCGGCACCCCGCAAAGCCACCCCAACTTGGGTGATCTCAATGCCCCAGTGGTCCGCCATGCTCTCCGTGGACTCGGACGCAAAACCCACCACCGGCCCCCGAGGGTCGACGACGGCGCCGCTGGGCGACAACACCACCGGCTTGGCGGTATCCTGCGCCACGCGAGCTACCTTCGCCACCGGCTCCTGGCTCACCGGTGGTTCGCTCGGTGCGATCTCGGCTTCAACGGCTGGCGACGAAGCCTTCGGGCGGCTTGCGAAAAACAACGCCACCGTCATGGCTACCAATACGGTCGTGATAATCCACAGCCTCACCGTATTTGGGCGATCCGGAAGTTCGGCACCCGGCTGGCCGTTGCCTGGCGAATGGATCGCCGGCGATTTAATTACACTCGGTTTCATATATTAAGAATTACAAATCCGGCAAGATGCTATCGATCGGCGTCCTGACCTGCTCTGCTTTCGTGTAGTTCGTGTGTTTCGTGGTTAATCAGAGCGAAGCGCTTCATGAGGACAGTCTCACTCGCCCACCGTTAAATTTTCAGCGCGAAAGTCGCCGATGATGATGTCCACCTTGCTTCCGGCTTTGACCAATTTTCCGGGGTTGCCAAACAGCGCCGTACAGGTCTTGCCGTTGGCGATCCGTTGCCCCGTGCTGCGCATGGTCCCAACCTTGGTGCTGGGAACGTGCAAACTCTTTCCACTCGCACGATCGAGCAGCTCGGTTTTGCTCTTGGGATTCCCCAAGGTCGCCGCTTTGACGGCATCCGTGATTCGGTAGCGAAAATCGATGACATTGCCGCCCGCGGAAATTCGTAACGCGGTAATTTGAATGCCCCACTTGGATTCGAGTCCTTTGGCCGCGACGGCGGAGATCACGTTGGTGGAAACCACATTCGTCGAAACGTGGACGTTCGGCCGGGCCACGGGTGCGCTGGGATCCGCTTGGACGGTGGTCGCCAGGCATAACATCACGAAGCAGACGGCAACGACCGTGATGACTGATGAATCCCTGGGATAGGCGACACAGTTAGGAACCAGCCTGCGGCGCTGCGGAGCGATGCTCCCTCGCCCCCACAAAGGGCGCGAGGGCCGGGGTGAGGGGGAAAAGCCGTACGGCCGTTGACCAACGCCACCTTCCGCCTCCCCACGCAACCCCTCGCCCTGACCCTCTCCCCTTCCGAAGGGGAGAGGGAAGCGGACGCCGCGCGGCGGCGTTCGGTCGGCGCAGCGCGCCGACCCTACCTCGGAAAAGTACGGCGGCGAATCGTAAAGACTGAGGACCACTGCAACCAACCGATCACACCGACGCTGCCAGGAATTTTTCATGGCCTTATCTTCGCACAGTCTTACTCTCGCACAAGGGAGAGGTCGAGTCGGATCCCGATGCAACTAGCGACGGCATTCGCCGCCGTTCCCAGCGCAGAATGAGGGTCGAGCAGCGCCAAACCTTGAACGAAGCGCGGCTTCGATTCGACACTGGTGGGGATCGCCCCAGGCAAGGTCGCGGCCCCATTCCCGGAGAATCTGTTTGCGGGATTCGGGACTGGATTTCCCGCGGCTTGGCTCCCCAGGCCACCGACTTCAATACGTGAGTCGTTCATGATCTTATCGTCCTGTGATTGTATGCCCGGCGTCGCTTCGAGTTATCATCGATCCGAAGTCCTGTGCCAGCGCTAAAAGTGACTTTCCAATTTGGTTCTTGTACGCTGCGAAGCGCCGGCCCTACGCCGGCGCTCCGCATTGAAACATTCGGTCCTCTCAGTTTAGGGATTGACCGTCAAATTGCCGAACGTCGCCGTGTTACCGCTATTGACTGATACGGCACAAGGATTGGTGACCACCACGCGGTATCGGCCGGCATCGGCCGCCGTGACGCCGGTAATGGTCAACGTGGCGGTGGTGGCACCGCTAATGGTGCCGCCGTTGGTGACGTTGGCGTAGGTGCTGGTGTTTCCAACGCGCTTTTGCCATTGATAGGTTAACGGAGTGGTTCCCGTTACGACAGAACCAGTGAAACTCGCAGTTGTTCCAGTTGCGGTCGTCACGTTAGCTGGAGGTAGGATCACAGTCGTGGCACAACCGACCGTCAGGTTACCGACCAGGGCGTTGTTGCCACTATCGACCGTTACCCCACAAGGATTGGTAACCAATACACGGTATCGGCCGGCATCAGCCGCGACCACCCCAGTCAAGGTCAGTGTTGCGGTGGTGGCGCCGCTGACATTCCCGCCGTTGGGAACGTTTGTGAAGGTGCTACCTGAATTTCCCGAACGCTTCTGCCATTGATAGGTTAACGGCGTCGAGCCCGTCGCTGCGACCGTAAAGTTGGCATGTTGCCCCGGCGGCACGGTGAGGTTGGCGGGCCCAACCAATAACGTCGTGGCGCAATTAACCGCGAGGGTGGCGTTTCCGCTCAAAGTTGAGCCGCAGCCATTGCCAACGAACAGGCGATAGTTGCCAGCGTCGGCAGGGGTGACTCCGGACAAACTCAAGGTGCTGCTGGATTGCCCAGGCACAACCGTGAAGGTGCTGGTGCTCAAGGGACCGCTGTACTTGCGCCACTGGAAGGTCAACGGCGCCGATCCGTTAAAGGAGCTGCCGATGGTCACATTCGCCCCATAAGTCACGGACTGGCTGGCCGGGGTGATGGTAGCGAGTGTCGGGGCTACACAAGGGAGCACTGACAACACGGCGGCTTGGCTGATAGCCGATCCACAACCGTTGCCCACCAACACATCGTAACTGCCACTGGCAGCGCTCGTCACACCGACCAAAGTCAATGAGCTACTATTCGCGCCAGCGAGGTTTGCTCCATCTTTGCGCCATTGATAAACCAGCGGCGCCGTGCTGCTGGCACTAGCAGTGACGTTGAAAGTGACGTTCCCGCCCGGAGCTACCCCTTGGCTGGTGGGACCGACGGAAATGGCGGCTGCGGTGCAGACCGAAGCTTCATCCGCGGCAGCCAATTTGCGAAACATGCCGCCGCCGTTGGCCAGACCTAGCTTGCGGTCGGAGAATTGATATTCCTGCGACCCAGCCCCGGCGGGCGGCGTGAACTGAATGTCCATCGTCTTCAGCGCGGACATGTTTGGAGCATAGAGTGTCTTAGGGTAGGCATAGGGCTCGCCGTCTTCCGCGATTACCTGGAGATAATTCGCGCTGCCCGAGGGCAAGGGTCCGGTCAGGGACGGGATGTGTGAATTCCAACCCGCATTGATCACGCGGAACAGCGTGGTCCAACCATTTTTCAAAGCCGGCGCCAACTCCGGAGTCCCCGCGATCGAGCCTGCGGGATCATAGGTCCGGCCGTTGATCAGGAAGATGCTCGGTTTCGAATGGATGGTGCTGCTGATCGTTTTGCCGGCGCCATAATCGTTAGCGGCGACCGCCTCATGGAGTACGGGATCGATCTCGCTGAAGATCACCGGCACTTCGCCACCGAGGCCAAGGGCCACGCCCGGATAAGCCTGTGTGGCGGCGACCTTGATGGTGACCATGCCGAACAGACCCATTTGCACCTGAAGGGCTGGGTGGCTGCCGCTGTGGTAAACGAACGTGCCGGGTTTCAGATTGGTCCAGGTAAAGGTGCGACTACCGCCGTTCGCCACCTCGGGGACAAAGGATCGCACGCGATTCGCGTAATTTGGATCGGCGGCATCGAACCGGACCGGTTGTCCCGCCTCCGCGCTGCCGTTGAGACTCGGAATGACCACGGAGATGGGCTCCGGCAATCCGTTATGAACCGTGATGGCGAGGCCATCGTTCACAGTTAAGTCCACATTGATCTGCGGTCCAGGCACCGAGGCGAGCCCGTCGGCGGTGGCCGCAAAGCCCCACATCGGAATACTGCCCGCGACGGCAGTGGCCGATGCGTCGCCCGTGGTGGGATTGAGATAGACGAGCTTGGCGTAGAGGTCCACGGCCAGCGAGGCGCTCGAACCGGTGTTCGCCGCGAGCATACTAGCGGCGCCTAAGAGGGCCAAGGCCACCCGATTGATAATTCGATTTTTCATTATTTTTCTCCAGTTAAAGATTTGCAAATTGAGGCGTGTGAATCATTCAAGGTGTGGTGGGCCAGGCCTCGACGAGGGCGAAGGTCATCATGCCGCCGGGGAAGATGTCATTGTTGACGATCTCCTTCTCGGCGTGGGAGTGCCACAGAAACATGAAGCCGTTGTTGGCGTTGAATTGATTTTCACCCGGCGGCAGAATCCCCGGCGTGCCCAAGAAAGGACTACCGCCATACATCATGCCGTCCACGAGGTGCTGCTGTGCGGGCAGCGTGACCGGGAAGCCAAGCGGGTGAGCCGCCGTGGCGTGATCCGCTAACAGTTCGCCCTTGGCAAGCGCTTCACCGGGCTTGTGGCCATAGACATCCCAGCCTAAGCCCGTACCAGTCCAGGAGAAGATCGTGTCAATCGTGCTGCCAGGCGTGGAGGGCACGGTGAACTCCAAGTTGCCCAAATCCGCGCCCGAGCCACCCGGACTCTGGAGCAGCCGCCCGTCTTGGGCGATCATCCGGGCATGGTTGCCGTGATGGTGAAGCGGATGTTCGTCGCTGCCGCCACCAATCACGCGCATCAACACATTCTCGCCGGGGTGAAACACCGGGAAGCAATCGTACGGTTGCACCGGCAGGCTGGGGTGGCTGCCGGGCATCATGGTGTCCGGGCCGCACCGGCCGTTCATGAACCAATAGACGGCGAAGCGTGTGCTCATGTCCACGGTGATCGGTAAGGTGCCGGCTTGCACCTGTTGCTCCACCGTGTTGTGAATCGTTTCGTCCATGTCCGAGAGCAGGAACAGATACTCGTGATCGAAGGTGGAGGAGGCATCCGCGTAAGCCTTGCGATTGGGGTTGGGCGTCCCGCTGACGTCGGCCGCCGCGCTGAATCCGCTCGGCCGCACGATGATGGCGCCAACCATTCCCATCTCGATTTGCAGGTCGGGCTGGGTGCCGCTTTGATACATGTAAGTCCCCGGCTGAGTGGGCGTGAAGGTATAGCTCACCACGCCGCCGCCGGTGCCGTCGAGGCCGGCCGCGCCGGCCTCCAACGTCAACAGGCCGTTGGCGCTCGGCGCTCTTACCTCCGCAACCGAAACGTTCGCCTGGCCGGGAAAGGTCATTGAAGTTGCCATCGGCAGGCTGTTACTCAGCGTGACGGTGACCTCGACGCCCTGCTCGAGGATAAGGGTAGGCCCGCTGTATTGGGCCGCCGTCATCCCGTAACCCCAGAAGTAAAGGCTGTTGCCTTCCGGGGTGCTGAGGTAGCCCGGCGCGGCTACGAGGTTGAACGAAGTGCCGGTCAGGCCTTCCACCAAGTGAGGAGCGGCCAAGCCGCTTCTAGCTGATGCCAACAGCAGGAGCGCTGCGGCGGCCAAGCTCAGTTTGCCGGGGATTGAAGTTTGCGTATTCATTTGTTTCCTTTTTCTATTTTGAATCTTTGTCATGGCGTCGTGCATCAGGGAGCAATCACAATCTCCGTCATCAGACCGCCGTAGTCTTCCGTGTTATTGGACAGGTGGTTTAACCGGGTGGCATACACCATATACGTCCCCGCGTTCACGTTGGTGGTGTCCAGAATGACGTCCGTCGTTTCGCCGCCACCCAGCTTCACCGAGGTGGAGTTGTAGGCGAGATTCTTGCCGGTCGGCCCGCGCAGCAACCGCGCGTCCTTGGCCACCACCTTCATGGGGATGCCCAACACGGTGATCGTATGAATGTCCGTCTCGGACACGTTCGACAGGCGCAGGAGAATGCGCTGACCTTTCTTGGCCGTGACGAGCGAGGTTACTTTCTGGGTCACGCGACCGGCCTGGACGGCATAATCATTCGAAGGTGCCGGAGCAAGCGGGTTAGGATTAATCGTGTCCGGATACCCACGGCCATTGAACAGCGGGTAATCATCATGCAACTCGGCGAAGGGCAGCGGCTGCACGGCGACATGCTGTTCGTGGAAGTTCTTGTCGAACCCGGTGACCTGCAGCGGCGCTTCCACGTCGTAACGGGTCGAGCCGTCGCCGTCGTTGTAGGCATACTTGTTGCCGGTCTGATGCACGTAGCTTCCCAGCACCGTGCCGTTGGGCAGGTTGTTCTGCTTGGGCAGAACCCAGAGATTTCCGATCATACCCATCTGCATGTGCTCGGTGGCCTCCACGTGGCAGTGATACAGATACGTGCCCGGTTCGACAATCTTGTAGTAGTAGCGCAGCGTACCACCCATGCCAATGGCGACGGAGGCCATGGGCTCGCCGTCGAAGATCGAGGCGGCCTGGGCGAAGCCGTGGAAGTGGACCGAGTGCGGGTCGAACAAGTCCGGCCGCATCATCATGCCCACGTTGGACAGATCGAGGTAGGCGTGACGACCCTCATGGAACACCATGGTGGGTGCAGCCAGGTTCGCCGAAAGCAAACCTTCGCTCATCACCTTCGGTCCGATCCCGCGGAGGATTTCCTCCACAGCCGGACTATGGGCGGCGGCAAAGCGACGAACCGCGGCCAAGTCGAGCAAGGCGGTTTGCGCCAGAAGGCCCTGAGCTTGAGTGCCGCCATTACTTGGGATAATCGCGCGGATGGCCAAAAGCTTTGCCCGCAGAAGCGTATCAGCATCATTACGCACAATGTTCTGATCCGCCAAGCTCGCGATTCGATCGCGTGCATCTCTCCGGGCGCTGGTGTCAGCACCGCCATTGGCCAGTGGCCCATTGGCGATTGCGGTGATTCTGTCAGCAATCACGTCGACCGTCGCCAACGTCGCCTTGGCGGTCTCGTCCGTGACGGTTTTCGTCTGGTCCGAGAAGCCGAAGGTGTAGAGATCAGTGCCGTCGGCCATGGTGGCAAAACCATCCCCAGCGGTCAGGTTGAAGTAATCCACATCGTTGGCCGGATTGCCGTCGCCGTCGCTATCAACACCGGGTTCGGGATCGAGCAACGGGTTCTGCGGGTCACCCGGCAGCGGATTCAAGCTCAGGGGCGCCATCGGAGCGCCCGGGAGCACACCGGGGCCAGTGACCGGGCCGGTTAAGGCGGGAGCATTTCCCGTAGCCTGCGGCCCGGACAAAGCCACCGCAATCGTCGGAGCGGCAGGCGGAACGATACTCAAGGCGGTGCCGAATTCGTCTGCGCCAATGTCGGGTGTGGTATCGCGGGCGACCTTATCAAAGTCGGTCGCGAGCACACTGCGTTGCGCGTTTGAAAGTCCGTTAATGGTTGCAGTATTTGCCCCGCCGTTTCTCGCCGGGGACCCCGTTGTGAGGTGATAGTTACCTTGGTTGGCGCCCGATGGAGTGAAAACACCAATCGGGGAGAACCGAACCGAGATGTTGTTGCCCGCTTCGTCAATCACCGCAGCCGTAACCAGAGTGTTGGTGTATGGTTTCACAAACAAGGGGTCCACACTAGAAAGCGTGCAATTGACAGCACTGAGCGATCCGGCGACGCCTTCAACCAGCAAGTCCTGGAATAGGCCAGCCGAGTTGGGGAAGAGGTGGTTGCCAGTAGTGCCCACATTCGCTTTGTCATAGTAGAATGAGCGGTTCCGGAAGAAAATGTCGTTCCGCAATTGAGGATTGCAGTACGTCTGTCCGGAGGCGCTGGCCAAGTCCGCCGAAGTGGCATAAGTCACCAGACCAGCTCCATGCGGAGTTGAAACACTAGGATTCACGGTGAACGAGGGCAGTGCCGTCGAGGTGCTGTCGTTGAAGGCGACGGTGTTATTTATGATTCGCACGCGGGTGGCATCCACCAACGAGATACCGCCACCCGACAAACCGGAGGCATTGTTCACGATGATGTTGTTGAAGATATCCAACGCGTACCAATTGCCCGAGTTGCCAGCGCCCGGTGCCGCCAGGACGTCCGCGCCGTTCACGCCAGCCGCGCGAATGCCGCCGCCATAACCCGCACCGGCAAGGTTACCTTGAATCAGGTTGTTGGCGATCGTGAGCGATCCCGAGCCATCGGTCAGCACGGCCCCCGGCGCCACGAGGCCGCCGATAAAGATGCCGCCACCGTCGCCGCTGAACGCAATGTTCGCCGCCGGTGTGCCGTAGAATACTTCGTTAAACGCGATCACGTTGTTGGCGATGAGGCCGCCGGGACTGAGGCCTTCGTGGCCGATGCCACCACCGCTGCCGCGGGTGAAGTTGCCCATGATGTAGTTGTTCTGGATCTTATAGCTCGTCGCGCCGGTGAAGATACCGATACCACCCGCGCCGGCGATGCCGCCGTTTTGAATGATCTCGTTATACGCGATGACAATATTAGGGTTGTCATACAGTGTGCCGGCCTGTGCTTGTTCGCCGATCGAGATACCGCCGGAGACACTACCCTGGTTGCCGACGACGCGGTTATTGCTGATCCGCAGGTTGGCTGCTTGATCCCAGACCACGATGCCGCCGCCCGCAATCGCGCCTTTAATCTGCAATCCGTCAACGCGTGCCGCGTATCGCGGCGGGCGACTAGAGGGAGTCCCACCGGTAGTGGCGCGCAAAGCGAAGTCGCTGTTTCCGAGCACCATGACACCGGGCGCCTCGATCGCGGCGAATGGATCGTTCGCGTTCGCGTCACCCGTGAGGATGAAAGCCGCTTTGTGGTGCCAAGCCGAGAGCCGCTCGGCGGGGTTGGGATTGGCATTGATAACTGTGCCAACACCTGAACCCTGCAGGCGCAACGGTTTCGAGAGAATCGGATTTTCATTGTAATCGCCATAAGGGCTGGGCGGCACAATAACGAGGTCACCTCGAGTAGCGGCATCAATTGCATCCTGGATGGGAGTCGCCAAGGGCGAGATGATGGAGTCAGCCGGCACCACGAAGTGAACTCTGGAGTTACCGGAATTCGGAGTGCTATCGAAAGCGACGGTGACGCCGATCGGCGTGGTCTTGTTGCTGTCGGTGCGAGTCACCATCAGTTGGCCATCGGTCCCGTCCGTCAGACCAGCAGGCAACCGCACGGTGATTACATCGTTGTTCCATGCGCCAACCACGGTGCAGAGAGCGCCGTTAAAGGTAACTGTGCCGGCGGTGCCAAAGCCAAAATCACGAGGCACTAAACTATTCTGACCGTAGCCTGGGCTCAGCGGATCGAGCACATTCACAGTGCCGCGGGAGGTGATCTTGATAGCATCCGTCAGACTATTAACCCAGGCGCCTCGGAGAGTGAGAGGGCCACTCGGAGTGTTCGAGGTAACCGCAGTCCCTTCAACTAACTTGATAACCGGGGTACCGCTCGGGGGCTCAATATCAAGTTGATTGTTCGGGCCGCCGACAAACCCAGCAACGGGTACGATTGGAGTGTCTGCATACAGATACGTCGCCGGATAGTAGTGCAAGGTCCAAGGCGTAGTCGCATAAGCCGGATTGTAATTGGGGTCGGGGATCCGATTGTTGGGGTTCGCCGGATCGGCCATGGTTGGATCGTTCAAGATCAAGGTCAGCATGTTGGGCGCGAAGCCGCTGGGCATGGGGATCGCGGCGCTGACGCCGGAAGGCAGGAGCGCTTCGTAGCTACCGTATTCATCTGAATAGGTGCGGGCAACTTCATGACCGGCCCAGTCGCGGAAGGAGATCGGCAGCCAACCGGGCGCACCCTTTTCACCGAAGATCGGATTCTGGGCGTTAAACTCGGCGGTGAGATCGTTCAACACAAAACCGACCACGCGGGTGGCCTTTGGAACTTCCGTATACACATGGAAGTCGGCGGCGGCATTCTTACCTTGAGCCACACGAATCCACTTCATGTCGGCAATGGGCCGTTCCTGTCCGGCAAAGTCGCAAGGGATGTGCTGGTCCGGGAAAAGGCTGAGCTCCGGCGCTACGGTGAACAGATTCGGCTGACTCTGCCGCACCGCGGGGAGAATGTTGGCCAAGTTGGTGTCGGCCCAGTGATTCGTCGGGGAACCAACCAATTCGGGCGGCAGCAGGAGCTTGCTGGGCTTGTAGGTATCACCCGTGGTGACATTGTAACTTTCTTCCGTCTGAATCAAATAGCCCTTGGGCGGGCAGGCTTGAACAATATACATGCCCGGCGGGAGGTACTTCACTTCGTCAGAACCCGAAGCGACGCCGCCCGGATGATACGAACCGAAGAGATAGCCGCCGTCAAACACGCCTTCGCGAATCTGGTTCCACGTGGAGTAGTTATCGCTGCCGATGATGGGCTTGCCTTGAATTACTGGCGGATTCGCTTGTTGCGACCCGGTAGGAGGCGCATCATCCCAACTGTCGGCCCACACAATTTGAATCGCATCGCCCGCGTCGAAAACACCGTTGCCATTTCGGTCCACGTCTTCAGGACCAGGCAATCCGCCATCCCGCCATCCCAGTGGATAGTTGTCAATGTCCGCCAGTGTCACATGGCCGTCCCCGTCGACGTCATCAATCACCTTGTCGGCATTAGCATCCTGATAGAGGACCATCTCGACGCGCGGAATTCCCGATTCCCATGGATCAATGGTGCCCATGCGCGGATCCGTTTCCGCGCGAGTGGAGCCGTAACCGATGATGCCGGCAATACCACCGTTTTCACCGGGGCCGTAGTTGATCTTGCCCCAGTCGATCCGGTTGTTTTGGTTCAAATAAAGTTGCATACCTTCGAGCAGCATCGGCGCGGCCGGATCTGGGGAACCCACGGTGCGGGAAAGGTTGTTGAGCGTGTTCGGGTTTATGTCCTGGGAGCCGGTCTGGGTGCCATCAGCGTTGACCAGAAACTGCGGCTGCGGATTACGAACGCCATCGGAAGGCATGGTCCAACCTTGATCGGGAGGAATCGGTCCGCCTTCATCCACCACCATGGTCGCGCCGGTCGGTTTGAACCGGGTGAAATCCACTTCCGCAATCAGCCATTTGAAGAACGGAAACACTTCGGTGAAGGAAAATTCGCCGGCGTTATCGGTGACGGTGGATTGATAAATCGTAGCGTCTCGCAGGCGAAGATTCAGCGTCTGATTCGGAATGCCAATCTCATTCGCGTCCTTGAATCCATTGGCGTTGCTATCATAGAACACGCTACCTTCGTAAGTACCGAACCAGCGCGAAGACATGACTGAGCCAAGGTTCTGCACACTGCCGTTAGCACCCGCGACCGTGATGAAATGCGAACCGAACAGAGCGTCCAGCGGCTTGTCCCAGGTAACGAGTTCATAATCGCCTGGCGGTACGTTCGGGATATTGAATACACCCGTGATCGGATCGCATGGCGCGGCGTAAAGGCCAGCCCCAGGCGTCCCCGCGCTGACTGCATTCAGGGCCACCCACGCTTCCGTCATGACCGGCCCTTCGAACACTTGCTGGTTCAAGGACGGGCGGCCGAAGTGGTTAAAGCGGTTCGTGCCGCGTAGCGTGACGCCGCCACTTGGTGGCGGATTCGTGGCCCACACCAAGGTGTTGGGGTCTACGAAACCAAAAAAGACATGATAGTTGCCGGGACCAAAGCCTTCCATGAAGACCATCGGCTCATTCGCCTTCGCCCAAGCGTCCACGGTGGGAGTGCCTTCGATGGTCGCGGTTTGGTTCCAGGCGCCGATGACTTTGGGCGTGCTGCCGTGGCCACCCGTCCAGTCCGAACCGTTCGGAGGAATTAGCTGAACACCGTACTTGCCCATGGCAAGATTCTTGACGAGCGCCTTGCCGTTAGCGTCGGTATAGATCTGACCGCTGCCACGAACGTCGACCACTGGCGCGCCATCCACCATATCAAACTCACCAGCCGTCATTTTGTATGTCGTGCCAAGTGGATTTCCGAAAGTGTCCGTCAAGATCGGGCCGCCCAAAAAATCCTTGAGCATGACATGAAAGCCGGGCAGACCCGCTTCGTTCGCGTCCGGAACGTTATTGACGGGGTTGTTATCATTGAACACCAAAATGTTGATCTGGGCCGTGGGCAAATCATGCTTGTTCAGGATGACTTTCGCCGTAGTATCCCCGACTTTCACGTTCAAACCGCCGGCGGAATAGCCATCGGCGAGCACGGAAAGGAGGTAAGGCATGGTCGCGTCCGGCAAGCTGATCGTAGCCGAACTGCCGGCGCTGCTGCCGGTAGCAGCCACGGCCGCGTGACTCTTGTGCATAATGACGGAAGCGGTGTCGTTCCGAGCGACACCAGGTTGACCAGGAGCGGTGTTGTCCTCTTCCAGCATCCAGCGAAATTTGGATACCGGCGCTCCCGACCCATCCACTACGGTCAGGTTGAGAGCGAAAGCTCGGGCTTGCAGCAACAAGCCGAGGCACAGCGCTAACGCGCCAGACAACCATTGCTTGAGGGGTGTGGTTTTGATTGCGAACATACGTTTATTCATAACTATTGCCTTGTCGGTATTTCTCATTGCTCTTCGTGTTCTAAATTCCTTGGCGAACTTTTCGCCTCGAGGCTGCAGATAACGAAATCCAAGCCTCCTTTTTATTTTCGACTGCGCTTGTTATCGGGCATTGGGTCTTTTGCTTCAATCGGTGTTCATCTGAAAACCGCGTAGGGGAATCCCCTACCCTGCCAGTGTTTTTGCGGACGAGGCTTAACGCGCCAGGGAGGCGTGACATTTCGACGCCATCACTGCGAATGGCTTAATACCATTGCAAACACAGGACATTTTGTGATTTTGCCGAGTCGGAATCGGGCGAAGCATGTGCTGGTGGGAGACTCGCGAGGGTTTCCACCCGCCACGAGCGGATGAACCACCAAGGACCATTGTCGCGGCTGGAATAAACCGGCCGAAGTTTTTTGCACTCCCGGACCGTGCCGAAAAATAGGAGTGTCTTTCCGTAGCCGCCGCAGTTCAACCGGGGACAACTACGGACAGCAGCAAGGGCACGGAAACTATAGCCGCAAAAGATCGCAGAGAAGGCAAAAGAAACCGAGGATTGGTCGACCTGCATTCGGCCCAAGGACCAAGCGGCAGGGGAATGTTTGGCACAGGAATCGGGACGGGAATATTTTGTGTGCAAGTCCTAATCGGGAGGATTTTTCCGGAGCGCGGGCGATCCCGCGCCCGCAGCGGTTCGCCAGCCGGGACAGGTCCGGATTAACTGACGATTGTTCGGCCGCTAAACCGCTGCGACCGGGGACCGTCCGCGCTCCTTTATTTTATTCCCCTGACGCTCATTCCTTTGCCATTTTTGTTTCCGACCCAATGGGTCAGGGGAATAACCGGCAGCGGAATAAACTCCCTTGAGGCCGCCTGAATCCTCTTCTTCCATTCTTTCGTGGATTTGGCGTATTTCGTGGTTCATCCAACTCCGGGTGCAAGCCCAAGCGGAACGTTTCTTTTCAACCACGAAACACACGAACGACACGAAAGAAACAATCGAGGTTAGCCGGATCGGATAGCTAGCCGCAAAAGATCGCAGAGAACGCAAAAATCAAATCGAAAATTTCTCGGACTGCATGCGACCCAGGAAACAAACGGCAGGGGAATGTTTGGCAAGGGAATTCGGAAGGGAAGACAACTTCATCCCGTCCGATGACGGTTTTTCTGGAACACGGGCGGTCCCGCGCCCGCAGCGCTTCGCCAGCCGGGACAGGTCCGGATTAACTGACGATTGTTCGGCCGCTAAACCGCTGCGACCGGGGACCGTCCGTGCTCCTTTATTTTATTCCCCTGACGCTCATTCCTTTGCCATTTTTGTTTCCGACCCAATGGGTCAGGGGAATGAAGGTCAACGGAATAAACTGCGCTGAGCAGACCTGATTTCACTCCTTGTATGTTTTCGTGTGTTTAGTGTATTTCGTGGTTAATCCAACTTCGAGTGCAAGTCCCAAGCGGGACGGTGCTTTTCAACCACGAAACACACGAACGGCACGAAAGAACAAATCCCGGTTAGCCGGATCGGATAGCTGGCCGCAAAAGATCGTAGAGAACGCAAAAGCGACAGGGAATTTCTCGGCCCGCCTTCGACTCAAGATCCAAGCGGCAGGAGAATTCGCGGATAGCCCTATTGATCCAGGGAACTCCCTCCTACCATGCTTTCGTGTGTTTTGTGTATTTCGTGGTTAATCCAACTGTCTTCTCTCGGCTGAGAGTTGAATCCTGCATTCAGCGCCGGCGGTCCGCCTTGCTTGATTGCTGATACTCGCGGCGTTCGGCCAGTCGCAGTCAACCCAGCCCGGCTCGCTCGGAGCGCCGAGGCGCAGACTCGGAAGTGCCCCGAGAGCCAAATTAGTAATTAAAATTTTTGCCAATCGGCCGCTTCTAGGTTAGATACGCCAGTCCAAAATCCGATTTATGGTTCGTTGACGGTTAATTCCTAACCCTGGCGACAAGTTGATAATTCTCGAAATCATGAAAAGAAAATTAATTGTAGTATGGACGTTGGCCGTTCTTTGCGCCCTCGGTTTCCCACTTGCCACCGCGCAAGCCCAAGGCACGGCCCTCACTTACCAAGGCCGGCTCAATGATACCACTGGCCCGGCCAACGGGAGTTATGATCTGGAGTTCACCCTCTATGCGTCCAGCACCGCCGGCCCGGTCGTCGCGGGACCCCGGACGAACTCGGCCACCGCGGTGAGCAACGGTCTGTTCACCGTGACCCTGGATTTCGGCGCTAACTTTCCCGGAGCGGACCGTTGGTTGGAAATCGGCGTGCGCACGAATGGCGGTGCCGCGTTCAACACTCTTATTCCCCGGCAGCAACTCACGGCTACGCCCTATGCCATCACCGCCATCGCGGTGTCGGGCGGCGTGGCGGCCAGTCAGGTGACGGGCACGATTGCTTTGGCCCAACTACCATTGGCCGTGGTGACCAATGGCGAGAGTGGTGTGAACCTGTCCGGCACCTTCTCCGGGAACGGCGCGGGTTTGACAGGGGTCACTGGCCTGACCGGTCCCCAAGGCCCCATAGGATTAACTGGTGCGACGGGGCCAACCGGCCCGCAAGGTCTGATTGGACTGACGGGCCCACAGGGCATCGCCGGGATCAATGGCACCAATGGGATTAATGGTACGAACGGTCTCACCGGAGCGACTGGCCCCCAAGGGCCCATTGGCTTGACCGGGGCGACTGGTGCGACGGGCCCGCAAGGCCCAATCGGTTTGACCGGGGCGGCCGGTTCCACGGGTGCTCAAGGGCCGATTGGTTTGACGGGGCCGCAGGGCATTGCAGGTATCAACGGCACCAATGGGGTTAATGGTACGAATGGTCTCACTGGCGCAACGGGCCCGCAAGGTCCGATCGGTCTGACTGGGGCTACCGGTTCCACGGGTGCTCAAGGGCCGATTGGTTTGACCGGGCCACAGGGCGTCGCGGGTATCAACGGTACCAATGGACTTACTGGCGCGACGGGTCCGCAAGGGCCCATTGGCTTGACCGGGCCCACTGGAGCGACTGGCTCGCAAGGTCCGATAGGTTTGACCGGGGCCACCGGAGCAACCGGCGCCCAAGGACCGATTGGTTTGACGGGCCCACAGGGCATCGCTGGTATCAACGGCACCAATGGTGTTAACGGCACCAACGGACTCACTGGGGCGACCGGTGCGCAAGGGCCCATTGGCTTGACCGGGCCCCAAGGTCCGATCGGTTTGACTGGAGCTACCGGATCCACCGGTGCCCAAGGGCCGATTGGTTTGACGGGGCCACAAGGCGTCGCCGGCATCCACGGCACCAATGGGGTTAATGGCACGAACGGGCCTCAAGGACCGATGGGCTTGACCGGAGCGACAGGTTCAACAGGACCCCAAGGTCCAATTGGTTTGACCGGAGCAACGGGAGCAACCGGCCCCCAAGGTCCGATCGGCTTGACGGGGGCAACGGGCCCCGCTGGCCCGACAGGTCCTCAGGGGCCAGCTGGCGCCTCGGCATCGACGACACCATTCGGCATGGTGCTGATTCCGGCGGGTGCCTTCACGATGGGTAACTCGATTGGCGACACCGACATTACCGACGCCACGAATGTATCCGTGACCCTGTCCGGGTTTTACATGGACGCGAATCTGGTGAGTTTGAGTCAATGGCAGACAGTGTATACTTGGGCGACAAACTTTGGATACGAATTCTTCGATCTTGGAGCCGGCAAGGGGGTGACGCACCCGGTGCAATCGATAGATTGGTTTGACGTGGTGAAATGGTGCAATGCGCGGTCCGAGCAAGCAGGGCTAACACCGGTGTATTATACCGACGCGGCATTGACGCGAATCTACACGAATGGCGAACCGGCAACGCTCTATCCGAAATGGGTCGCAAATGGTTATCGCCTACCCACCGAGGCGGAGTGGGAGAAGGCTGCCCGCGGAGGGTTGAGCGGACAACGGTTTCCTTTGGGCAACGTCCTTAAACAAAAACAGGCCAACTACTTTGGCGACACCGGCAGCTTCACCTATGACTTGGGTCCCGACGGTTATAATGCGATCGGACAGATTGGTGGAACAACCCCAGCGACGAGCCCGGTGGCCACCTTTGCACCAAATGCATATGGACTCTACGATATGGCGGGGAACGTCTTCCAATGGTGTTGGGATTGGTATGGGACGCCCTACGCCGGCGGCAACGATCCGAAAGGGCCCGTCGGTCCGTTGACCTTCCGGGTGCTGCGTGGCGGGAATTACGCATTCAACGCCGATTCCGTGCGTTGTGCGAATCGTTCCTACGACTTGCCGGATTTATCGGACACCGGCTATGGCTTTCGGTGTGTGCGCGGGCTTTAGTATGTGCTTGGTTTGAGATTTAATCCGACTAAATTTGCGAAGCGTAGTTCAGGCGAAAGCGACACGAAATGATTACCGAGACTAGAATTCAGAAGCCGGAGGTCAGAGACCAGACTGCCACTGCGCGCAGCGCCCGGGCGCACGGTAGCCGGCGCCGAGCAACATCGCAGTTGGCCGCCGGATGGTGCCCGGCGGGTAGCAGCCGACGGAAGGAGGCTCTAACCTTGCCTGCTTACAAGCACGGAAATCCTACGCCGAATCGCTCGCGCGGCCTTGCGGCGCTTACCCCCACTAACAGCTGGCGGGGTTGGTTTGCCTCGTTGGCGATCCTGGTCGTCGCTTGCTCCGTCCACGCCCAATCCTATTCCATTGACTGGTCTAAAATCGCGGGCGGCGGCGGCACGAGCACGGGCGGGGTCTATTCCGTCAGCGGCACGCTCGGCCAACCGGACGCGGGTGGGCCCATGACCAACGGCCAGTATTCGGTCACCGGCGGATTCTGGAGTTTCATCAACGTGGTGCAAACTCCCGGGGCGCCGTTGCTCGCCATCACCTATGCCGCCAATCAGGCCATCGTGTCGTGGTCGCCGTCTGTCACCGGCTGGACATTGCAGACGAACAACAATCTTACCACGGGCACCTGGGGCAACTACCTGGGCGCGGTCACCAACAACCGCGTGACCAATTCCGCCCCGACGGGGAATGTTTTCTTCAGGCTCCAGCAACCCTGAGATTCAGGGAGTCATTGAAATCGGAGCCGCTCCGTCAGGCGGAGGCGGATAAGAGTTTTCAACCACGAAATTCACGAACGACACGAAGGAAACAATAGCGGCTAGCCTGATCGGATAACTAGGAACTGCTCACGGCAGAATTTTAACGCAAAGACGCAACGGTGCAAAGCCGCGTGGGTCTTGAAAATCATTACCCGCCATCTTGGGCATCACTGTTTGGGGATCGTCAAATTGCCCGCACGCCCACGGTCCAGTCTTGGGTTTTGCTTTGCGCTTGGCGTTGAATTTTTGCGGAATTGTTGGGGCTAAGTTGAAATGATGCAGTTGCGGAAGGGGTAGCATCGACGCCCTCAAAAACTAGGGTCGTGGCAAATCAATCCCACGCCAAACGCTCAATCGAATCGAACCTCAGTTAACCCGAACGCTCGTACGTTCGCGCACCCATTGATAATCCGTGGGCGGCACCGCAGGAAATCCGCCGCCGGCACCGCCTTTGATAGCCGGGCGAATCGTGTCGGGCACCGCCCAACGATGCGTCTCGATATGTCCGTCCGCGAACGACAGGTTGCCGGCGCGGTTGTGGTGCGACCCCGGCAGGTTGCCCCACTTGTCCACGTCCAACCGGTTCATGAAAAACCCGTCGTTCAGCGTGTCGGGGTGCTCATCCAAAAAAACGAACGTGTTGGCCGCGGCACGGATCTCCGTGAGCTTGAAGAATTGAGCGTAACTCGGGTTGAATTTGTTGGTCAGCACGCCTGGGTTACCGACCAGCGAATTCATGGAATAGCTGCGGGTCCGCGGTCCGTTTTCCGCCAGGGAACGGTCGGACGGGCATTTGTACACCGCCGTGTTGAGGGCGAGCATCGGCGTGAGCTTTCCGCTGATGAGGTAGGCGAGGTTGGTGTTTTCCTCGGCCGTTCCCCAATCCATGACATTGTTCACCCAATTCTGGCGCGTGGCCCGCGTCTCATCAATCCCATGGTTGTTGACCAGCAACTCGCCATTCTCGTCCGCGTAGAGATTCCAAGCGAGGGCCAGTTGACGGATATTGTTGATGCAGCCGACCGTCTGGGCCTTCGTTTTGGCCGTGGTCAAGGCGGGCAGTAACATCGCGGCGAGGATGGCAATGATCGCGATCACCACGAGCAATTCGATGAGGGTGAAGCCGGGTGATTTCGATGCGGACGTTTTCATTCGCGGCAGTGTGCCAGACCTCCGGTAAGCGTTCCAGAATAGTTTAAGCGGTATGGGGCTGAACCCCAGGGATGTTTCATCTGCCTAAGGCGAAGCGTTGGCGATGCCGTTCTTACGGCGAGACGCGCCAGACGGGAAGAACGGCGTGCCGAAGGATCGGCGCCGAAGCCTCCTGCCGGTCCCGAGCGACCGGATCTCCGCT
>JANXWY010000459.1 GCA_025350905.1 Verrucomicrobiota bacterium
ATGGAAGGCATTAGTTCGCGACTCAACCCCCGTCAGTCCAGTCGCCGCGGCGGGGCGGGTGCGACTGGAAGTGGCGGTCAGTGTGGTAGAACGGCTCGCGCTGCGAGCCGTCGGGCCGCGTCCAGCGGCACGCCCGAGTCACCGCACGTTCCGCCCGCTCGGCGCGGGCGGAGGGTTCGCAGCGCGAACCCTCCTACCACCCGGGTTGACCGCCACTTCTGGTCGCACCCAAGCGCAACCAAGCGCTTGACACGGCCCAAGGGTTCGTTCCAACTTCGTCCGAACCAAAGCCCCGCATGACCAGCAACGCTGCCACCGTTGAAGCTTACCTCAAGTCCCTGCCCGCGGAGCGACGGGTGGCGATCAACGCAGTTCGACAGGTTATCCTCGCGAATCTCCCCATGGGCTATGAGGAATGCATGAGTTACGGAATGATTGGCTACGTGGTGCCGCACCGGCTCTATCCCGCCGGCTACCACTGCGACCCGAAACTACCGCTGCCCTACGCCAACCTCGCCTCGCAAAAGCATCACATGGCGCTCTACTTGATGACCGTCTATGGCGACCCAGCGACGGCGCAATGGTTCCGCAAAGCGTGGCAGGCGGCGGGGAAGAAACTGAACATGGGCAAATGCTGCGTGCGATTCAAGAAGCTCGAGGACGTTCCGCTGGATGTCGTCGGCCAGGTCATCGCCCGGGTCCCCGTCGCGAACTATATCGCCCGCGTCGAAAAAGTCCTGACCACAAGCTCCAAGCCAGCCGCCCGGAAATCCAAATAAACCATTGCCTGCGCACCGACCTGTCGCACGGCAGCAACCCCCGCAGTCAGCTCCCATGAAAAAAACCTTAATTGCAGGAATCCTCGGTGGACTCGTCGCGTTCGTCTGGAGCGCCGTCATCCACATGCTCCCCGCCACCGGCCAACTCGGTCTGAGTATGATGAACGAACCGGAGCCGGCGGTGCTGGCGATACTCAAATCGAACCTTTCGCAACCGGGCCTTTATTTCTTCCCGGGGATGGACCTGACGAAAGCCAGGACCAAAGAACAGGAGGATGCCTGGACCGCGAAATACAAAGCCGGGCCGTCCGGGCTGCTCCTGTACCACCCCAACGGTGCCGAACCAATGGAGCCGAAGCAACTGGTCATCGAGTTTTTTTCCACCGTGCTGTGCGGATTGATCGCCGCGTTCATGCTCGCGGCCACAGTGGGCTCGCTGGCGTGCCGCGCGACCATGGTGGCGATGCTGGGGCTCTTTGGCTGGCTGGCGATCAGCGTCTCGCAATGGAACTGGTACGGTTTCCCCTTCAGCTTCATCGCACTCGATGCCATTGATCAGGTGATCGGCTGGTTGCTGGCGGGCTTCCTGATGGCCAAAATAATCCGACCACCCACAACCAAATTATAAGCCCCACCAAGCCCCGGGTTTCGGCGCTGGTGAAGAAAGGGGTCGAGCGTCTGCAACGAGGGATGGAACAAAATCTCCAAACGAAGTTTCCCGTCCGGTAAATTTTCTCAAGCCTCAGCGGACAACCCGGAAGCCAGGTCGCCTGACTTTCGGGTTTTGATTTATCGGAAGGGACATCGCGCTGCGATGTCCGGTCGGCGCAGCGCGGCGACCCTACTCCGGCTAACGCCGCCCCTTCGGCAGCGCACTTAAGCCAGCGTAAACCGCATTCTTGCCCAGCAATTGCTCGATGCGCAGGAGTTGATTGTATTTCGCCAGCCGATCCGAGCGGCTCAGCGAGCCGGTCTTGATCTGCCCACAGTTGGTCGCCACGGCGAGGTCGGCGATAGTAGCATCCTCGGTTTCGCCAGAGCGATGCGAGAGGACGGCGGTGTATTTGTTCGTCTGCGCCAGTTCGACGGCATCGAGCGTTTCGGTTAGGGAACCGATCTGGTTCACCTTCACGAGAATGGAATTGGCCGTGCCGGAATCAATGCCCTTCTGGAGGAACTTCACATTCGTCACGAATAAATCGTCGCCGACGAGCTGGACCTGGTCGCCGATTTTGTCGGTGAGCTTTTTCCACGTGGCCCAGTCGCTTTCGCCGCAACCGTCCTCGATGCTGACGATCGGATACTTGGCGGTGAGCTTGGCGTAAAACGCGACGAGGTCATCGCCGGTCATGGTTTCACCCGTGCTTTTCTTGAAGGTGTATTTTGCGTTGCCGACGTAAAACTCGGAGGCCGCGGGATCCAGCGTCAGATAAATGTCCTTGCCCGGCTTGTAACCGGCGTCCTTGATGGCTTGGATAATCGTCTCCAGCGCATCCTCCACACTCTTAAGATTGGGCGCGAACCCACCCTCGTCCCCAACGGCGGTGCTGAGACCGCGCTTCTTCAAGACGGATTTCAACGCGTGGAAGGTCTCGGTGATCGCGCGCAAGCCTTCGCTAAACGTCGGCAGGCCGAGCGGCATGATCATGAATTCCTGAAAATCAATCGGCGCATCCGAGTGCGCGCCGCCGTTAATGACGTTGGCCATCGGGACGGGTAGCACCTTCGCATTCGGTCCACCAATATATTTGAAAAGCGGTACCTCGAGACATGCCGCGGCCGCTTTGGCATTCGCCAGCGACACGGCCAGGATGGCATTGGCGCCAAGTTTGGACTTGGTATCCGTGCCGTCGAGCTTGAGCATCGTGGCGTCCACGGTGAGCTGGTCGAGCGCGTCCAGCCCGAGAAGCGCCGGGAGAATCTTGGTGTTCACATTCGCGACGGCTTTGCTGACGCCTTTGCCGAGATAACGTCGCTTGTCGCCGTCGCGCAATTCGATGGCTTCATGTTCGCCGGTGCTCGCGCCCGAGGGCACGGCGGCGCGGCCCACGTTGCCGCTGGCCAGCGTCACGTCCACTTCCACGGTCGGATTACCACGCGAATCAAGAATCTCGCGCGCCTGAATATTCTGAATCTTTGTCATAAATGGGTTGCCCTGGTCATTCCTCAAATCGAAAATTGATCCTGAACTTTCCGATCGCGAAATCCCCGAAGCGGGAACCATAGTAGGGGTCCGCCGGGGTGAGTCAAGCGAGCCATTTTCCAGCACAGCAGTTCTCATTTTATCGCCGGGTGAGGCGGGAGGGTGAGTGATCTGATGGTGGCGGTGATGGCTGAAGATGCCCGACACCTCTTCGTCACCGTTTGTCACACAACTGTAACTTGTACTTTTGCCCGCGTACCGGCATC
>JANXWY010000038.1 GCA_025350905.1 Verrucomicrobiota bacterium
AGGCGGTCGTTTTCTTCGATGTAAAGCTTCAGCAGATCCCGCAAGCCGGCCGCGCCTTCGTCGCCTTTGGCAGAATCCACCAGGGTCAGGTAGTTGAGCGAGAGGTGGCTGATGAGCCGCCAGAAAAAACGGCCTTCGGTCAACGAGGGTTTCGGCAACGTCGGCCCGGTGATGCAGCGGATGGCATTGACTGGAGCGCTGAGGCCCATGGAGAAATCCGTGCGGCCCACGCCCACGGCCATCTGGATGGGCAAGTGCCGATTGCTGCAAAGCGCCTTGATCCCCAGCTCGCGCAAGTCCGAACGATACGGGGCGCTGTTTGCATCCACGAGCGAGAGGAATAGTTCGGTGCCGGCGTAGGAGGATTTCTTCCCAAACGTCCGCTCGTTGGCCGTCAACATTCGCGGCGCGCGATTGGTGGTGTAAAAGGAACCCGCGCCCTTGTCGGTGTCTTTCGCCAGATAGAATGGACGGAATTCCTGCTCGTCCGTCGGGCTGGCGCCATAACCCGTCACGGACTCCAGTTCAAAAATCTCGAAGTCGGTCGTTCGGTTGCGGTCCGGCACGACGTGAAACTCGAAAAAGCCGTCCGAAAGCGATATGCGGTCGAGCACCTTGGAGAACAAGTTGATCGCCGGCGTGCAAAACAGCTCGAAGCAGGTACCGTCCACTCGACGTTCGAGATTGGTTTCCTGTTCGCGCAACGAAATGATGAGGTCGAGCTGGTCGCCCTTGCAACGCTTGGCCGGCTCTGCGATTCCAGAGAGCTTGAAAAAAAGAAACCGCTGCGGCAGCGCGAAGTATTCGCGCAATAGGCGGTAGCCTTCGAATCCCCGCGGACTGGCCGGCAGGAGCGACTCCTCCTGGGCAAAACCCACGCGATGAACGTTCCTGGCGGGAAGGCGCGCCAGTTCCCTGCCCCGGTCGGCAACCGATTGGATGACCAGTCCAAGTTTACGTGAGAAAATTTGTTCGTAGATGGTCGCGGCAAGGTCGTCAGCGCCGCGGGTGTACACGGTCAGTTCGTCCAGATTGACCTTGTCAAAAGTCTGGCCGCCGGTGGTCTGCAACCGGATGCGGAAAGCGGCGCGGGCGCCGAGTTCGGGCGGAAGATTCAACTCCTGCACATCCCGCGTAAAGTAGCGCGCCTCCAGCACGCGCAGCGGGAGCAGCTTCACGTCGTGCGCGGTTTGAAACACGCACGGCGTCCGTTCGCCCTTGCCCAGGTTGCTCTTGAGCGACGTGCCGCGCGGCACCGGCACGCCGGCGGCGAGCGCCGGTTGTTGGGGGTCAATCTCGAAGCGCACGACCGACATCGAAGGTACCGGGGAGAGGTAATGCGGATAGACCGTTTCGAGCAACGCCTGGGTGAAACGAGGAAACTCAGCGTCGAGTTTCAAATGCACCCGCGCCGCCAGCCAGGCGAAACCTTCCAGCAATCGTTCGACGTACGGGTCGGGGCAAATTTCCTTGGCGTCGCGGTCAATCGCGAGGCGGCCCGCGATTTTCGGATACTCGCGCGCGAATTCGCCGGCCATGTCGCGCAGGTGCCGCAGCTCGGTGTTGTAAAGACTGAGAAGGCGTTCGTCCATACGCTCAATCGCCCAGGCTGCAGTGGCCGCTCTCGAGGTCCAGCCGGGTTTTGATGTGCAATTGCTCGGGCAGCGGGTTCGCCCAAAGTTCACCCTCCACATCCATGGCGACGAGGTTCCCTTCGAGCTTCATCCGGACCTTGAGGCTGTTGCGGAGGATGCGCGGCTCGAACGTGTGCAACGCGTCGATCAACTGCCGCTCCAGATCGCGGACGTTGGGCGAGGTGACGCCGAACAGGTGGCGCGTGCCGAAGTTGATGACGGAATGAAACGCGTCCTTGTAGTCCTCGAGTGAAATCGTGGAATTTCCCTCCTGCGGCAGGTGGGCGCTGGCGCCGAAAAGCCAGTTCAAGTCGCGCAAGACGCCCGCACGGTAGCGTTGAATCGAAATCACCCGCTGCGTCCGGCTCTCCTGCGAATTCTTCGGCTCGTCATCCGTCAACCGGTCAAGGAGACAGGGTTGGAGTTTCTCGACGACAGCAAGTTCAGGCATACGCTGGGAATCCGATGTCGCTTACTGTGTCCTAGGTAGCGGCAAAGTCAATGATCCGGCATTGCAGCAGGGGATGCTCGCCGCCGTCGGTCACGAGCACGCGCTGGCCGAGGCCGA
>JANXWY010000059.1 GCA_025350905.1 Verrucomicrobiota bacterium
TGGTTGGGTCGCTACCGCCGCCTCAATCGGGATTACGAACGGCAAGCCCAGACTGGCGAAACCATGCTCTACCTGGCGATGATTCGCCTCATGCTCACGCGCCTGGCCAGGACCTAAACCCACTTTTCAAACAGGCTCTTACAGAACAACCCGTCCAAGGCCATCCAGGAATCAATAGGCGAGCTGATAATCAGATTGTTGACACGGAGGGTCGCACCCGCGTTACTGTGGAATCGGAACGGCGACCTAATGGTTCTTACCATAAAGAACGGGTGAAACAAGCCAAGGCCGCAGGTATTGACGCGCAAACTCGCCCAATTCCGCCAAGGCCGAAGCCTGAGCCGAAGGAGAATTGAGAGAACCGAGCTTAGACATATGCCTGATATTGAATTTATACACTCAACTGCAGACGTGACGAGGGCACTGTGCTATGCACTAGACTCCGGATTTCACGTGTTGACCGGAATACCGCAGAAAAGCCCACGAGCTCTCGCAATACACAGAGGAACAATTAACGATCAGCTTAGGGGAGTTTTTTACTTAGTTCGGCCAGCATGGGAGTTTGGCCCATACCAAATGATGGAGATTCTGGAAGGGAACAACAAAGGGATGTATACGTTGTCGCCGCGGGTAAACTTTGCACCGATAACGGTCTTCTTCCAAGGGGAGCGAGCCGACCAGGGCAAGCGACAACTTGGCAACGCGGTCCTTTCCTTTCATCGAGATTGGCTCGAACAACCTGAAAAAAAGATAAGAAAGTCGCCTCGGGACTTAGAACTGTGGTTTAGGAAGCTCGCGGGACATTTGCTTTCGAAGGTAGTTCTCAGGGCAGGCGTTCACCGCTACCATATTTCCGCAACAGTACTAGCCGACCCAACCGCCGCTCAGTGCCTTCCGCCGTTCGACTTTATTCCTTGGAACAAGGAAATATTTGTGCCGCCAAAGTGAACAAATCCACGCCAAGCAATGCCCGAATACTATGGCCGGAAGGCGGGCGAAGTCCTTGGGTTGGGGATTTCCATCGGTGAGATAATCGTTGGAGGTGACACGGCTGCAACGGGCGGCGGGTTGGCTGTGGCTGGTGCTGGCGGCGAAGTCCTTACCGGCAGTGCCGCCACGCCTGTTTCTGTGCCGGCAATGGCGGCTGGAGGAGGTCTCATTGTGGTTGGCGCCGCCGCGACGACCTCGGGCATCCTCGGCGTCAACAACTTCATGACCGCGCAGACGCCGAAACCGAAACCAAATGCCAGTGCCTCGCCTCAATACGAGATGAAGCCAGCGGACATGGACTGGCGCGGGACGGGAAAGACTTGGCGGGATGCGCTCGACGAAGCCTTCAAAAAAACGGGGATTTCGAAAGAGGACTTCAAGGTTACGAAATGGGCGAAGGATGCAAACGGAAAATCGCACCCGGTTGAATGGCGGCATGATAGTGGGGCCGAAGTAAATATGGATTGGCCCCATGCCAAAAATGGACCAGATGCAGCTCATGTTGGCTGGCAGACGGGGGGCAAACGCGGTGCTGGTGGTGGTGAAAGAGGCCATATCCTTGTTGACGAGGTTCCATACAATAGATAGCTGATGTATGCTGAATGACATGATTGAATCGGCATTAAGATCCGCAGAAATAGAAGCTCACAAACTTCCAACCGGTGAAGCACACCAGTTGCGCCAGCTTGTAGAATCGAGTTTCGCGGAAAGCTCAGGGCGTTCACCTCTTTGGGAAAGACTGGGGAATGCTGTGGGCAAGTATTTGCCCGATGGCTGGAGCTTGGCCTGTGAATTTCTAGGGAACACCGAGGTCATCCTCTTTTTCGACGAGAATGAGTCAACCGAAATGTGGCGGTTTGTTAGTGGGTGGGAACTTCTACAACTATTAAAGGAGTGCCCTGCGATGGAATTTTACCTGACTGATAAAAACGCCAGCCTGCTGCTCTGCCATAATCATCACGATTATTTGATCGGAGTCGGAACCTGTAGGACCTGGCTAGAGCGCATCGCTGATTCGTAAGTGGCCTTGCTGTCCCGGTCATTTACAATAATTATTATGAGCGAGCCGTCCGTTTGGGATTTGATTGAGGTTGGGGAGTTGGAACAAGCATGCGTGCGGGCTGATGCCGAATTTCAGGAAACTGGTGACATTTTTCTGCTTCGTAACAAAGTCTTCGCACTTAAATAAAGGTGTAAAGGTAAAGGTGTCACCCATTAGCGTGAGCGGTCAAGCAGAAAAATGGATTTCCGTCAGCCAGCCCAGGGATGTTTCATCTGCCTAAGGCGAAGCGTTGGCGATGCCGTTCTTACGGCGAGACGCGCCAGACGGGAAGAACGGCGTGCCGAAGGATCGGCGCCGAAGCCTCCTGCCGGTCCCGAGCGACCGGATCTCCGCTATC